>JAJXVO010000001.1 GCA_021782105.1 bacterium
GTCACCGTACCGAGCAAACCGAGCAGCGGGGCCGCGGTGATCACGGTGTCGAGAATGGCCATACCCTGCTGGAAGCGGGTGAGCTCCTGATTCGAGGCGCGGAGGAAGGCGTTGTGCATCGAGTACTCGCGGTTCGTCAGCGTGTACACCAGGATGCGAGCGACGTAGTCGTGGCTCTTCTTGCCCATCGCAACGGCGGAATCCAGATCGCGCGCCTCAACCTTCTCGAGCATCTTTTCCACGACCTCGGGATCGCGATGCGCATTCTCGCGCATAATGAAGAGCACGCGTTCCACAATAACCGTGAGGCCGATGAACGAAATCAGAAGAATCGGCCACATGATCGGACCACCGTGGATGAAGAGCTCCATCGGAGACTGGCCCATGAGGAATGCGATCGGCAGGGTGCTAGTAATCATGATTTTGGGACGTTGAGTTGTGTAAGTTTTGGTTAACTGAGATGAAATTCGTTATTAACAATCGAAAAGATCACTGGTGATTTTAGAAAAACTCAAGCTCGGAGCGTAGAGATTCAGAATTCCTAATACCCTCTCCATGGCAGTTAATAATAAACCATGAAAAACGTGGCGAAGTCCAAAGGATTTCGCCATCGGGTCCAAAAGCAGGGACCGTGACAGGGATTGGAAGGGAACTAAGCAAGGGACGGGGAAAAGGAGGTAACTTAGAAGCAAGGATTCGGAGATCAAGCGCATCCATGAGCGCCTGAATGGGGAAAATTGCTGACCAAGTGGCTGCCCGACTAGGGATCGAACCTAGACAAACAGATTCAGAATCTGCTGTGCTACCATTACACCATCGGGCAGTGGAATTAAGAAAACGGACCGAGGAGGAGGATGCAGCGCACGCGAGAGGCAAAGACTGGAGCCGGCGACGGGAGTCGAACCTGCAACCACCTGTTTACAAAACAGGTGCTCTGCCATTGAGCTACGCCGGCAAAAAAAGGCGCGTGTCGCGCTTGCGGGGCGCATAAGCCACACTCGGCAAATCAAAGAACCAGACCAACTTGCACCGGAAGGCACAAGGTTGGTGGCTCCCCGGGGACTCGAACCCCGAACCAACTGATTAAGAGTCAGCTGCTCTACCAATTGAGCTAGGAAGCCATAAACGAAGACGCCGAAAACGCGAAACTTCGCCAGCCAAGTCAACACCAATTCCTCACCGGGCTCGTCAAAATTCCCAAAACAGTGGCGCAATGCGCAGCCCTCAAAACGGCCTGCCCGTCGGCAACCCGTTCATTTTTCATTTTTTGTCCTTTCCTCACCCCGCCCCCCACTGGGCCAATTTGAGGGTAACATTTTCTCATCAGCCCGCGTCTTTCACTTTTCTCCGTCTGAGATCGAGGCGGACCAGGGTGGCTCCCCACCCTCCCGCGACTGGGTCCGCCTGACGGTAGGAAAGCACCCACGGAGACCGAGTCAGCATCGTCAGCACCGAATTTCGCAACGCTCCCGTGCCCTTGCCATGGATCACGCGCACCTCCGAGAGGCCGCGCTCCACGCACGCCTCCAGGTAGGCAGGCAGGACGACCCCCAATTCGCCGGGGGCAAACGTGTGCAGGTCGAGTTCGGGTCCTATGGGGATCCGCACGGGCTCGTCGTAGGGAGTATCCATCTTACCAATGCGCGAATCGCGGTCGCTCCGACGCCTCCCCCCGACGGCGGTCCTCAGCTTGCCGTCGGCGGCTGGGAGCCCGGAGACTCGGGACCTCCCGTGCGCGAAGGGGGATTTGCCCGCGGAACCTGCGGCTCCGGCGGCGCCAGCTCGGGATAGAGCTTCGCATCCTGGGGCGAGATCACCTGTTGCACGGATTGCGGCGGCTGGGGCCTGGGAGGCTCCACGGGTGTCTCGTGCAGCGCCCGCGAGATCTCCCTCTCCACGTCGCCCTTGGCCTTCTTGAATTCGTTGACGGCCCGACCCAGGCCGCGCGCAAAACCGGGAAGCTTGTCGCCTCCGAACAGCAGCACCGCGATCAGGAGGATCCACATTATCTCCCCGCTGCCGACATCGAGAATGGCCAGAACGGAGATCATCGTCACCCCTTCGTTCGGACGCGGTCCTTCTCGGCATCCCGCTCTTCCTCGATGCGAAGTTTTTCGTCCCCAAGCTGCCGCTGGATTTTCTCGATTTCGTCGAGCTTTCCCTCGGCTTGGGCCGCAGTGAGCCTGGCTTTCAGGAAGATCTCACGCTCGGCCCACCTGCCCTTGTAGACGCGGTCGATCTCGGCGAGCCGTTCCTTCTGGCTGCCCGTCAGGGGTGCAGACTGCGGTTCGGTCCGAGCAAGGCGTTCCATGGCCAATTCGTAAGCGCTCTTCATGTGGGGGAAAAACGATGCCAAGGAACACACCCGGCGACAAGACGCAAGCGGTCATCCATACCGGACGGCGAATGCGAGCAGCAGCGCGCACAGAGCGAAGGGAGGAACCCATCGCAGGGGCCGATTTCGCCCCGGCCATGCATAACAGGCAAGGGACAGGACCAGCAGAGCGGCAAGGCTGGCCCCCCCGAGCCCCTCCCACCTGAACTGACCCGGGAAAAACATTCCCGGCAGGCGGAGCGCCTGACGGATTCCTTCTTCCATGGCGAGCAGGACCAAAGCGCCCGAGTGGTTGAAAACAGCGGCGAACGTCTCCAGCCCGAGCAGGCCCAAGAGCAGCGAGGCAAACCCCGAGTAGATCACCAGGGTCGAGACGGGGATCATCACCACGTTGATGAGCATCGAGCCGGGCGTGAAGAGCCGGAAAAACGCGATACCCGCCACGAGACCCACGAGTGACGCGGAAGCGCCAAGGGCAGCCGAGCTGAGCAAATGTCCGCCCAACCACGCCGCAAACCGTCGCGGCGAGCTTCGGCCGGCCTCTGGGATTCCCTCGAAAGGTCGCCACGCGGATTTCCACGCCTCGAACAGCGGCACTCCGACGAGCAGCAGCGCGGCGACGATTCCATAGCTCATCTGGAAACTCGCCGTGAAAAACTGCAGCGGTGCCACGGCGAGCACGATCACCCAGGCGGTGGTGAGCGTGGCGAGCGGATTGATTCCCCGCCGGATCAGGAGCGCCAGTTCGACGAAACCCACCATCAGAAGCGCGCGCACTGCGGAGGGGGCCGCTCCCGTGATGTCGACGTACAGCCACAGTGCGAGCGATCCCAGAAAGAACCGCAGCACATGGGGGATACGCAGGCTCGCGAGGATTCCGTGGATGGCCAAGGCGATTGCCACGATGTGCAGCCCGCTGATCGCGAAGAGATGCAGGGTGCCGCTTTGCAGGAAAAGCAGATTTTGCGAGGCGCTCATCTCGCCGGTCTGCCCCAACATCATCGCCCTGAGAACCGCCGCGAGGTCGGGACGGCGACGCTCGATGCCGAGGCCCAATATGGCGTGAAATCGGGACTCGGCCCGGGCGCAGAAGCGCCGGTAGCGGCCCGGGACGCCCTCCTCCCCCAGCACGTCACCGCGTGACACGCGAAAATTCACGCCGACGTCCGAAAGGTATCCTTCGAATGAGTACGGTTTGGCGGCGGCGGGCACCTTGTCGAGCACGCCACGCACCCGCAGGCGACTTCCACGGATAGGTCGCGGAGCGCGACGGTCGCACCCGAGAGTGATATAGACCGCCTGGCCCGCAAGTTCCGAGACGTGTCGATCCGCATGCACCACGCTCGCGAGAGCGGCCAGGCGCTCAGGATCCCGCGATGGGAATATACGCTGGCAGCGCACAAGCATCTGGATTTCACGGGCCGGAAATGTTTCCCAAATTTGGATCCGGTTGCGATGGATCCGGTAGGATGCGAGTCCCGCGAAGGCGAGCGCACACGCGAAGGCCGGCGCCCAGCGGCGTTCCGCTCCCCAGGCGGCCGTAACCGCCGCGGCCACGCACAGGATTGCGCAGCCAAGAGAGACCGAAACAGGCGGCGAATACCCCATCCGCCCCGCCACCAGCCCTCCCGTCATCGGCAGCGCGATCCAAAGCAGCGGCGAGCGATGGCGGAGGGGCTTCTCTTTCATTTCATTTAGTTAATTATTTTTTGTCTTTCTTACAAGCATTCGATTTCCTTCCAACCTCCCTATCGAGTCTCCGCTTTCCCCTTTCCTCCGTGGGAAAAGCCCTCACAAAGGAGTCGATGCAGCACGATGCCCAGGGAGATTTGTTCGGCGGTGCGCCCCTCGACGAGGAGGGCGCGGGCGGCGCAGGGCCTGCGAACGTCGCTCCCAAGGGCCATCAACCGCTCGCCGCTCGCATGAGGCCGCGATGCCTGGCAGAGGTGGTCGGGCAGGATCACATCACTGCCTCCGGCAATCTTCTTCCCCGTCTGGTGGCGCAAAACCGCTTTGGCAGCCTGCTCTTCTACGGTCCTCCGGGGTGCGGGAAAACCAGCATCGCCGAGGCGATCGCGGCGGAGACGAAAAGCCGTTTCGTGCGACTGAACGCCGTGCTCAGCAACGTCGCGGAGCTCCGCGACATCCTCGCGCAGGCCCGTCGCAGGCCGGATTCGGCGACCATCCTCTTCATCGATGAGCTGCACCGCTTCAACAAGGCACAGCAGGACCTGCTGCTGCCCGACGTCGAGGAGGGCAACGTGCGGCTCATCGGCGCAACGACCCACAATCCCGGCTTTTACGTCAACCCTCCCCTGCTCTCCCGCAGCCACCTTTTTCGCCTGGAGCCCCTCAAGCCGGAGGCCATGTCGGGTGTGATGCGCACGGCGCTGGACGATTCCGAGCGCGGCCTGGGGTCGCGACATCTTACCGCATCGGATGTCGTGCTCGTCCGGCTGGCCCGGTTGTGCGACGGCGACCTGCGCCGGGCGCTCAATGCGCTTGAGGTGATCGCGCTGAGTCTGCCGGAGAGCGGCGAGATCACGGACGCCGAGCTGGAGGTGTTCGCCCGGGAGCGGCGCATCCGTTACGACGCCGACGAGGACGAGCACTTCGACACGATTTCCGCATTCATCAAAAGCTGCCGGGGATGCGATCCGGATGCCGCCATGTACTGGCTCGCCAAGATGCTGGAGGGAGGCGAGGACCCGCGCTTCATCGCACGGCGGCTGGTGATTCTTGCCAGCGAGGACGTCGGGCTGGCCGATCCGCTTGCGCTTCCGCTCGCGGTCGCGGCGCACCACGCCGTGGATTTCGTGGGGCTGCCCGAGGCCGAGCTGACGCTCGCCCATGCGACGCTGCACATCGCCTGCGCGCCGAAGAGCAACTCGGCCACCCTGGCGCTGTCGGCCGCCCATGCCGCGCTCAAGGAGCAGCCCGTCCAGGAGGTGCCGGTGGCACTGCGCGACAAGGGCGGTCAGGCGAGCAAACGCATGGGCCACGGCAAAGGCTACCTTTACGCCCATGATTTTCCCGAAGCGATCACGGGGCAGGATTACCTGAACACCCCGCTTACACTGTACACTCCCAAGTCGGCCGGCCTGGAAGCGCGCATCGTCGAGCGTCTCGCACGCTGGCGCGCCCTCAAGGACGGGCTCAAAGGCGCGTCCCTGTGACGCGTCGCCCCCGGGTTCAAGCCTTGGGGAAAAGCTGGTACGTGACGTAGGCGAACTGCTTCGAGTCGGGCGACCAGGATGGGACGTTGATTGTCCCCTGCCCTCCGAAGAAGCAGGCGAGCACGCGGGGCTCTCCGCCGGCGGAGGGAAGGAGCCGCAAACGCACATCCTTGTTGGGCGGGTGGCCGGCGACGTCGGGCTCGTAGCTTAGGAGCACCAAGTGGCGCCCATCCGGAGAGGGATGGGCAAACCAGTTGTTGTACGCGTCGAACGTCACCTGTTCGAGGCCCTTGCCATCGGGATGCACGCGCCAGATCTGCATGCGGCCCGTGCGATCCGAGTTGAAGTAGATCCAACGGCCGTCCGGCGAATAATCCGGGCCGTCATCCAGGCCTCCGGCGGCCGCGGTCGTGACGCGGCGCTCGTCTCCGCCGGCAGCCGGGATGGTGAATATCCCAAAAACCCCATCGCGCTGCGCGCAGTAGGCCAGCGTCGAACCGTCGGGCGACCAGCCGTGCCAATAGGACGGACCTGGGCGGGTGACCCGCCGGGGCGCGCCGCCGGACGAGGGCAGGACGTAGATCAGGGAATGCCCTTCCTCGGAGTGGTCGCTGATCGCGAGCAGGGAGCCGTCGGGCGAGAGGCCGTGGTCGTTGTTGCACCGGACCGCGAAGCCGGTGTCGATCGGCCGGGGTGCGCCCCCGCCTTGCCCGATGCGGAACAACCGGCCGCCGCCGTTGAACACGAGCGAGGCTCCGTCGCGCGACCAGTTGGGCGCCTCGATGTGTTGGTCTGTCTGATACACGACACGACGCCGAAGAGTATCGAGTTCCATGACCTCGAGCGCGCAAACCAGCCTGTCGGATCCCGGGCTCAGCTCAAAGAATTCGGGCGCGGAGAATCCCAGGGTTGCTCCCTCGCCACATTCCCAGGCCGCCACACCGAGATAAAAGCTGCCTTTGAAGGGCAGAAGGATCGAGCCGCCGGTGGGCGCCCAGGTGCCGTCGTCCGCGGCCGTCGACATCGAGATATAGGAGCCGCGGCGCTCGATGCGGATGCGTCGGTGACCGGTGGAGCCTGCGAGCAATTCCCGGGTTTCGGCGCCGGGCGTATCGCAGGTTTGCAGCACGGGCCGGCCTCCAGGAAGCAGATAGGCGGCTGCCGCCGAGCACGCGACCTGCAGGCTCTCGCGAATCATCAGGCCCGCGCTGCCGGCGGGCGAACCCTCGGGCAGCGAAGCGGCAAGGGCAAAGTCTCCGCTGACCTTCTTCCACACGTAATGAAACCTGGCGTCCCCTCCCCAGAGGCGGCCGGAACCGGACAGCGTCCAGCGGTCGCCACGACGGTGAAGCACCGCGGCGTGCGGTGCGGTCGTGGCGAGGATGCGGTGCCCCTCAAAGGGCGGATCGGTAAGAAAGGGGTCCTGATCGGGCATAATTTTCGGAGTCCGGAAGACGTTCACCCGCGCGTGAGCACGCGGATGGAATGGGGTGGAATGTCCAGCCCGACCACCGCCTGCCCCTGCACTGTCGAGGCGGGCAGCGTCTGGCCGCCGAGCGCATCACGCACGGGAAGCGTCGGATTTGCAAGGTGCACGCGCACGGCGACCGGCTCATCGCGAAAGTTCTGCACGACCACTGCGCCGTTGTCGTAATCGAAGATCGCGACCTTCGAGGGTCCCTCCAGCCGGGCCGGCATGGCGGAGCAGACAAGCTCGCGAATTCGGTCAAGCACGTTCGGGGGCAGGCGATAAAGATCCAGCGGATTGTCCGGAATCGTCAGCACATAGAGCTTGCCGCGGTTGTACGCGTGCTGGAGCACGAGCGGGTAGCCCATTCCGGAGGCGCGGGCACTGAGGATGTCCCAGGAGTTGTTGGTGAGATAACGGACTTCCGGGATCAGCATCGGCTTGGCGATCCGGTCCTCGCCTCCCCAATAGCTGAAATCCGCGACAAACGCGCGGCGCTCGCCACACCGCAGCTCGGCGATGTCGCCCAGGCCCCTGTCCTGCAGGGCGTGCAGGAGTCCGGAGGTGATGAAGACGCGGCCGCCGGCCAGCAGCTTGGCCTTGATCTCCGCCACGATGGCGGGGTCGGCCTTTGCGTCCTCGGTGAGCAGCACGACCGAGGCCGCGGCAGGAAATTTTGGATACAGCTCCACCGGAATTCCGCACATGCCGAGGACATTGTGCAGATAGTCCTCACCGAGGGAGTTGAAGGGTCGGTACGAGGCGACGCCCACGGGGTTGCCCAGGTGCCCGACGACCTTGTCGGCGAGCGTGAGCGCCTGGCCTGCGACACAAGCGAGGGTCGGGGTGACCCCGTGCGGGACCGCGGCGACGGCTCGGTCATAATCGAACGAGGTGCCCTGCCCCTGCCAGGGAGCGCGATCGTAGGGCTGAAGGGGCTCGGTGAGCTCATTGAGCGCGAAGAGCATGATCTCGGGGGCCTTGGCGAACATCGTGTCCCAAAGCTGCTCGGCGTAGCGGTCAGCATTGCCGCGGGCGCCGGTGTCGACCCAGCCCCCGCCATTGCGGCCTGGCGCGACGTTTTCAAGGTAACGGAAGATCTCGTAGCTCTGGTATTGCTGCAGATGCTGTCCGGTCATCACAGGGTCGCGCGTCTCCGTGCCCGTGTAGATGCGGTCGAACATGCCCGGCTCGGTCCCGAGGTTGTACCCCGACCCCTGGTAATGTTCGTACCAGTTCGGGAACTTGATGGTGATTTTCACGCGCGGGTTCACGGCCCGAGCGTCCGCCAGGACGAGGTCGCGGGCCACCTCGGTCATGAGGCCGAGACGGAACTGCGTCCACGACTGGTTCCCCTTCGCGGCGATGCAGCTGTCGCAGGTGCAGGTGGTGAAAAAGAAATCGTCGAGGATGAACGAATCGAAATTGCGCGCCGTGGCCTGGACGACGCGTTTGAACTCTTCGCGCTGCGCGGGCTGAGTGTAGCAGAACGTCTCGAAGAGATTCCGCTCGTTGCGCACCGCCGCGATGCCGCCGGCCACCTCGACGCCCCGCGATTCGAAGAATTTTTTTGCCGCCGCGAGCGTGGCGTCATCCACGAGGATGCCATCGCGAAAGGTTTCGAGATAGACCTTGTCGATCTTCACCTGCGACGAGACGAGATCCCATTGCGCACGCAGCCACGCGGGATCCTTCATCTTGCGGACTTCATACGCGCGGACGTAGACCGCCACGTGGAAATTGCGGTAGTTGGACGCGGATGCCTGGGAGACGAGGGCCATTGAAAACAGCCCGAGAAGGAGGAACAGGGGGGATTTGAACGAGGGCATGGGGGAACGCGGTTCGTCCGCAGCGCCGGGAGCGCCGCGTGCTGAGAGTGACGGGGGGCCTTCAAGGCCGCTCCTGATCGTCCCTGCTGTCAACGTGGAGGTCCCCTGTCTCAACTGTTTGAATCATAAACCGGGATCCGACGGGCCACGCGGGGCCACGATGCAATTGTGGCGGAAGTCTAGGCAAAGCGCTCGCAAATCGATAGACATGATGCCCTCCCCGCCCCTGCACGCCATGCAACCACACCTCCCCCTACGTCTGCTCGTTCTGTCGTCTCTCCTGTTTTCGTCGGCAGCCCTTGGGCTTGCCGGGCAAAGTCCGCGCTTTGCGCCCGCCTGTCCTCCGACCGCACCGCTCCTGATGCGCGAAAACTGGCCCGCCTCCTGGATCGCTGCGCCCAACGCGTCACCCTTCGACTACGGCGTGTTCCTGTTCCGACGGACCTTCGAGCTCGCGAAGGCGCCCGGTCGCTTCGTCGTGCATGTCTCGGCCGACAACCGCTATCGCCTCTTCGTAAACGGACATTCGGTCTGCTTCGGACCGGAGCGCAGCGACCTGATGCTCACGCGTTACGACTCGGTCGACCTCGCTCCGTACCTGCACCCTGGGGCAAACGTCCTCGCGGCCGAGGTCGTCAATTACGGCGAATACCGTCCGGCGGCGCTCGTCAGTCACGGCACCGCGTTTCTCCTTCAGGGCGACGGTCCGGCCGAGCGGGTCGCCGACACTGGAACGGCGTGGAGGGTCCTTCGCGCGGATGCCTGCACACCCGACTCTCCCGATCCTGCGAAAATCCGCGGCTACTACGTCGCAGGGCCGGGCGATGCCGTGGACGGAAGGCGTTTCCCCTGGGGATGGGAGCAGGCGTCTTTCGATGACTCGCTCTGGGAAACGCCGCGACTGCTCGGCCGAGGAACCCCTCGGTATCACGGCACGGACCTGGTGCGCTGGCTCGCGCCGCGCAACATTCCGCTGCTGCCCGAAACGCTCCAGCACTTGGCCAGCGTGCGCCGCGCGGAGGGCGTCGACATCCCGGCCGCCTTTCCGACTGGGCACGCCCCCTTCCGGGTGCCCGCCCACACCCACGCCGTGATCCTGCTGGACCAGGGTTTCGAAACGCTCGCGTTTCCGTACGTGACCGTCACCGGCGGGCGAGGCGCCAGGATCACACTCGCCTACGCCGAGGCGCTGTTCGACAAGGACGGCAGGAAAGGCAATCGCGACGAGATCCAAGGCAAGCACCTCTCCGGGCTCGAAGATCACTTCATCGCCGACAGCGGACAACATCGTCGCTTCGAACCCCTGGATGTCCGCTGCTACCGCTACCTCGAACTGCGGGTGACCACCGGCGACGAACCGCTGACGGTCGACGACCTTGCGGGGATGGCGACAGGCTACCCGTTCCACCGCAACGCGGCCTTTGGCAGCGACGATCCCGAACTCGGGAAGATCTGGAACGTCGGCTGGCGGACCGCGCGGCTGTGCGCCTTCGAGACCTACATGGACTGCCCATACTACGAGCGCATGCAGTATGTGGGCGACACGCGTATCCAGGCGCTCATTTCATTGTATGTGTCGGGCGACGACCGCCTCGTCCGCAACGCGATCGAGCTCGCCGACCGCTCGAGGCTCCCGGATGGACTCACGCAGAGCCGGGCCCCCAGCGATCCGCCGCAGGTGATCGACACCTTTTCGCTCTATTGGGTCGAGATGGTCCATGACTACTGGATGCTCCGCGACGACCCCGCCTTCGTGAAAGCGAGGCTCGGCGGCATTCGGGACGTGCTGGACTGGTTTGAGCGGCACGTGGATGCGAAGACAGGCATGCTCGGTCCGCTGCCCTACTGGTCGTTTGTCGACTGGACCAAGGAATGGCCCTGGGACCACCAGCTCGATCGGGGCGGAGAACCGCGGGGCGCGGAGACGGGCGGTTCGGCAATCGTGACGCTCCAGTATGCGTTGACGCTCGATCGGGCCGCCCAGCTCTTCAGGGCCTTCGGCAGGACCGACGAAGCAAGCCATTGCGAGACGCTCGCCCGTTCCCTGCGCGCAGCAACCCTTGCGCTGTGCTGGGACCAGAACCGCGGCCTGCTCGCCGACACGCCAGCCAAGTGCGAATTCAGCCAGCATGCCAACGCGCTGGCCGTGCTCTCCGGCGCCGTGAAGGGCACCGCGGCACGCGAACTCATGACGCGTACGCTCGACGATCGCAGCCTCGTCGCCTGCTCGCTCTATTTCCGCTTCTACCTGCTCCGGGCGATGACGATGGCCGGCCTCGGCAACGACTACGTCGCCCAGCTTGGACCCTGGCGCGACATGCTGGCCGCCGGCCTCACCACCTTTGCCGAGACGCCCGATCACCCGCGCAGCGACTGCCACGCCTGGAGCGCCTCTCCGGTCTACGATTTGCTCGCGACCGTCTGTGGCATCGAGCCCGGCAGTCCGGGCTTTAAAACCGTGCGCATCGCGCCCCACCTCGGGCCACTGCACCACGTGCAAGGTTCCGTCCCTCACCCGGACGGGGTCATCCGCGTGACTCTCGATCGGAAGTCCGGGACCGCGCTGCATGCGGTCGTCGACCTTCCCCAGGGACTGACGGGAACATTCTGCTGGGGCGGCCGCACCTGGCCCCTGAGTGCGGGGCAACAAACCATCGACACTCCCTAAGGATCGCATCGAGCCACGTCCCAGCCTTTTTCTCTATTGATCGCATTCGTCTCATTGGCGCGCCGGGTCTTTGCGCTTGAGTGCCCACGCAAGAACGGCGCTCCATCGTCCCTTTTCCAACCCACCTTATCCGTGCCAACCCCTGTTTTTCCCGTCTCCCGACGCCACCTGCTCACGCTCGCCGGACTACTCGCCCTCGGTTCCATCGCCGCCCGCGCATCGGAATCCGTTCCCAAGGGCTGGTTTGCCTGGCCGCTTGTCATGCCCAAGGCAGGCTCCGCGCTCGATGCCAGCGGACTCAACGCCGTTCCCGCCGGCGCGCACGGCCGAATCCGCGTCGAAGACGGACACTTTGTCACCGGTGACGGCCACCGCATCCGCTTCTGGGGCGCGAATCTCACCGCCGACGACGCCTTCGTGTCCGCCAAGCGGGCCGACGAACTCGCCGAGCTGTTCGCCCGCAACGGCATCAACATCGTGCGGCTCCACCATCTCGACAACCCCTGGGCGATCAAGACCGGCGGGAGCATCTGGCGCAAGGACCGTGCCGATCACCTCGAGATCGATCCCGCCCAGCTCGACAAGATCCACCGTCTGGTCGCCGCCTTCAAGGCCCGCGGCATCTACATCGACATCAATCTGAAGGTGTCCAAGACGCTCGTCGCCGCCGACGGCTTCCCCACGACCGTCTCACAATTCCCCGACTTTCAAAAACGCATCGACATGGCCGACCGCCGCATGATCGAGCTGCAAAAGCTCTATGCCCGCGAATTCCTCGGCCCTGTGAATCCGTATACCGGATACTCCCTCGCCGAGGATCCCGCCGTCGCGACGGTGGAGACCAACAACGAGAACTCGCTCCTCGGATACTGGACGCGAGACCTCGGGAGGGGGATCGACGCCTTCCCCGAGCCTTTCCGCGGCGAGATCCGGACGATGTGGAACGCCTGGCTCGCCAAACGTTATGCCACGGATGCCGCCCTCGCCGCCGCCTGGGAGCCCGCCGCCGCATCGGGCACCGCCCCTCTTCTTGCGCCTGATGCGAAGTGGCTGCCCCACCTCACCGACGGCAGCCAGGTCGAAATCCTTCCCGGATCAAACGGCACCACGCTCAAGGTCCGCGTCCTGAAGACGACGGGACAGGATTGGCACGTGCAGGTCTCCACCGGCGGTCTCCCGCTGGAAGACCGTGGCGTCTACACGATCGAATTCGACGCCCGCGCCGACAAGCCCCGGACCATCCAGGTGTCCGTCAGCAACGACCCCGCCGGCGGCGACGAGTGGCGCAGTTTCGGCGTCATGCAGACCTTCGCACTCACGCCCGCATGGGTCCACGAACGGGTGGTTTTCCCCGCCCACGGCGTGGGAGCCTCCAAGGGGGCTCTCAGCTTCAACGTGGGCCAGGCGACAGGCACCGTCTCTCTCAAGAATCTTCGTTTCTTCGCCGGTTGCGCAGGCGCCGGACTCCAGCGCGGCCAGTCCGCACGCGCAGGCACCGTGCCGCTGCCCATCACTCCGAGCAAGGCCCAGTGGGCCGACTGGATTGCCTTCCTCGCCGATACCGAACGCTCGTATGCCGACGAGATGCGCGCCTACCTCCGCAACGACCTTCACGTGAAGGCGCCCATCACGATCACCCAGATCGAGTACGGCGGGATCGAGGGTCTCTGGCGCGAACAGGGCTCCGACTACGCCGACAGTCACGCCTACTGGCAGCATCCCAGTTTTGCCGGCGGTGCTTGGAACCTGTCGCACTGGTCCATCGCCAACTCCCCCCAACTCGCCGTGTTCACCGACCGCAATTTCGGGGCACTCGGCGGGCTCGCCATGAATCGCGTCGCAGGGAAGCCCCTGACGGTCAGCGAATATGACCACCCCGCGCCCTCCGATTTTGTGTCGGAGATGTATCCGACCTTCGCCGCCTTCGCCGCACGCCAGGATTGGGACGGGCTTTACCCCTTCGCGATGGGAGACGTCAGAAATCCCAACCACGGCGCGATCAGCAATTTCTTCGACCAGCAGCACCATCCGGCTAAATGGGGCCTGTCGCGCTTCGCGACGCTCGTCTTCCGCGAGGCGCTCGTCCCCGCCGCCCCTGCCGCAGCGGTCCTGCGCCCCGGCACGCCGCCTTGGAGCGAGGCTTACCACGAGGACACGCTCTGGAAACGGCTCATCCCCACGGGTCCGATCGGCTTCCTCGATACCCGGCTTTCGGTGAGCGACGCCTTCCTGCCAGCCGGCGAACGCGTTCGCGTCGACCGCGTCGGCACTCCCGTCCCTGGTCCGGTTCGCGTCGTCGCCGGCCCCGCAGGCAAGCTCTTCATCATCGACGCCCCGCAGGCCGCGGCCGTCGTGGGTTTCATCGGCGGAGCGGACCAAGCAGCCGGTCCCCTCAAGGTCTCCTGCCCCCGCTTCGGTCGCAACTTCGGCGCGGTCACGGCGGTCTCGCTCGACGGCAAGACCCTCCCTGAGTCCGGCCGCATCCTCGTCACGCTCGTCGCCCGCGCCGAAAACCAGGGCATGATCTGGAATTCGGACCGCACAAGTGTAGGGGGAAACTGGGGACACGGCCCCACGATCGCCGAGCGCATTCCCGCCAGCCTTTCACTCGCCTGTTCGGGCCCGAGACGGGTGTTCGCGCTCGTTCCCGATGGCACCCGCGCAAGGCAGGTCGCATCCACGTACGCAGACGGCCGCCTGAGTTTCCGGGACTCCGCTGGCGATGCCACGATCGACTACGAGATCGTCGCCCCCTGAAAAGCGCCCAGCATCCAATCTCGAAGGGAGCCACCGCGGCTCCCTTTATTGTGCTCTGACCAAGCGCCTCAGGTGACCTGCAACGCGGCGCAGCATTTGCGGAAATGGTGCCCGTAGATCGCGAAGGTCACGGCCAGCTGAATCAGCCTCGGACGGTGCGCGGCGGTCCATGCAAGCAACCCCCAATACTCGAACCGCTCGCGGCCGATCACTCCCAGCCGCACACTCGACAGCAGCAGCGCCAGAAGATGGCGCCACTCCACGGGCGCCGTGATCTTCGGCCGTTTGTATTCCCGCAGGAAGGTGCGGACGCGCTGGTAGTAGGGATGGGGCGAGTAGATCCGCCTCAGCACTTCGCGATACCCGTCCAGCAGCTGCTGTGCGGGCATCGTCGGCGTGAAATTAAGCGAGCCGTCGCTGTTGTTGCCGCTCGTGTCGTGCAGCAGCCTGCCCTCGCGATCCAGCCGGGCGTGCAGCCGCGTCCCGGGCAGGGCATTGAGAATGCCCACCATGGCCGTCACGACGCCGCTCTGCTGGATGAAGTCGATTTGCCGCTGGAAGATCGATGGGAGGTCGCTGTCGAAACCGACGATGAACCCACCCTGAACCTGGAGCCCCGCCCGCTGGATCCGCTTCACATCCGCGACAAGGTCGCGCCCCTGGTTTTGCCGTTTGTTGCACTCGGCCAGGGCCGCCGCATCCGGAGTTTCAATACCCACGAACACGGTGTCGAACCCAGCCTCGGCCATCTGCTCCATGAGCACGGAGTCGTCGGCGAGATTGATCGATGCCTCCGTGTAGAACGGGAACTTTCGCCCGTTGGCACGCTGCCACGCAGTCAGGGCCGGCAGCAGCTCCAGCTTCAGGGTCCTCTTGTTGCCGATCAGGTTGTCGTCGACAAAAAAGACCGGGCCCTTCCAGCCGCAGTGCCGCAGGTCGGCGAGTTCGGCGAGCACCTGGGCAGCCGTCTTCGTCCTCGGGAGGTGGCCAAATTTCGCGGTCACATCGCAGAATTCGCAGTCGAAGGGACATCCCCGCGAATACTGGACGCTCATCGAGCTGTAACAGCTCAGCCGGGCAAGCTCCCAGCGCGGCCGCGGGGTGGCATGGACATCCGCAAACGCGGCGCTGGCGTAGACCCTCAGCGCCTTCCCTGCGGCAAGGTCCGCGAGAAACGGCGCAAGCGTCAACTCCGCCTCATTGAGTATGAAGTGTGTCACCTCCGGAAACCCGTCCTGGTCACTCGTGAACAACGGTCCGCCCGCGACGATCGGTTTCCCCAGCGCGGAGCAGCGCGCGAGCGTCTCGTTCACCGAGGCACGCTGGGCGATCATGGCGCTGACGAAAATCATGTCGGCCCAGCGCAGGTCCGCGTCCTTCAGTTTTTGCACGTTCATATCCACCAGGCGCAGGTTCCAATCGCGTGGCAACATGGCGGCCACCGTGAGCAACCCGAGCGGAGGGAGCGCTGCGCGCTTGTGAATAAACCGCAACGCATGCTTGAAGCTCCAGAATGTCTCCGGAAACTCGGGATAGAGCAGCAACGCGTTCAAGGTTCTCTCAGGCTATCGCTCTTGGGCAATGATGGAAAGCCCCATCTCCCGCCACCCCCGGTCACGGGCCTTCACGTTTCAGCCACACCGCCATCGGCGCGAGTCCACGATTGTCCCAGGCAAAATAGGGAATCGCCATTACTGGCGACGGTTCCTGCGCCACCTTGAGGTCCAGCACCGTCACACCCCCAAGCATCTTGGGTTCGAAACGGGACTCGACGCGGGCGTGTGCGTCCACCGCCATCGCCTCCGGCGCGGTCTCTCCGTGCGCGAGATCCTCGACGCAGTAGACCACCGGCCCCCGTTCGAAAGCCACTCGCCCCTCGGTCGCCGCAATGTGCGGATTTCCAAGTACGGCACGAATCGGCATAGGCAGATTCAGGGCCACGACATCGCCGCGTTTCCAGATGCGCGTAATCGAGAGGTACCCGAGATGAAGCTCACCACGAACCGGAGCACCGTCGACGCTCACAGTCCAGCCATCGCCCTTCGCCCCGCCTTGGTAGCGGTAAAGGTCCGAAGGCACCGGCCGACCCTGCGCCCAGCCTGGGATTCGCAGCCGCAACGTGAACGACACGGGATGTTCCGGATTCACTGCGATCCGCACCGCGCCCCGCCAGGGATAGTCCGTCGTCTGGTCGACCTTCACGGCGACTCCGCCTAGCGACACCGAGGCCTCGCCGCCGCCGTAAAGATTCACGTACAGCGCGTCGCCCTTGGTCGCGTAAAAATAGCCGCCGAGCGACGCCAGCAGGCGCATCAGGTTGGGCGGGCAGCACGCGCAGCCAAACCACGGGGCGCGTCCGGCGCAGCCATAGTTGTTCTTCGCACTGCCGTCGTAGACCAGCGGATTGGGGTAGAAGAAACGATTTCCCGACAGCGACACGCCGCTGATAAATCCGTTGTAGGCCGTGCGCTCGCAGACATCCATGTAACGCGCGTCACCCGTGCTCAGGAACATCCGATGATTCCACATCATGAGGGCCACCGCGGCGCAGGTTTCGTTGTAGGCGTTGTTCGGCAGTTGATAGTTCGCGCCATAGGCTTCGCCGTCCGCAAGGGCACCGACTCCGCCGGTCAGGTAGAGTTTTTTGGAGACCACGTTCTCCCAGATCCGGTCGATCGCGTTCTGATACCGAACGTCGCCCGTGAGCGCCGCGACGTCCGCCATGCCGCAGTACAGGTAATTCGCCCGCACGGCGTGTCCCTCCGCCTCGGTCTGATCGACCACCAGCCTGTCCTGCTGGCTGTAAGCCGGCCCACCCGGTCCGCGCGCATCGAGAAAGATCTTCGCAAGCTTGAGCCAGCGTGCGTCACCAGTCACGCGATACAGCTTCACCAGTCCCATCTCGACAATCTCGTGGCCGGGAGCCACGCGCAGTTTGCCGTCGCCGAAATCACGCCAGAGCAGGTTCGCGTTCTTCAGACAGACGTCGAGCAGCGTGCGCTTGCCCGTTGCCAGATAGTGCGCGACCCCCGCCTCGTACAGATGCCCGGCATCGTAGAGCTCATGGCTGAGCTTCGGCTCGTTCTCCCAGCGCCTCTGGCCAACCCACGCCTGGGCCGGCGAGTCCGGATGCATCGTGCGGAAGGTGTACAGGTAGCCGTCGGGCTCCTGGGCGGCGGCGATCCTCGCAATCCAGCCGTCCACCCGCGCGGACAGCGCCGCGTCGGGATGCATGCTCAGCATGTAGGAGGCCGCCTCGATCACCTTGTACGCGTCGGTGTCGTCGAACGGAAAAATCGTCGCGGGCTTGTTCTGAAAATGCACGTCCCCCGCAGCCCTGCGGCGCAGCGTCTCCGCCGCGAGGTCGAAGTTTTTCAGGCGGTTCGAGGCCTCGCATTGGTCCATCGCATACGGAAGGGTCACCGTACGGTTGATCTCCTGATGCGTCCCCCAGAACCCGCCGTCCAGACGAACCTCGGTGAATGGAACGGGGTGGACCCTGTAATCGGTCGAAGCACCGGCCGAAAGCGCGGAAAGCAAACCGGCAGCGACAAGGGGCAGGCGGAGGGGCGTACGCATGTCCGCAGGCTTGGACTCCCGATCTCGCAGGTCGAGAGGGTCAACAGGTGACCGTCATGCACCCCGCCACAGGCGGCGCAGGTTGCATTTCGGCCCGGCCCGCTCATCGTGCGCCGCGTCGACACCTGCTCCGCCATGCCTCCCAAGATCACCTCCCGCCGACCCACTTTCGTTTCCCACTCCTCGGAGCTCCAGACCGACTATGCCGTCACCGTGGACGCACCCGATGCGACGATCGGACCGGGTCCCTGGCCACTGGTGTTATTCATGGATGGCGACTACGCGTTCGACGCGGCAGTGCGTGCCTACCGCAGCCTGAGGGAAGACAATGCGGTTCCGCCCGCGGTCATCGCAGCCATCGGCTATGGCCACCCGTTCGGCAGCCCCGAGAACCGCCGCGGGCGCGACTACACCCCGACCGCGGCTCCGGAAGAGCCCGGAAGCGGCGGCGCCGATCGCTTCCTCGCCCATCTGACCGGTCCGTTGTGGGATGAACTTTCCGCGCGTTATCCGCTCCGCGGCGACGTGCGAGCCATCGCCGGGCATTCGCTCGGCGCGCTGATCGCGCTGCACGCCCTCTTCCAACCCCGGCCCTTCTTCAACCGGGTGCTGGCCGGAGCGCCCTCGATCTGGTGGGACAACCGCAGCTTCCTCCGCCTCGTCTCCGCCCATCGCGACCATACGCCGGAACTCGGCGCGCGTCTGTTTTTGGGTATTGGAACGCTCGACACCGAATCGATGACCGGTGACCTGAGGCTCTTCGAGCAGCAGCTATCGGCGCGGCCCTACGCGGGCCTCGACGTGGTCTCGCGGCGCTTCGAGGGACGGGATCACTACGACGTGGCCCCCGACCTGTTCCGCGAAGGCCTGCGCGTGCTGCTCAGCCCCGCCGGCTCCTGAGCCCTGGAGCCGCGCGGACGCCGCGCTCACATCCGTCCGTGCCGGACCATCGAGATGAGGAGCGTCGCCCCCATCAGGCCCGCGAAAACATAGCCGACCAACCCGATCACGGGAATGTTGTGCCATTTGGGAGAAATGCCCGCGTGAATGATGAGCGCGGACGCCACGATCATCGCCGCGAGCACGATCGCGAAGGCGAGGCGGTTGGTGGTCCGCTCCAGCGTGTCGTTGAGCGGCCGCAGTCCCTCGACGCGGAAATTCACCGATGCCTTTCCGTCGCGCAACTGGGCCGCCATGCGTCGAAAATCCATTGGCAGGGCCCGCAATGCCTCCACCGTATCGCCCCCGAAGTGCAGCAGTTCCCGCACGATCCGGCTGGGCTGTGCACGCTGTCCGTAGATTTCGCGTACAAACGGCCCGGCCTGCTCGAGAAAATTAAACTCCGGATCCAGCACGCTGACGATGTGCTCGACCTGCCCCAGCACCTTAATGACCAGAAAGATCTCAGGGGGAAGTGTCAGCGAATGGCGGGCATTGATGCGCAGCAGGTGCTGCAGGAGACGGGGAAACACCAGATCCCGCATGGTACCCGAGAAGTGGCGGTGAATGAATTCAGCCATGTCGGCCTCGAGCCCCGGCTTGGGCGGGTCCAGTTCGGCTCCCGCGAGGTGGACCAGCGCGGTCGTCGCCGCGCGTTCGTCCTGCTTCGCCACCGCCACAAGAAGCGACGCCAGGGAGTCGCGCAATTCGCGCACCAGGTAACCGGTCATCCCGAAATCGAGGAAACAAATGACGTTCCCCTGCAGCACGTGGATGTTTCCCGGATGCGGATCGCCATGAAAAAACCCGTGCACGAAGATCTGGCGGAAGGTCAGGTTGGCCAGGCGATGGGCGATTTCCGTCCGATCGAGCCCGGCGGGTCCGAAGGCTTGAATCTGCGTGGCAGGTATGCCGTCGATGCGTTCCATCGTCAGCATGCGTCGCGTCGAAAGCGCGTGCAGCACGCGCGGCACGCACACCGTGGGGTCCCCCTCAAACTGCCGGGCGAATCGCTCCATGGCGGCGGCCTCCGCGGAAAAATCCAGTTCCTGCTCCATCCGCCGCGCAAAGTCGGCCACGATGGCCGTGGGCTGATGAGGCTGCCAGGATTCCAGGTTGCGTTCGAGAAGCTCCGCGATGCGCACCATGATCTCGAGGTCCACACGGACGATCCGATCGATGTCGGGCCTCTGGACCTTGATCACCACACTGCCGCATTCCGCGCAGTTTGCCCGATGCACCTGGGCGATGGATGCGGCGCCCAGCGGAGTCGGATCGATCGAGGTGAAGCACTCGCTCGGGGGCCGATGAAGTTCGGCGGCGATGACCGCCTCGATCTCCGGAAAGGGCACAGGCGGCACCTGGTCATGCAGCTTCGCCAGTTCATCGGTGTACTCGCGCGGCAGCAGACGCGTCCGCCCTGCCAGCAACTGCCCAAGCTTCACGAACGCCGGTCCCAATTCCTCAAAGGCCATGCGCAGGCGCTCGGGTCGCGGCAGGTCGTTAGTACGCGAAGAACTCCGCCTAAATCGATTGGTGCGAAGCCAAATCCATAGCCGCGACAGCGGCAGATGTTGCGCAAGGTCGACGTAACCATACTTCAAAAACACGCCAACGATCGTGCGGTAGCGCTGCGCGTGGCCGACCGCCCGGCTGATCCTGCGAAATTGGGAGAACCACATCAGCGAGATCGCGGCTTCGCAGGCGTGGTGCCAAATCGCTTCATAGCCCGCTTCGCCGCCTTGTTCAGATCCGTCCAGGCCGCATCCACGCCGCCCTTCATGTCCTTCCACGCGGTGTCACTGGCGTTGCGAAGAGCCGACAGGCGCGTCTTGAGTGCGGCGAGCTTCTCATCGGTGTCCGCAATCTCCTCGTGTGCCGCGATCTTCGCGTCCGCCGCCAGCCGTTTGGCCCGCGCCTTCATCACGGTCAGGTGGGCGTTGAGTTCCTCAATCTGGGCTTCGTATTTCTGTCGATAGGCGTCACGCAGCATGGTCATGTATTTTCCTCCGTAATTTGGCTGAATTTTGCGCGGCCACGAAGCCGGACTCCAGCGCCGCGCCTGGGGACATAGAATCACAACCCAGCGAAACGTCACGGCGATTCCCTCTCCCGGGCAACCGCACGGGGAGCCCCGGCAGGACGATGGCGCACGGGCCCGTCTCCTGCGCTCCCTGCCCTGTCCGGTATCCGCGCGCCGACGGCAAACCGATCCTTGGGATGTGACAAAGCGGCGACATGGCGTCAGGTTGATCGCCAGTCATGGAAACCAGAAATCGTCTCGTTTTCTCCGTCCTGCTCATCGTCGGAGTCATTCTTGTCGGATGCGCAAAACGCGAGACCGCCGCACAGGCGGGAATCCGCACTCAGACTCTGCTCGTGGGCAACGGCGCGGAGCCGCAGGACCTCGATCCGCAGACGGTGACTGCGTTCACCGACATGAACATCATGGTCTCCCTGTTCGAGGGACTCACGGTCCTCGACGAGCGCACTTCGAAGCCGCTCCCCGCCACGGCCGAGAGCTGGAACTGTTCGCCCGACGGGCTCACGTGGACCTTTCATCTCCGTCCAAACGCCCGCTGGTCCGACGGAACTCCGCTGACGGCTCATGATTTCGTATTTTCGTTCCGCCGCATCCTCTCGCCGAAACTGGCCTCGGAATATTCGTACATGCTGTGGCCCCTGAAGAACGCACGGGCGCTCAACGAGGGCAGGATGACGGATTTTTCCCAACTCGGGGCGCGTGCGATCGACGCCCACACGCTCGAGCTTCGACTCGCCGCGCCCTGCCCTTGGATGCTCACGCTCGTTTCAAACCAGCCGTGGTTTCCCGTGCCCCGGCACTCGATCGAACGCTGGGGGGCCTGGGACCAGCGTGGCACGGCCTGGACCCGCCCCGGACATCTCGTTTCAAACGGCCCCTTCCGCCTCGTGGAGTGGCGCCCCGGGGTTCAGATCACCGTGGAGCGAAATCCCGATTACTGGGATGCAGCGCACACACGCCTGAACCGGATCGTGTTTTTCCCGTACGAGAACATCTCCAGCGAGGAGAGCGCCTTCCGCACGGGCCAGCGGCACATGATCTACGAACTCAGTCCTGAACGCATCGCCACCTACCGCCGGGAAGCCCCGAACGAACTGCGCATTGATCCGCTCTACGAGACCTTTTTCCTGCGGCTCAACGTGACGCATCCCCCGCTCGACAACCCCAAGGTCCGTCGCGCTCTGGCCATGGCCATCGACCGCACGGCAATCTGTCGGACCGTGCTCCAGCAAAGCCGGATCCCCGCACCCTCAATGACTCCGCCAGGCGCCGATGGTTATGTGTCCCGCGCGAAAATCCCAGACAACGCGCACGAGGCCCGCCTCCTGCTCGCCGAGGCCGGCTACCCCGGCGGCAAGGGATTCCCGCGACTCGAAATCCAGTTCAAGAGCGACGACATCCATCGCGCGACCATCGAGGCGATTCAGCAGATGTGGCGCAAGGAACTCGGTATTGAAACCGTGCTCACTCCACTGGAACAGGCAACCTGGCTCGATAACCAGCGAACCCTCTCCTATCAGATCACCAGTTCCCGCTGGATCGGCGATTATCTGGATCCCAACACATTTTTGGATCTGTGGGTCGGCGACAACGGCAAGAACCAGACCGGCTGGAAGAATCCGGCCTACGACGCGCTCATCCGCCAGGCTGCACACACGCTCGATCTCGACCAGCGCCACGAGCTCCAACAACGCGCCGAGGCCATTTTGTTGGATCAATGCCCCGTGGTTCCCATCTTCTACGGTGCCCGAGTCTACCTGATCAGTCCGGCCGTCCACCATTGGCCGCCCGCGCTCCTGGGACTACACCGCTTCCAACGCGTGGTGCTGCGCGACCCCGGCACCGCCAATTGACCCGCGAAAATCAGCCGAAGCTCAAAGACGTGACCGGGGCTGATCCACCGAGGCCCGAAGAGATCACGGAGAAAGCCGATGGCAGGAGAAATTCGCAGCAATAACGCTTCACCTGCGAGGCGCGCGACGAAATCACCTGAGGCTCAGCCTCCCGGCTGTGCGCCCTCCGTGTCCTGTGGTTCAAAAGCGACCGCCGACCAGGGGACTGGACAGCGGCGAGCAAACGCCGAGCGGAAACTATTCCGTTATCTGCGCTGGTCGATGGGAACGAAGTCCCGCTTCTGCGAACCGGTGTAGATTTGGCGGGGACGGTTGATCCTGCCCTTCGGATTCGACGCGACTTCCTTCCAGTTGGCGATCCAGCCCGGCATGCGTCCGATGGCAAACATCACGGTGAACATGTTCTCCGGAATGCCGATGGCGCGCATGATCAGGCCCGAGTAGAAGTCGACATTCGGATACAGGCGGCGCGAGAGGAAATAGTCGTCCTTGAGCGCGGCCTCCTCGAGGCGCATCGCAATGTTCAGGAGCGGGTCGTCCTTGATCTTCAGGGCCGACAAGGCGCTGTAGAAGCTCTGCTTGATGATCTTGGCGCGCGGATCGTAATTTTTATAGACGCGGTGCCCGAAGCCCATGAGGCGCTTGTCGGCCTTGCCCAACTTGGCCTGTTCCACGAACTTCGTGCCGTCGTCGCCCTCGGCGTGGATGCTCTTGAGCATCTCAATCACGGCCATGTTCGCGCCGCCATGCAGCGGACCCCAAAGGGCGCATACGCCGGCCGCCGTCGAGGCAAACAGATTCGCACCGGAAGACGCCACCATGCGCACCGTCGACGTGCTGCAGTTCTGCTCGTGGTCGGCATGCAGGAGGAGGAAGAGATTGAGCGCCGCGGCGACTTCGGGCTTGGCCACGTACTGGTGGTACGGCTCCGAGAACATCATGTGCAGGAAGTTCTCGCAGTAAGGCAGGTCCCGCCGGGGGTAGATGAAGGGAAGACCACGACTGGACCGGAAAGAGCATGCAGCCAGCGAACGCACCTTGGAGATGATCTGGGCGGCCGTCTCGTAATAAGTCTCAACGTCGCGCTCGTGATCGTTGGTTGCCAGATGGGGGTAGTAGCAACCCAGCGAGTTGATCATCGCGGACAGGATCGCCATCGGGTGGGCATCGGCCGGAAAATTCTCGAACAGGTGCTCCATGCTCGAGTGAATCGGGGAATTCTCCGTGAGCATTCCCGAAAACTGCTTCCGCTGCTCCAGAGTCGGAAGTTCGCCGTGAATGATGAGGTACGCGACCTCGATGAAATTGGACTGCTGGGCGAGCTGCTCGATCGAATAGCCCCGATACCGCAGAATTCCCTGTTCGCCATCAATGTACGTTATCGAACTCTGACAGGAGCCCGTGTTGCCATAGCCTTCGTCGAACGTGATGTAGCCCGTTTTATCGCGCAGGGCGCGCACATCCAACGCCCTTTCATTCTCGGTACCGACAATCAGCGGTAGGGTAATTTGCTTATCATCAAGGGTAAGGATAGCGTTAGAAGGCATATCTGGAGGAAATCAGAGGTTATTCTACTTGTAAAACCAAGTCCTCCTAATCCCGGACGCGAGCACGAAAATTTTATCCCTCCTAATGGAGCCACTGCAAAAAAGGAGCAGCCACATCGGGCCGCAAAACCGCGATTCGTATCAGAGGAGTGACTACGACACTCCGGCAAGGCGTTCCGTTGGGCTATTCGCAATCAGGTTGCGCCAAAGGCGAAGCCCGCGAAATTCCGGTAGATCGCCAACCCTTTAGCCTGGCTTTTTTCGGGATGGAACTGGGTGGCGAACACCCGTCCGCGCCCGACGGCTGCGGTGAACCGGCCGCCGTAGTCGCACTCGGCGAGCACCAGCGAGCGATCGGCGGGCACACAGTGGAAACTGTGTACGAAATAAAACGATTCGCCCTCCACCGAGAGACCTGCGGCCAGGGGCGAGCCCGGCTGCGTGAAGGTCACGGTATTCCAGCCCATGTGCGGGACTTTGTAGCCCGGAGGAAGTCGGAAACGCAGCACCCTCCCCGGGAACACGCCCAGTCCCTCCACGTCGCCCTCCTCCGAATGTTCGAAGAGAGCCTGCATTCCGAGGCACACGCCCAAAAAGGGCCGGTCAGCCGAAATCCAGTCGCGCACCAGCGCATCAAGTCCGTCCGCCCTGAGCGCCGCCACACAATCGCGTAGCGCACCGACGCCCGGAAGCACCAGCCCCGATGCGCCTCGCGCCTCGTCCGGACGCGTGATGACCCGCACCTCGCCACCCACCACTTCGAGGGCCTTGGTGACACTGCGCAGGTTGCAAATTCCGCTGTCGATGACGGCGATGAAGGGCATGAGTCCTGTGTTCTCTGGGGACGCGCCCGGCGTTTCAAGTCCGGAGTCCGAGGGCGCGCCAGACGGCGGCCCGTCCAGACCGAATCAGAGCGAGCCCTTGGTGCTGGGCATGACACCCGCAATGCGCGAATCGATCCGCGTGGCGGCGTCCATGGCCCGCGCCAATCCCTTGAATATCGCCTCGGCGACGTGATGGGGCTCCTCCCCATACTCAAGCTTCACGTGCAGGTTGCATCCCAGCGCGTTCGAAAACGCGCGGCTGAACTCCTTCACGAGGATGAGATTGAAATCGCGGACATACTGGCTGGGCGGCTCGACCTCGTACACGAGGCAGGCGCGACCGCTGAGATCCACCACCACACGGGCCAGCGATTCGTCCATCGGGAGGTAAAAGAAGCCGTAGCGAACGATGCCGCGTTTTTCTCCAAGGGCCTGCTTGAAGGCGTCGCCCAGCACGAGCCCGACGTCCTCGACGGTGTGGTGGTAGTCGACCGCCACGTCGCCCTTCGCCTTTACGGTAAGATCGAACAAGCCGTGTTTTGCGAACAGCGTGAGCATGTGATCGAAGAACGGGATGCCCGTGTCGATCTTGGCGACGCCCGTGCCGTCGACTACGAGGGAGAGCGCGATGTCCGTCTCAGCGGTCTTTCGGGAGACCGCGGCTACGCGTTGGGAGCTGCTGCTTTTAGCCATGCTTCGATTGTGCGGTTGAGGACGCCCATCTCGGCGTCGGTGCCGACGCTGATGCGCAGGAAGGACGCGGTCAAGGCGTGGCTGGGGAAGTAACGGACCAGAACCTTGTTGGCGCAGAGAAAATCGTAGAGGCTCCTGGCGACCGCCGGCCCGAAGTCTCCGCGGGCCGTGCGCGGCTCGGTGAAAATGAAGTTGGTTTCGCTCGGATAAGTGAACCAGCCCCGGTTGCCCAAGTCCGCCAGGAAGGCGTCGCGGGTGGCCTTCACGCGGGCGATGACCCCGTCGTAATACGGCACATCCTGAAGCGCGGCGATGGCGGCGACCTGGGAGAGGCGGTTGACGTTGTAGCTGTCGCGTACCCGGTCGAGCAGGTCGATCAGCACGGGATGTCCGAGGGCATAGCCGACACGCATGCCGGCGAGGGCATAGGCCTTGGACAGGGTGCGTACGACCAGGAGGCGCGGGTGGCGCGCAAGCAGGGGCAGCGCGTTCTCCGCCGCGAAGGGCGCGTAGGCCTCGTCGGCCACCAGCACGCCGCGGTAGCCTGCGAGGATGCGCTCGAGGTCGGCGTTCGGAAAACCAACGCCGGTGGGCGCGTTGGGAGTGGTGAGGATGAAGGCGGGGGCCGATGACGCGGTGATGCGCTCAATGGGCAGGTGCATCGTGCGGTCAAACGGCACCGTCTCCAGGCGCCCGTCCTGGATCTCCACGAGCACCGGATAAAGCGAGTAGCTGGGACTCGTCTGCCCGAGGGGTGCGGCGCCCGAGCAGAAGACTCGGACGATCAGGTTGAGGATGTCGTCGGAGCCGTTGCCGATGCAGACCTGGTCGTCGTTCAGGCCGTGCAGGCGGGCGACGGCAGAGCGCAGGGGCTGGCTGGTGGGATTGGGGTAGAGGCGGAGCGAGGCGCCGTCCTCCCCCACTTCGCGGCGGATGGCTTCCGCGACGCGCGAGCTGGGCGAATACGGACACTCGTTCGTATTCAGTTTCACCCAACCGGATTCACCCGGCTGAAGTCCGGGCGTGTAGGCGTGGAGTCGTGCGAGGTGCGGAAGCGCGAGGGAGCGGAGGTCGGAATCGGACATGGAAGAGACGAACCGGACCCCAAGACGAAGGCTCGGGGCGTGCAAGGCAACCCGACAATTCGCAGGACCGCGCGGGGCCGCCGGTCACTCGCAGCGGATCGCCACCGAGCGGCCATGGGCGTCGAGCTGCTCCATCCCCGCAAAGGCGGCGACGATGGGCGCCGCCTTTTTCACGCTGGGCCTGTCGTACCGGATCAGACTGGTCCTGCGCATGAAATCGGCGACCCTCAGCCCGCTGAAAAACCGTCCCGTGCGGCCCGTCGGGAGCACGTGGCTGGGCCCCGCCACGAAATCACCCAGGGCGGTCGGCGTGAAATTTCCCACCATGATGGCGCCCGCAGTCGTGATCTCGGAGAGCATCGTCTTGACGGACGAATCCTTGACCAGGAGTTCCAGATGCTCCGGCGCGACATAGTTTGCAATCTCGGCCGCACGGGACAGCGAAGGCACCTCGATGGAAAGGAAACCATGTTGGAGGGCATGCTTGAGCGGCTCGCCGCGCTTCAGTGTCTTGAGCTGGGCGAGGACCTCCTTGTGGATCTCGTCGATCATGGCCCGCGAGGTGCTCACCAGGTAGATCTTCTCTTTCCCGGAGCCGTGTTCCGCCTGGGCCAGCAGGTCCGCGGCGGCAAAGTCGGCGCGCGCCGTGTCGTCGGCGACGATCATGACTTCGCTGGGGCCCGGAAGGCCGGCCACGCCGGCAGTTCCAAACACCTGGCGCATGGCCTCGCAGACGTAGGCGTTGCTCGGTCCGTAGATCTTGTCGACGGCCGGGATCGTCATCGTTCCGTAGGCCATCGCGCCGACGCCGTACACGCCCCCGACCCGGTACACCTCGTCCACACCACAAAAGTGGAACGTGGCGAGCAGGATGTCGGCGACCCGTCCATTGGAATCGCAGGGAGTGAAAACAGCGATCTCGGGAACCCCGGCGATCTTGGCGAGTGTCGTCGTCATGACGGCGGTCGAAGGCAGCGGCACCTGGCCGCGCGGGACGTTGATGCCCACGCGACGCAGCGGAAAATGGAGTTCCCCAACCTCGGCGCCATGGGGGTTCTTTCCAGTCCAGTTTTTCGGAAGGCTCTTCTCGTGGAAGGAGCGGACGCTTTCGATGGACGCCAGGATGGCCTTCTTGTCGCCGGGCGCCACGCGCTTGGCAGCTGCGACGATGTCTTCCGTCTTCACGCGGAAATTGCGGGGAGCGAGTTTGGCGCCGTCGAACTTGGCAGCGTAGTAGGCGATGGCGGCGTCGCCCCGCTCGCGCACGTCGGCCAGAATCGCGGCGACCGAATCGGTCATTTCCTTGGGCGCAAGCGCGCCGCGGCAGAAGGCTGCAAGATCGTCGTGAAAGGTCTTGGAGGAAGCGCTGAGAATTCGCATCGGGAAACTGGAGAGGCGGGGGGCGGGATAGGACGGCCGGGGCGCGTTCAGTCGAAGGTCGGGAGCGGCACGCTGAAGAGGCTCTCGGGCATCTCCTCGTTCAGGGTAACCTTGTCGAACTCCACGGTCATCTTGTAGGTGCCGCCGCCCGGCTTGGGCGAGGTGGTCACGATCCGTTTTGCGAAACGCACGCCGTCGACCAGGATCTCCCCCTCTTCGACGATCACGTCGCCGAAAGCGGTCTCGGTGCGCAACAGCTGGCCGGTGTCCACGTCGAAGAAGCGGTCAAAATAGATCCCCGGACCGTAGCTGAACCTCAATTTCACCGCGTTTTTTCCGTCGACCACGGTCCTGCCCAGGTCGTCGATGTCGGAGGGATCGGTGACGCCACGAAAAAAATACAGGTTTTCAAAGGTATTGGCGCGCAGCCGCAGGATCTGATCCTTGCCCAGGATCGCCAGCGTACGATGCCTCAGATCCTTGGAGTCCGAGATCCGCTGCCAGGCATCATAATCGTCGAGCGCCGTCACCTCGATCTGCTTGTCGCCCGTGGTGACCACGCGCTGGCAACAGGGCTTCTTGAACATGATATCCAGCGCGGCCTTAGCGCCGTCATCGGTGGTCAGATGTCCGCTGAAATGAATGGATTTGATCGACTCGAGCGTGGCCTCCGGCCCGACGAACGCTCGCGCCTTGGCAATGATCGCGAGGTCGAAGGGCGTCGCGTCAGCCTTGGCCAAGTTCGGAACACCCACGACAGCGGCGACGAAAAGGACGCAGAGGAGTTTGAGGCGCATGGCTTACACTACGGTTAGCGAGAAAGCTCCGGCGACCGCAACGGCAAAAGCAGGTTCCTGGCAAGAGCAACCCGATACAGGGCGACGCGGAGCAGGAACCGCGTTTTTCACTGTAAAAAAGCGCCTTACGGCAACCCAGGACCAGACCGATTTTCGTGCACAGACTGGGGCTGAACGCCGTGCGCTCACTCCCATTCGATCGTGGCGGGAGGCTTGGAACTGACGTCGAAGACGACGCGAGAGACCCCTCGCACCTCGTTGGTGATGCGGCCCGAGATCTTCTGGATCAGATCGTACGGGAGGCGGGTCCAGTCCGCCGTCATGGCGTCGGTGCTCTCAACCACGCGAATCGCGATCACGTAGGAATAATTGCGCTCGTCCCCAATGACGCCGACCGACTTCACCGGCAGGAACACACAGAACGACTGCCAGACTTTGTAGTACCAGCCGCTTTCCATCATTTCCTCTTGGAGGATGGCATCGGCATTCCTGAGGATCTCGAGCTGGTCGCCGGAGATCGCTCCGAGCACGCGCACACCAAGACCCGGACCCGGGAAAGGCTGCCGCCAGACGACCTCCTTGGGCAGCCCCAGGGCCGTACCGACGCGGCGCACCTCGTCCTTGAACAATTCGCGGAGCGGCTCCAGCAGCTTGAGCTTCATGCGCTCCGGCAGGCCTCCGACGTTGTGGTGAGACTTGATCAGCGCAGCTGGATTGTTTCCGATCGCCACACTCTCGATGACGTCCGGGTAGAGCGTGCCCTGGCCCAGAAAGTCGGCATGACCAACAGACTTGAGCGACTTTTCAAAAACCTCCACAAACGTGTTTCCGATGACCTTGCGCTTCTTTTCGGGATCGGCCACGCCCTTGAGGCGGCGGAGGAAAAGCTTCGAGGCGTCGACGACCCGAAGATCGATGCGGAAGTGTTTCGCGTAGAGCTTCTCGACGTAGTCGCGCTCGCCCTTGCGCAGGAGTCCGTTGTCGACAAAAACGCAGGTGAGCTGGCGTCCGATCGCCTTGTGGATGAGCGCCGCTGCGACAGAGGAGTCGACGCCACCCGAAAGTCCGAGGATGACACGCGATTTACCGACCGTGGCCCGGATCGTGTCGATCGAGTGCTGGATGAAGTCCTTGGTGGTCCAGTCCTGCTTCGCTCCGCATACGCCGACCAGAAAATTGCGGACGACCTCGACCCCGCGCTCGGTGTGAAAAACCTCGGGATGAAACTGGATGCCGTAGAAGTTGCGTTTGATGTCCTCGATCGCGGCGAACTCGGAATTCTCGGTCGTCCCGATCGCACGAAAGCCGGGCGGGAGTTCGATGAGGCGGTCGCCATGCGAATTCCAGACGCGCAGGCTCTTCGGGAGGCCTGCGAATAGCCGGCCGGGTTTGCCGATCTTGAGTACCCCATGGCCATATTCGCGATGGGTGCTGCGGGAGACTTTCCCGCCCAGCAGATGCCCCATCAGCTGGATTCCGTAGCAGATGCCGAGCACCGGCACGCCCAATTCGAAAAGCGCGGGATCCGGACGCGGTGCTCCTTTCGCAAACACCGAACTCGGCCCCCCCGAAAGGATCACTCCGATCACTCCGTCGGCCCTGAGCTGCTCCGCCTTGGTCGTGTGATGATAGATCTTCGAGAAGACCTGACACTCGCGAATACGGCGCGCAATAACCTGAGTATACTGGGACCCGAAATCGATGACGGCAATGACCTGGGACATGTGGTAACGAGTGGCGGGATCTGAGCCTGTAAAGGAGGGAAAAGGGTGACTGTGCGAGAGCCAGGCGTCCGGTGTCAATGCGGCAGACAGAGGGACCTCCCCTGAGCCGCACCCGCCGCAAGGCGCGAGTTTTCCCATCACCTGTTTTTCCTCATGACCACCGAAGCATCCTGCAAGGATGCACTTGCGAAACTATTACTCCAACTCTAGATTCTGGCCCGCAGCCAATGACGACTCAAACTCCCGCCAGTCCGTACAAATCCACCGAAAAAGTTTATCATAGGCGCACTCTGTTCGGCCGACTCTGGCGGCGCCCCTTGCTGTTGTCCTGCATTCTCCTGGTCTTCGTGGCGCTGGCCGGCCTCGCAACCCGCGATTACCTGGGCCTTCTCGGCGTATTGCCGCAGCAACGACGCGCCCGAGCCGCAGCGGCCGCGCTCGACACCCTCATCGCGCAACCCGAGTTCAACACCATCGTCGTGGCCCCGATCGAGCAAGAACTCGGCCGCTCCGTGCATTCGCTCACCGATGTCCAGGCGCTGCTGCTCCACATCCGCCGCGATCATCCTGTCGCAGCCGACTTTCGGATCGAATACCGGCGCCCCCCCACAGCCCCCTCGCAGATGATCGCGGCGTGGCGGGACGTCATCGACCGCCTCCATGCCGACGGTTTTAACGTCTACTCCTACCCCCAGCTCATGGCAAAAGGAGACCGGCTGCTGTGCAGCGCAATCACGCAGCGCATGCTCCGATTCGACGAACTCGTGAACCGGCTCGAGCAGGCTGAAATCGCGCAGCAGACCGTGGGCTCCTCACCTCAGCAGATTACGGCGATCACCCGCGACCGACAGGCGCGGGCTGAAACACTGATCGCACTCCATGCGACGTTCACGCGCGGCACCAACCCGGCCAATTACGACTTGCCGTCGGGCCCACTCGACGACGCCCAGCGCGCCGTCGCCCGCGCCCTGCACATCACCCGCGGCGAGCTGGACATGCTGTTCTTCCTCAACCAGGCGACGATCGACATGATCAACGACGACTCCGGAGCCTGAGGCGGGATGCCGCTCAGCGTTTCCGAGCCACGACGGAGTTTGCACAGGCCAGCTCGACCTGCTTTTCGCCGGCGAGCTGCCGCACCCAGGGTTCGTCGAGATAGGACGCGGCGGGCGCCATGAGATCCGACACCCGCATGTCGAGAAAACGCCGGCGAGTCTCCTCGGGAAGACCGGCGGCATAGCTGTTGAGGAACCAGGTGAGCGTCCAAACGGGACTCCCGTAGTGCGGCACGAAGGCCCGCTCGATCGCGCAATCCGCGGCAAACAGGTTCTTCAGGCCCTCCATCGTCATGTTGTAATAGTGCGACGGATACCCGTGAAACGGCTGGAGAAAGGGAACGTCGGCGTAGATCAGGCCGCCCGGCCTGGTGACGCGCACGATCTCCCGCGCGGCGGCAAAGGGGTCCTTCAGGTGTTCGAGCACCGCGCACGACACCACCAGCGAGAACGTGTTGTCCAGAAACGGAAGGCGCTCCGCGACGGAGACCACGTCGGTGCTCGGGTAGGGAACGATCTCGAGATTGACCACGTTGGGCAGCGTCGAGGGCCGGTTGCCCGCACCGCAGTCGAGCACGAGGCCGTCGCCCACCCTGTCTATCTCCGCGCGCACAGAGGGCGCATACTCGAAGCCGGACACAGCATCAGTGTCGACCACATTGAACGCCTGGCGCGCCTCCTCGGTGAGGAAGTCAAAATGGAAGGCCGTCTCGCGGAAAGGCAGGTCGGTCCGGAGCCGCGGCCGGATGCGTTCGAGCCTCGCAGCCTTGTCGGCAGGAACAGCCAGCGGCGGAAGCGGCTTGTCTGCGCTCACCGTCTCCGCCTCCGTCTCGCATTCGATCCTGAGGACGCCGTCGCACAGGTCCGCGGGACCAATGGCGCCGCGGAAGCCGCTGGAGTGCGCATAGGCCGCGTGCACGCGCCTCACATCGGGTCGGGGTTCCCATTCGAGGGCAAGGGTGCCCCGCGGCGACAGCACCCGAACCGCGCGCAGCGCTCGCTCGCTCGCCACCCATCCGTACACGGTGAACCGTCCTGCAAGCGACTGCTGGGTCGGCGTGTCGACATGGATCAACGTGGGCAGGGACATCGGATGGCAAGGCAAGGCAAGACCGGCCATAGTGTAAAGGGGCAAGGGCCATCGGTTCCCCAATTTTCGATTGATCCCCCCCGCGGCCGACGCTCAATCGCCCCATGCCCGCACTCCGCTCCATCGACAACCAGACGCCCCTCGCAAAGCGCCGAGCTTCTGCGCGCGGGCGCCCCTCTTCATGAGCGGTTTCGAGGAATTTTTCCGTCACTGGATCGACGCGCCCGTCGACCTCGCGCCGGCCTCGCGGCGCCTGATCGTGCGCGGCTGGTGCTACGCACGCGCCGGCGCCGTCGTCGCCGTGCGCGCGCGCTGCGGCTGGCGCCACCACGCGGGACTCTACGGACTACGCCGCGACGACGTGCGGGACGCGTTTATGGAGCCGGGCGCCGGGCGGTCGGGTTTCGAGATCGCGGTGCGCCTCCCGACGCTGGCGACCACCTGCGAGCTGCAGGCCCGTTGCGAGGACGGTGTCTGGCGCACATTCGCAGAACTTCCTTTCGCCGCGCCGCCGGCCGAGAGCCTGGCGGAGGTCCTGCGGCGCGGACGGTTCTGGATTCTCGCCTGGATCGGTTCGTCGCAGGCCTGGGACCTCGTCTCCCCGAACGACCAGGAATTTCTCGTCTCGCGCACGACCTGCCTGGGCTGGCTCACCATAGCTCGCTTCGAGCAGCACGAACCCCGGCCGCTCAGGCCCACTCCCCTTCCCGCGCCGCGGCTCGGCTCCGAACGACTTCCGAGGTTCGCGATCGTCACACCCTCGTTCAACCAGGCCGCGTTCCTCACTCAGGCGATGGACAGCGTGCTATCGCAGACCGGCGTGCGGGTCGCGTACGCAGTGCAGGATGGCGGCTCAACGGACGGAAGCGCGGACATCATCCGCAAGGAGGTGGCCAGGGGCGATCGTCCCCCAACGGCAAAGGTTGCCCACTGGGAGAGCGCGCCGGACGGCGGTCAAGCCGACGCGATCGCGCGCGGTTTCGAGCACCTTCCCGGGAGTCCCGATGACGTCATGGCGTATCTGAATTCCGATGACCGCTATGTACCCGGGGCACTGCGGTTCGTCGCCGGCTACTTCGCGAGCCACCCCAAAGTCGACGTCGTGTACGGTCACCGCATCCTGATCGACGAAGCCGACCGCGAGATCGGCCGCTGGATCACGCCCCGGAGGCAATGCGACGACCTGCGCTACTTCGACATGGTGCCCCAGGAGACGCTGTTCTGGCGACGCAGGATCTGGGACCGCGTCGGCGGACTCGACCGGTCGCTTCACTTTGCCCTCGATTGGGATCTGCTCCAGCGTTTCGAGAAGGCGGGGGCGAAGTTTGCCCGCTTGCCGTGGTTCCTGGGCATGTTCCGCTGGCACGAGGCCCAGAAGACGCGAACTAAGATGGAGAAGAGTGGCGTCCCCGAATCAGAGACGCTGAGGCGGAACGCTCTCGGCAGGGTCGCAAGCCAGGAAGAATTCCAGTCGAGGATGCGCCACGTGCAGTTCGACAGTGCGCTAGTCCACGCCCTGCTCCGAAAGGGCCTCCGCGTATGACCCAAGGGAAGTCCAATTATCCGATTTCCTTCGGAAGAGAAATGCCTTGCATTGCCTCTTCATGATTCGCGCCTGCTTGGTCGTTCATCGGCTTTCCGCCCTCCGCGCTTCCGAATCCGAAGCGTCCGGACCGTTTCCTACCTGGAGCTTTCTGTCGGCCTGTGCAGCCCCCGACTTCCAGTGGACCGTGCTTCATACCCAGCATGCCAAGCGCGAGGAACAGCTGGATTTGCAGGCCGCCTGCACACAGGCAGGCGCGGTCTATGCCCATATCGAGGACCATCCGCTGCCGGTCGAAGCACCGGTACACCCGGCCGTCGAGGCTCTGCGAATCGGCTGGCAACTCGTGTATGCGCTTGGGAACCTCGCCCCTGACCTCATTGTTTTTGGCGGCGATCCGTCCCATGCGGCGGAACCGATTGCGGCAAGGCACGCGGCGTTGCCGCGGTTTGGTTGCGCGATCGTCGTGGCCATCGAAGCCCTGCGGAAACGTCGTAGACTTGAGAACGATGTGTTTCCCGAACTCGGACGCGAAGACCTGGCCACCGACTTTCTCGAACGCAAGACCCTTGCAGACGCAGATGGTGTGATCTTCCTCGACCCGAAAGACTCCGAATGGACGGGTTCCCAAGGCTGGGCGCTATCATCCGTCGCGGGCCCGATGAATGGAGATCTCAAGGCGCTTCTGCGGTCGGCGCTGGAAGCGGCACGCGCCGACCTCGTCCGTGCTCCGAAATTTCCCACCGTCGCCCTCTGCATACCCCACTTCGAACAGCCGGCGCAACTAATGGCGGCCCTCGAGGACCTCGTCGCGCAAACACGGATGCCCGACGAGTTGATCGTGGTGGACGACGGTTCCTGCAGCACCGAGGCGGTCGCGACCTTCGACGAGACGGCACGACGTTTCGCGAGGGAGGGCTGGCAGTTCCTGCGGCAGCAAAACGCCGGACCCGCAGCCGCGCGCAACTGGGCAGCCCGCGTGGCGCAAAGCGAGACACTCCTATTCTGCGACGCGGACAACCGTTACTGCCCCGACATGGTGGAAACCCTCGCACGGGCCTACGCGCGCACCGGCGCGATGGCGGTGACTTGCGCGTTTCACGCCCTCCGCCAAGGAGTCGATCCGTCGCTTGATCCCGGGTATTTCTTCGTGCCCCTAGGTTCCTGCATGGAAGCCGCGATGTTCGAGAACACGATCGCTGACACCAACACGCTCGTGAACCGTCAGGCATTCCTGGACGTCGGCGGCTTTCCCAGCGGAGGGATAGTCGAAGACTGGCGCTGCTACCTGAAAATGCTCGATCGCGGGCACCGATTCGAAGTGGTCCCGAAAGCGCTGTTCGCCTACACCGTGGCCAAGTCCGGTCGAAATCGCCAACGCGGAGAGTTCCAGCCGGCGCTCGATGCCATCACACCTTATTTGGAAGGGGCTCATCCCATCTGGAAACGGCTGTGGCCCTATGCCGCCGGAGCGATCCGGCATCCCCGGCTCACCCAACTTGAGGGCGTCCTCGCCGATCTCAGGGTTCGCAGCGAGCAGACGGTGGAGGAAGTCCGGCGCGAAGCCCGACACTTCTGGGCTGAAGCCGTGCTGGCGGAGGCCCAATGCAACGAGGTCCGCAAGCGCGAGCGGCACGCGCTCGGGCTGCTCGAGGGGAAAACTTCCACCGAGCGGGCCCGAATTCAGACTCTCGAAGCGGAACTCCAGCGGCTCCAGCAGGAACTGGAAAAAAACACGGCTATCCTACGGCAGCGTGAGGACAAACTGAAACGCCTGCAGTCGTCTGCATCCTGGTCGCTGACCGCCCCGCTGCGCGCGGCCAGACGCCTGGTAGTGGATCCGTTTGCCAGCGATCTGGGCGCCCACCCAGGCCATGCCGGGACGGCCTCCCAAGCGCCTTCCGCCTCGGCAACAACAAAGTCCGCATCGGAGACGCCCACAGAGCCCACCTGCTACCACTATTTCATCGAGGCGCCGCATCATTGGAGGATCCGGGACGAACCCTTCGCGGTGCGTGGCTGGTGTTTCTATGAGGACGTCGATCGGACGATGGGAATCCGGGCTCGCGTCGGCGACCGGGTATTCGAAGGCGTCCACGGACTCGGGCGCCACGACATCGCCGCTGTCATGCCGCAATGGCAACAGGCGGCGAACTCGGGTTTCAGGATCGAAGTCCTTCTGCACGGGAACGACCGCCGCCTCGACATCGAACTACTCGACGGCAACGGACGCTGGCGTCGTTTCGTCGACATCGACCTGACGGCCGAGCCCACTGAGCCGCCAAAGGGAAGCTACGACCACTGGGTGGCTAAATTCGATACCCTCACCGAGTCGCATCTCGCGGCGTTCAAGGCTCGCGCCGACCTCCTCGCCAGCGGCCCTCTGATCTCGGTGCTTTTGCCGGTCTTTAATACCGATCCTCGCTGGCTGGAGCGGGCCCTTGCGTCAGTCCGCGCGCAGGCCTACCCGCGCTGGGAACTCTGCATCGCCGACGACGCGTCGACCGAACCCCGAATCCGCCCAATCCTCGAGGCCGCGGCCGCTCTGGATCTGCGTATACGCCTGTGCTTGCGCGAACGCAACGGTCACATCTGCGAGGCCACCAATTCCGCCCTCGAACTCGCCACCGGCGAACTGTGCGTGCTCTTCGACCACGACGACGAACTGCGCCCCCATTCGCTTCTGATGGTCGCGGAGGAATTCGCCGCCCACCCCGACGCCGAACTTGTCTATTCCGACGAAGACAAGATCGACGAACTCGGCCGACGTTTCGACCCACATTTCAAGCCCGACTGGAATCCCGACTTGCTCAGTAGCCAGAATTACGTCTGTCACCTCGCGGCTTTCCGCACGGCGACCCTCCGCGCGCTCGGCGGCATGCGCCCCGGTTTCGAGGGCAGCCAGGACTGGGACCTGTTTTTGAGGCTTTCCGAACGGGTATCGGCTGATTCGATACGGCACATCCCGCGCATCCTCTACCACTGGCGTGCAGTGCCCGGATCGACCGCGGTCGGAGCCGATCAAAAGGACTACGCCGCCCGGGCCGCGGAACGGGCATTGACCGAGCACTACGCGCGCACGGGAGTCCGGGCGACCCTCGAGCAGACGGCGGGCGGGCATTGGCGCGCAAGGTTGGCACTCCCTCTCACGAGACCCCTCGTCTCGATCCTCATCGCCAGCCACAATGCCGCGGACTTGGTGCGCCTCTGCATCGCATCGTTGGTGGCACGGACCGACTATGCCCCCTTCGAGATCGTCCTCGTAGACAACCGTTCGGACGCGCCGGATGCGCTCGCCCTATTCGACGAGCTCGAGCGCAACGGCATTGTGCGATTGCTCCGCTATCCACATCCCTTCAATTATTCCGCGATCAATAACTTTGCCGCGCGCGAGGCCAGGGGCGAGATTCTCTGCCTTCTCAACAACGATATCGAGATCCGCGATGGCGGCTGGCTCACGGAGATGGTGTCCCACGCTGTGCGTCCCGAAATCGGCGCGGTGGGCACGCGGCTGCTGTTCCCCGACCTGACCGTCCAACACGCCGGCGTCATCGTCGGGTTGGGCGGCGTGGCGGGGCATGGCTTCAAACGTTTTCACCGCAACGAGCCCGGCCACCAGTTCCGGCCGCACCTCGTCCACAACCTTTCCGCCGTCACGGCCGCCTGCCTCGTGATCCGGCGCAAAGTCTATGAGGAGGTGGGCGGACTCGACGAGGTGGCGCTGCCGGTGGCTTTCAACGATGTGGACTTCTGCCTGCGGGTGCAGGCTCGCGGCTACCGCAATCTCTACACGCCCTTCGCCGAGATAATTCATCATGAATCGGCGACCCGCGGCTCCGACAATACCCCCGAGAAAGTCGAGCGCTTCCGCCGCGAGATCGAGGCGATCAAGACCCGCTGGGGCGATTCCCTGCTGACGGACCCCGCCTACAACCCGAACCTCAGCCTGGACTCGGAGGATTTCGCTTTTGCCTACCCTCCCCGGCTGCCGGACCTTGCCCGGTCCTGAACCTACGATGCGCACCTCCCCCGCCAAAGCCCGACTCGCGATCTGGCTCTGTGCCATCGCCGTCGGCCTGGTCTCGCTGGGAGCGACGTGGTCGCTCATCCAAAACCACGGTAGCGACGTGCCGTTCTGGGACCAGTGGCAGGCCGAGGGCAGGGTGATTCTCATCCCGGCGGGTCACGGGACGCTCGACGCATCCGCTTTCTGGCTCCATCACAACGAACACAGGATCGTCCTCACCAAGCTCATCAACCTGGGACTTGCCGTCGTGAACCGTCAGTGGGACCCGCTGCTTGAGATGAGCGTCAATGCGCTGATCCACGCTGCGATCGCGACTGTGCTGCTCCTCGTCGCCGGACCATGGCTGACTCGGCGGACCCTCCTTCCAGCATCCGTCGTGGTGGCGCTCGCCTTCGCACTGCCCTTCTCCTGGGAGAACAGTCTGGACGGTTTCCAATCCCAATTCTACCTGCTGGAGCTGTCGGCGCTGGCGTCCATCTGGACGCTTGCCGGAGCCAAGCCCCTGGGCGCGCGATGGTGGCTGGGTTTTGGTTTTTCGGTGGTCGGCTTGGGGACCATGGCCTCGGGCCTCGCGGCCCCCGCATCCGTGCTCGTTATCGAGGTTGGAACGACGGTGCTGGCCCGCTCGCGCCCCTCGGGAAAAACCGTGGCTTCGTGGACGCTGCTGGCTTCGGTTTTCCTCGCAGGAGTCGCCAGCGTTCATCGCGTCCCGGCGCATGCGACGCTCGAGGCGTCGAACCCGGCCGAATGGCTGCATGCGGCGCTGCATGCACTCGCCTGGCCGTCCAATCGATTCGCCCTCACCGCCCTGCTCGTTCAGGCGCCCGCCATGCTTCTGCTCGCAGGCTGCATTCGCAGGCGTTGGGTCGAATCCCATGAGGCCGTGCTGCTCGGGCTATCGCTCTGGGCCTTGCTTCAAGTGGCGCTTCTCGCCTACGGCCGGGGCCATGGGACCTCCATCGACGCCTCGCGCTATTTCGACCTCCTCGCATTCGGGGTCTGCGTGAACGTCCTCGCCCTGGCCGCACTCTGGAAACCGAAGCCCGTCGCCTGGTCGGCGCTCGCGCTCGCCTGGCTGGCGGTCGTCGGCACCGGCCTCGCAACGCAAAGCCGGTACGCGATGCGCGAACTCGATGGCCCCATCGCCAGGAGGAATGCAATGGAGCGCAGCCACGTTCGCGCGGCCGTCCTCGCGAACGACCCGGGCCCCATCTATCGCGCTCCGGTCGACGAACTGCCGTTTCCAAATCCCGCCTACCTGGTCCAGGTCCTCACCGATCCTGCCATCCACGTCCTCCTTCCTTTGGGGATCCGCGCCCCGATCGCCCTGATGCCCGAAGGCTCAGCACAGGGCTTCCAGCTGTCCCGCACGAGTGCGCTCCCCGGCGCGCCTGATACGCCGTTTTGGACCGCGGTTCGCGGACCGGCTCGGTTCGTCAGCCGGTCACTCCCCGCATCCTGTCTCCCCGTGCTCCATTTCCAGCTTGCGGGCAGCCGAAACCTTCTGCCGACCGCGCTCTGGCTCGAGGGTGCAGACGGACGACGCGTCTCGCCCAAGATCGGGGACTTCGCAGGCAACCGCTGGCAGACGGCAAACCTCCGGATTCCCTCGATCGGTCCGGTTCGCCTCCACGCGAGCATTCCCGCGGGGGCGTGGCTGGCATTCTCGGAGCCCACCGAGTTCGGCCTGTATTCGTGGTACGCCTACTCGGCCAGGAAGTTCGGCGGCCTGCTCGCCGCGCTCGGCGGGGTTCTTTTCGCATTGGGCATGATCGCGATGCCCGGCCGCGCCGCTGCGGCCGCGGCCCAACCGACTCCCGCCCACCGTTTCGCTCCCGCCACCAGCCGATCCCGCAGACAAAACATGGCTTGAACTGGAAACCAGACGCTCCAAGGTCCTACCTCCCGTCCCACTTGATCCCATGCCTGACCATCCCTCCGCCTACAAAGCCACTTGGAACCATCTGGCCGCGACCGAGGAATCGGCACTGATGCATGTGGCCGGATATACCGATCCCGAGAAAATCAAGGAGGCCACCGACATCACCCTGATGTGGCTCCGAAAGTGCCTCGGAATCCATCCGATGGATACGTATCTTGAGATCGGATGCGGCGTCGGCCGCGTCGGTCAAGCCCTGGCGCCGCAGGTTCACCGCTGGATCGGTTGCGATGTCTCCGAAGCGATGCTCGGCTATGCGAAGAATCGTCTCGCCAGCCATAACAACGTCGATCTGGTGCCGATTAACGGCTTCGACCTCTCCCCCATTCCCGACGCCTCCGTTGACGCGGTGTATTGCACGGTCGTCTTCATGCATCTCCAGGAATGGGACCGCTTCAACTATGTCCGTGAAGCCTACCGCATCCTGAAACCCGGCGGTCGTTTCTTTTGCGACAACGCCAATCTCGACAGCGACATAGGCTGGCAGGTGTTCATGGCGAGCGCGGCCATTCCTCCCGAGGAGCGCCCGCCCCATATCAGCCGTTGCTCCACCGAACCCGAAATCCGCACCTATCTCATTCGAGCCGGATTCCAGGACGTCCAGACGCAATTTGCCGGGGTATGGGTAATGGGTTGGGGCGTGAAGTCATTCCCATCGTTCCCCTAGGCGAAAAATCTCGCCTGTTCGGGCGATGGCCGAGAATTCCCAGAGGGAAGCGTCCGGCGGCGACCTTTCCTTCACAAGAGGGATCCGTGCGCGAAGTCGATGTGTTGCCGTCCCCTTGTTAGTCGGCGTGACCTGGCGCCGTACTGTCTCATCTGTCAAAAGAAGTTCGCGAGACGCCGGTCATGTTCGGCGTCGCGCTGATTGAGCGCCTCGTAGGTCGTTCCGGAGCACAGGTCGTTGCCGGCCTTGAGCGCGAGGGCGGAGGCCGTGGCGGCGTCGGGGGCGTAGTGGTGGGTGGCCCAGATATCGGCGACCGCGTCGACATCGCCGACGACCGCACCGTCGAAGCCCCAGGACTTGCGCAGGACGTCGGTGAGCAGGCGGTGGTTTGCCGGCATCGCGTCCTTCCACCCGGTGGCTGGCCCGCCTCATCCTCGGTGCCCACCTCGCGTGGTTCTTTGCCGTGTGGATGCTTGCCGCCCAGCCCATGCCTTGGGAGGCCGGCCACCTGATCCTTCCCGCAGCCATTCCCCGATTTGCGAGCTGCCTTGCCATCCTGGGCTTCGCACTGGCCCTGTTGCACTGGCTGAGCACCGAGGCAAATGCAGAGCAGCGCAGTCGAGCCCGCGGCCCGGTTGCGGCCGGCCGCGCTGCCGGAATATCCACGGCTCACTGACAGCGGCAGTGACCGGAAGCCTCAGAGCCGGACGATCGTGTCGCCGACGCGCACCTCGCCGTCCTGCACGACGCGGGCGAAGACGCCGCGGAGGCGGCGGGACCGGTTTTCCGGGAGGCGTATCCAGCACAGAAAGTCCTCGCCGTAGTGCCGGGCGAACTTCGCGCAGGCGTCGTTCTCAACGTCGCTGACTTCGATCACCGCGGTGCCCGCCCGGAGCCGGGCGCCGACGGGCAAGGCGGCCTCGGACAGGTCGAGGTCGGCCATCAGCGTGTCGCCGGGGTGGTGATCCGTGCCGGCCAGGCGCCGCACGAGGTCGATGATCCGGCTGTTGCAAAGGGCGACCTGGACGCGAGGGTCGGGGCGTCCGTCGGGCAGGTACATCCAGGTGCGCCGCTCCCAGCGGTCGCCGACGGCGCCGCGCGCGGCGGAGAGTTCGAGCACCGCGGGATACGCGCGCTGGTCGAGCGCGGGGCGGATGCAGACGCAGGCGACGGTCGAATCGCCGACCGGGGACGGTCCGAGTTCGGTGAGCAGCCGGTCGAGCGCGTCTGGCGTGAGCTGCATTCGACGGAAGTCCCGTCTCAGGCCCCAGCCGGGCGAAGCGAAGCGACCTGCCCGCGAAGAACATCGCACAGCCGCATCAACAGAGCCACGGGCGGGTGTCCGGGGAACGGGGCGAGGGCGGCAGCGGCCTGCCCGAGCTCGGCCTCGATCGCGTCCGCCACCGCACCCCACACGCCGAGTTCGCGCATCTGTCGCAGCCGCTCGTCGAGCTGGGAGGGGCGCTCCCCGCGGATCTCCTCCATCAGGAGATCCCGGTCGGCGGCGGAAAGCCGGTCCGCGAGCACGAACAGCGGAAGGGTCAGCTTGCCGCTCGCGAGGTCCGTCCCGAGCGTCTTGCCTATGCGCTTCTCCTCACCGAAGAAGTCGGCGAGGTCGTCATAAATCTGATACGCGATGCCCAGGTGCCGCCCGAACGCGGCGGAGGATTCGACGACGTCGGCGGCGGCGCCGGAGAGGCGGGCACCGAGGAAGCAGGACACGCGGAAGAGCTCGGCAGTCTTGAGGTCGATGACCCGGTAATAGTCGTCGCGGCTGACGTCCGTGGTGCCGCGGCGCAGGGTCTGGATGATCTCGCCTCCGCAGACGCGGCGCGTGGACGATGAAACGGCATGGCAGACCTCGGGCGTGGGATACTGCGATGCGAGGTGGAGGGCGTGAGCAAAGAGGGCATCGCCCAGCAGCACGGCCGCCGCGGAGCCATAGGCCCGAGACGCGGTCTTCCGGTTTCGGCGCACGTCGGCACCATCCATGATATCGTCGTGCACGAGCGTCGCCAAATGCACGAGTTCCACCACTGCGGCGGCCTTCACGAGTTCATCCACGGGAGGGCGTCCCTCCTGCCACGAACTGAGGAAGACCAGCGCCGGGCGGATACGCTTGCCAGAGGTGTCGATACAGTAATCGGCCATGGCCCGGATTTCCGGCTCGAACTCGGCGATTTGAGCGGCCAGGAGCCGGTCTAGCGCCGCCATGTGCGGCTTGAGGTGGTTGAACACCTCGCCGAAGAGCGGTTTGTTCGCGGGCGCGAACGCGGATGTGGACGGATCGGCCGACATAGACCGGGGCACCTTAGGGAACTCACGCCGAAATGCCAGCGCGCTGTTACCCAGACCCACCCGCGCCTTTCAGTGGCGGCGGACGATCACAACCAAGCGTAATCGAGCGGATTCCCAGCGACCGGACCCGGCCAGCGCCGCGGACCAATCGCTGAAATCGGACTAGTGGAAGATTCCCTTTTTCTTCGCTGGGGCCTTGGGCTCGGGCACATAGGGATCGATCGACGTATCGCGATATCCTGGGAGATCGGACTTATGCAGGCGCGCCTCGCTCAGCTGCTTCGTGTCGAATACCTGTTCCGGCGATCCACCGTCGGCAGAAATGATCTTGGCGGTGATGAAGATGAGCAGGTTGGTTGTGGTGACGTTGGTCGACTTATTTGAGAACAGCCGGCCCAGCAACGGAATGTCGCCGAGAACAGGAACCTTGGTGGTCGTATTGTTCGTGTTTCGCTGCAGAAGCCCTCCCAGGCCCATCGTATAACCATCTTTCAGGGAAACCTCGGTCGTGGCGGAACGGGTCGCGATGATCGGAATGCTCGCCCCTCCGGCTCCGCCAAAGTTAGTCACTCCATTCTGCTGGCTGACCTCGGGATGCACTGCGAGTTTGATGAAGCCGCGGGCATTGACCTGGGGCGTGACCCGCAGGATGACGCCGATATCCTGCCAATCGAAGCCGCTCACCTCGAAGGTGCCGTGCTCCTGGTTATAGGTGTACTTCGGGATCGGGAATTTTTCGCCAACCGTGATCATCGCCTCCGTATTGTTCAGGGTGACGATCGTCGGATTGGAGACCACGCGGGTGCCCTGAAGGGTCGAGAGCGCATTGAGCACGAGGTCGAATTCGGACGCGGAAAACACGGCGCTCAGAGCCCGTGTCGTGGAGGTCGACCCAGTGAGAGACTGCAGGGCGTTGAGCGCACCGCTTACCTGATTGCTGCCGTCGCTGCTCGTGCCGGAAGTTGTGGTGTCGCTGACCACATTGGCGGGCACGCCGTTGTTCGTTCCGATCGTGGTGGTGTTCGAGGTGCCTGCGTTCTGGCCTGTGTTGGCCGTGGTGTTGGTGGTCGACTGATTGCTGCCCGTATTTTGGACGCCCTGCTGCTGGGTTCGGTCGTAGGTGGCGAGCCCGTTTGCCCCGGGCGCCGCGCTCAGCTTATAACCGCCCAGCGAACTCCAGTTCACACCGATATTCTTCACGTCGGAATCGGTGATCTCGACGAACTTCGACTCAATCATCACCTGGTCGGTCGCCTTGTCCAAGCTGTCGATGATGGACTTGATGCGGTCCAGGCGCGAGGGTCGCTCGGTGACGACGAGGGCGTTGCTACGGGCGTCGATGACGATCCGGCCACCGGCGGCGGGGTCGACCAGTGAACCGACGGTCGCCATGATGTCGGAGGCGCGCGCGTAGTTGAGGATGAAGACCCGGGTCTTGGTGGGTTCCTGCTGAAGACTCTCGTTGGACACGACCCGGATGATGTTGCCGTCTTCAACGAAGGTGTAGCCGACGGGGCTCAGGACCAGTTGGAAGATCTGCCTCCAGGTAACGTCACGCAGCTTGATCGTCGTCTTGCCCTGGAGGGTGTCCGGGATGACGAGATTGAGTTCAAAGAGATCGGCAACGCTGCGGAGGATGGTGCGGATGTCGGCGTCCGGGAAATCCACGGAGATGGTGCCCTTGCCCGTGCCAACG
>JAJXVO010000153.1 GCA_021782105.1 bacterium
CGCGCCGTGCACCAACCGGTATACGTCCGGCACCGTCTTCCCGTCGATCTCCTCCCGTGGCCGGCCCAGCAGTCGCTCGGCCGCCAGGTTCGAGAGGACAATGCGGCCGCGTGGATCGGTCGCGAGCACACCCTCGGCCAGGGTGTCCAATGCACCCTTCACGATGGCCGCCGGAGTCTGACCCGCAGCGGACATGCCATCGCCCGCCGGCGGCGACTCGCACACGTAACCGACAAAGCGGGCCAGCTCGCGGGTGCGCGAATAGGAGCGGTGTCCCCCCACGAACACGGGAAGCCAGCATCCGTCGCGATGCCTGAGTCGACCTGATCCGCTTGTGCGTGCCGATGCTGTGCCTCCCAGCGCACCAAGCCAGTAGGGAAGGCCACCCTCGGCGTCTTCAGCCGGCAGCAGCCCGAGCAGCGTCTCTGCGTCCGAGGGCAATTCCGCCGGATCGTAGCCGACCATGCGTTTGAGCGAATCCGACAACCAGAACTCCCCCGTCTCGAAGTTTGCGTCAAACAGGCCGAGGGGGCTTTCCCCTCCCAGGCTGTGCATGCGTTCATCCGCGGCCTGACTCGACTCCTCCATTTCCTTGCGTTCGGACACGTCGGCCATGAAGCCGCAGGCGCGTTCGAGCACGCCGTCCTCTTCGGTCAATTGCACGCCCGTGGCCTGCAGCCAGACCCAGTGGCCCAGGCGGTGACGCATCCTGAACTCGACTGAAAAGGCCCGGTGCGCGGCGCCCTTGCCCTTGCGAACGAGCCGGTCGGGAGCCGCTCCGGAGTCTTCGGGATGCAGCAGACGGGTCCAGGTGCCATAGTCGTCCGTGAGTTCGGAAGGCGAGTATCCAAGAAGTCGTTTCCACGTGGGGCTGAGCAGGCAGCGGCCGGCCTTGAAATCGATATCGAAGAACCCCTCCTCGCCCGCCTCGATCACGAGTGCGGCGGCGCCCAGGGCGACTGCATCCCGGGAATTCGCTGCGGAGTCGTCGTCGCGCGCTTGTGCGAGCGTTGCGAACCAGTTGCCGGTGCCGTCGTCGGAAGGCGACAAACCGAGCAGCACCCGGTGTCCGAGTCCCGTATTTGTTCCCGCTTTCAGCGCGATCTCCTGTTGCCCCGCGTGCGCCGCGATGCGGAGCGCGTCCCATTGGGCGGCCAGGGCCTCGGGGCCCTCGGCGAGGACGTCGAAGTCGAACAGCGCGGCAAACGGGCGGCCCCGCAGTGCGCCTGCCTCCGTCGCCGTCGCGTTGGCCAGGAGGATGTTTCCCGCCGGATCGACGAGCAGCACCGCCGGCGGGATCGTCTCCGCCGTTTCGTGGGTCTTCGTGCCGGGCGCCGTTTCGTTCACAGCCGTGATTCTGTCCTTCGTTCGTGTTCGCGCAACGGGCTAAATCTCACGCGTTGAGCCAGCCGCGCACGCGGGCCGACAGAAATTCGATGTAGGGCGCCTGGTCGTTGAGGCAGGGGATCTGCTGGAACCAGTCTCCGCCGGCGTCGAGAAAGGTCTTTTTCCCCTCGACCGCGATCTCCTCGAGGGTTTCCAGGCAGTCCGCCACAAAGGCGGGACTCATCACGAGCAGGCGTTTCTTCCCCTCCTTGGGAAGGCGCTTCAACTCGAAGTCCGTGTAGGGCGAGAGCCACGGCTCTCTGCCGAGCCGGGATTGAAACGACACCGAGTACCGGTTCGCCTCCAGGCCCGCCCGCGCTACGAAGGCGCGGACCGTGGCCAGACACTGCGCCCGGTAGCAGGTCGACTGCACGGGTGAGGCGATCTCGCAGCAATCGGCCACGCAGTCGCAGTGTGCGTGGGAGCTGTCGGCCTTGCGCAGGTGCCGGACGGGGATGCCGTGGAAACTGAAAAGGAGGTGGTCGTGGGGCTGGGAGAGGTAGGGCGCCGCACTCGCATGGAGCGCCTCGATGTAGTCGGCGTCCCGGTAGAAGGGCTGGATGCTGTCGACTCGCACCCTGGGGGCCTGGCGCGCAAATTCCTGGTAGACCTTCACCACCACGGTCTCCCAGCTCGACATCGCATACTGGGGGTATTGGGGAAGAAGATACACGTGATCGACGCCCGCGGCGACCAGCTGGGCCACGACGGACGCGATGGACGGGGTCCCATAACGCATCGCGAGCGCCACCGGCACGGCGCCTCCCAGCGCCTCGTCGAGCCTGGCGCGCACCTTGCGGCTGGTCGCGATCAGCGGGGATCCCTCGTCGGTCCACACCGAGGCGTAGGCGTGGGCCGATTTCGACGCGCGGAATGGAACGATGATCGCGTTCACCAGAAGCCAGCGAAAGGGCTGGCCGGGCCGGTCGATCACCCGTTCGTCCCCAAGAAATTCGCGCAGGTAGCGTCCGACATCGGCGGTCGACGTCGAGTCGGGCGAACCCAAATTTACGAGGAGAATGGCGCGTTGTGACATGGCCGTAGTTGGGCTCAGTTGCAGGGCCTTGTCAAACGGACCACCGCTGCGATCCGACGAAGCGCTCTGCGAACGAGGCGGCCCCTTGAAGCAGGGTGACCCCGTCTCGCCAAAATCAGTGTCCCTGCGGATGAATCCGCTCGCGATAGGTCGTCGGCGATTCGCCCGCGACACGCCGGAAGACGCGATTGAATTGCGAGAGCGACTGAAAGCCCGCCTCGAATGCCGCCTCGCTAATGCGCTTGTGCGGATTGAGCAGCAGATTCTTCACCTTCTCCACGCGAACCCGCGCCAGGTAATCGGTGAAGGTCATGCCCGAGGCCTTCTTGAACATCTTGCAGAAGTAAAAGGCGCTCATGTTGACCGCCTTCGCGACCTGTTCGAGCGAGAGATCCTCGTCCTGATGCTCGTGGATGAAGGAGCGGGCACGGGTGATCTGCGGAGACTCTGAATGCTCCTCCTGCACCGCGAGCTGGTTCGCCAGTGCGGCCAGGTGCTGTGCGAAGATCGAAAGCAGGCGGATGATGGACTCGTGCTGCTTGGTCGTCAGCACACGCGACTGAAAATATTTCTCCTCCAGCACCTTCAGGTCGACCTCTGTGCCGAACCTCAGCAATTGCCGGGTCGTCTTGGCAAATTGACGTTTGTCGGGCTGATGCAGCAGCACCTGGCCGGTCTGCAGAAAGGCCACCACGTTTTCGCCCACGCGGATCGGCACGGCCGAGTCGCAAAGCCCTGCAAAACACTTCAGGGTCGAAGGTTCGACGCCCGCGTGATTTTTCAGCCCCGCCTGATGCTGAAGACAGGCCGCGCAGCTCTGGTTGGTGCCCGCCATGAGCGAGCAAAACGGATTCTGCTTCGGGTCGTTCGCAAAGGGCAGGCCCCAGCCGTCGACGGGTTGCAGACTGATTGGGAGTCCTGTGGTCTCGCGAAAAGCCTGCTCGTAGTCCCGATAGATCTGCGAGGTCCGTAGTTGCTCAACGAACTTACGGCTCCTCTTGGTATCTGACTCGGTCGAGGTCATTGGAGAGCTGGTTGTAATAGAGGCGATCACGACGTCAGCAATTCAGAACAAGAAATGCATAGCACGGCAAGTGTCCTTCTCCTACGGAAACTGCGCACCCGTCGGTTTCGCTCGATTATCCGGATTACGCCTTCTTATTGAAGATCAACTGCACTTCGTGGCAGTATAGGATGTCATAAGCCCCATGCTGCGCTTTCCGCTGCTCACGCTTCCTAGCCAATTCGGCCCAAAGGACCTTCCGTGCGAGCTTCGCACGCGTTCCGGTTACGTCTGTACGGTGCGCGCACTTCAGAAGCGCGATGCTCCGGCCCTGGCGGTGTTTTTCCGTACGCACAGCCGGGAGACGCTGCTCAGGCGCTACGGGTATCTTCCGTCGGACCTGACGCTGGAAAGGGCCGCAGACTTGGTCGCGATCGACGAAACCCGCCAGGCGGCCCTCGCGATCACCGAGGGCCGCGGTGCCACGAAGCGGATCGTGGCCGTCGGACGTTTCAACGCGGTCGACGACCGCCGGAGCGCGGAGGTGGCCCTGGTTGTGCACGAGGAGCGTCGTCGCACCGGCATGGCGACGGTGCTCCTGGAAGCCCTCGCCGCAATGGCCCGCGCGCGAGGCATCGAGCGCTTCACCGCCCAGACCCTCGCCGACAACTTCGAGATGCTTAGCATTTTCATCAAGCACGGCGGCCGGGTCCGCACCATCGAAGGCACCGACGGCATTGAGGTGGTGATGCCACTCGCGCCGGATCCCTCCGCAGGTTCGTAGATGCCGCCGCCGGGCCGATCCGTGGAGTTTCGCATCAACAAAGGCTTGCCAGAAGCCGGGGGGCTCATTCGTTAGAGTCGTCTCACCGCATTCCGCGCCAATTTTCTGGATACGCCACGCCCTCTCGAATCCTCCATGTACGCACACCCCACCATCAAGGACGTCGCACGGGTCGCCGGCGTGCATTTCACCACGGTGTCGATGGCCCTGCGCGGACATCCGAGTATTCCCGCCACCACGCGTGAGCGCATCATCGCGGCGGCAAACCGCATCGGCTATCAACGCAATCGCGTGTTCTCCGCGCTCAGCAGTCAGCGCCGCAACCGCCAGGAGGAACAGTTTCGTCCGCGCCTCGCGTATGTCGCCAACCGCTCCCCGGCCAGCGGGCTCATCATGCGCCCCCATCATCGTCTTCTCATCGAGGGGGCCCGGCACCGCGCCGAGGAACTCGGGTACGAGCTGGACGTGTTGAGTGTCGAGAAGGGCTATTATTCTGCGGCCACGCTTCAAGCCTACCTGAAGGAGCACAGCATCACGGGGATCATCATCGGTGCCTTCGAGCCCGAGCGCGAGTCCCTGACGCTCCCATGGGACGAGTTTTCCATCGTGAAGGTCGACTCGCGCCACATGGATCCGGCTGCGAGCATCGTGTCCATCGATCAGATGAACGGGGTCCGGGACGCGTTCGAACGGCTGCGGGCGCTGGGTTATCGCCGGATCGGCCTGGCGGTCGGCGCAAAGGACGAGGAGATGACCGACGGTCTTCATCACGCCGGCCTGCTGCTCGCGCAGAGCGCCGTGCCGACGTCCGAGCAGTTTCCGCCGTTGCTCTTTCCGGTCGGCTCCCTCGCAGGCGATGCGGTGCCCCTCATCCGCGATTACATCGTCGCGCATCGTCTCGACGCGCTGCTGTGCAACTGGACCAATATTCGCGACATGATCGGCCAGGCAGGATTTGCGGTCCCGGAACGAGTGGCCTGCGCCTGCCTGTGCCTGGCGCGCTGTTCGCCCAATCTGGCCGGAATCGTTTCAAATCTGTTCCTCGTCGGTGAGCGAGCTGTGACGCTGCTCGCCGCCCAGCTCCGCGCCGAGCAGCGGGGCATCCCCGACGTCGCCTCGCGCACCTACGTGCGGGGAAACTGGTGCGACGGCGACTCCGCTCCACCCAAATCAAAGTCCGTCCGCAAGTCCTGACCATGCCCAGACGCCCCACCATGACCGACGTCGCCCGGCTCGCTGGCGGCGTGCATCCCTCCACGGTTTCGCTCGCCCTGCGCAACGACCCGAGCATTTCAGAGGCCACCCGAAAGCGCGTCCATGCCGCTGCGGAGAAGATCGGCTATCATCCCGACCCGCTCCTCGATGCCTTCAACAGCCACCGCAAGGGCGTGCTCCCTCACAAGTCCGTTCCGGTGATCGCCTTCGTGTCGGACGCCCCTTCGCGCGATGCGTTTGAGGTCTCGCCGCGCCTTCACGCCTATTGGGAGGGCGCAAAGGCCGCCGCGGACGGGTTGCACTGCAAGTTGGAGCTGTTCCTTCTCAACAAGGGTCAGCTCACGCCCGAGCGCCTCAACAGCGTGCTGAGTGCGCGGGGCATCGTGACCATGGTGGTGGGAGGCCTCACTCCAGCGACATCCCGGCTGGCGTTCGATTGGAAGGAATATTCGGCCGTGAAGATCGCCAGTCATCACCTGTGGGTGCCCTCGTATTCGGTGAAGACCGATCTTCGCGATTCTGCACGGACTGCCTGGAAATGCCTTCACGCGCTCGGCTACTCGCGCATCGGATTGGTCTGCGTTCCGGACCCTGAGCTTTTCAGTGCCGAGCTCTATCGGGTGGGTTTTCACCAGGCCGAGCTCGTGCAGACTGCACGAATCCCCGTCCTCGATTTAGCCGAAGCCGTCCGTCCGGCCACCCTCGCACGGTGGGCCAAGCAGCACAAGGTCGACGCCGTCATCGGCTCGCGGGGTTCGGTCCATGCCTTGTTGGAGGAAGCGATTCCCGCGGTGATCCGCCCCGCGTTTGCCTGCCTGGATCTCAGCGGCCAACCCGAGGGCATGGCCGGCGTGATGCCAGATTATCGAAGAGTGGGGCAGGAGGCGATCGAGCAGGTGGTGAGCCTCATGCGCTCCAACCTCCGCGGTCTGATTGACACACCGTCGTGCACCTACATCCCCCCCTGCTGGCGCGACGGCGTATCCGCTCCTCCCAAGACCACACTTAAGGTGGCCAACTGAACCCCCTCCGCCGGATAATTGACGCGGGCATTTTTCCGATGACCTCCGTAGCCACGGCGGGGCCGCGCGCATTGCATCGACGGATCGCTCCAGTCTTCCCGCGACGGCGCACACTCGATTTGTGTCACCGGCACCCCGGAGCCGTCCGTCTTTGTGTTTTTCGCATCCTTTGGCTAGCCGTGTCTTCCTGACATCATGGACGAGTCGATATTGAATCGGATCCCAAACCTGCCCGACTCCGTGCTTCACGGATATCTGCAGCGGTATTTGTCCTATCGGCGGGAGGTGATTGACGCCGTGGCCGAAGAACTCGGGAAGAGGGGGCAGCCGATCGCCGACGATCAACTGCAGGCGATTCGCAGGGCTCTGGTTGCGCGCGACACCGGACGTACTGGTCCGAACGCGGCGACCGAGGCGGAGGAGATCCGGGCCATGATTCGGGCGCGTCGTGTCGCCTGGGTGCTCCTGGCGGCCGGCCTGACCGCCGCGGCGGTGCTGTACCTGCGCGCGAAACCTGTTCCGCCTGACGCTCTGGGCGACATGATGGATGCCAAGCGGTCGGTGCGCGAACTTCAGCAGTACGGGGGTGGCCTGAACATGCTTCTGGTCCAGTTTCTGAACTGGTTTGAAGGCCTTTGGGAGGGACGGTCCCTCGCCGGAATGGTCGCCTTGCTCAGCGCTGCAGCTGCGGCGATCACCCGGGTCACCGCAGGGAGGGATCGGAACTGACCGTGCCGGGGTCGGCGAGGCTGCGGTCAACCACGCGCACCCGCCGCTCGGGATTTTGCGCGGTGGCGTGTGGCCCCGCCAGATCCCGCCGCGTGGCTTTTATTTGCCGAGCCAGTCTGAGGTAGATTTCCCTGAGTGGCGGATGTGCGCCGGATTCGTGCGATCTCGGCGGGCGGAATGCCGAGCGACTCAAGAAAATCCTGGTGCCCCTCCGGGGCTTGGTGCTCGAACGCGGCGTGCCACTGCATCATCTCGGTGTCGCCGAGCCCGGCCGCCCGCAGCAGCGCCACCCATTTGTCCTTGGTCATCGAGCGCGCCTCGCGGTCGTGGTGGCGGCCAAGCCTGCGCAGCAGCGCCAGGGCGATCTCCTGCTGGCCACGGAGCGCGGCGATCTCCCGGTTCAGCGCCTTCACCCGCGCTTCCAGCGCGCGTGCCGTGTCGGAGCGCGCGCCCGCTCCGCGATCCAACAGCCCGGCGATTTCCTTCAGCGCAAGCCCCGTCCTGCGGTATTCGCAGACCTGAGACAGGCGCGCCTCGTCCTCCTCCTGGTAGAGGCGATAGCCCGCGGAGGTGCGGTAACTCGGACGCACCAGGCCGAGACGGTCGTAGTAGAGGAGGGTGCTGCGCGAGAGTCCGTGTCTTCGCGCGATTTGGCTGATGGGGGTCATGGCGGCGGAGTCGGAAGTCAATCAAGCGGGCGCGGAGCCGTAAAGTCGCGGCACCGCGCCCGCGGGGAGGAGTCACTCAGCCCTTTTTCGAGCCCGCGCGGATTCTGGCCACCTCGTCGGGCGCGATGCCCAGGCCGAGAAGGAAGACCTCGTGGAACTCCGGATGTCGCTGCTCGAAGAGGGCATGGAAACGCGTTTTCTGCTCGTCGGTGACCCCGGCCCCGTCCAGGAGCGCGACAAACTGCGGTTTGTTGATCATTTTCATAATGGATTCCTTGTTTGCAGCCGGCCCCATCGCCGGCTGGTCCGCTACCTTCCGCTATGAAGCGGTAGACGGCTCAAGCCAGGGACGCTTCAGTCGAAGCGGTAGTCGAAACTGCCCTTGTTTTTGCAATCTCCTTGTCGCAAAGTTCCTCCATGCGTTTCTGCATCATTTTCGCCCTGTTCGCCGCGGTCGCTTCCGCGCAAGTGACCACGGACCCTGCGAATCTCTCCGATGTTCGCGAAGATGTGCGTCTGCTCAGCCAGAATCTGGGAGCCCTGTCGCTCAGGGTGGAGCAACTCGAGCGCGAAAACGCCGCGTTGCGCCAGAAGGAGGCTCAGGGCACGCAGTCCTACGCGACGGTCGACCAGCTCAATCAGGCGGTCGCCGATCTCAACCAGACCATCAAGGCCGCCGTCGCCACCTCGCGCTCCGACATCCTCCAGCGGGTGGCCACGCAGATGGAGAATCTTGCCAACCAGATGAACGCGGCGCTCGAGTCGGTCAACCGGGGAACCCGCGCAACGCACATCGGGACGACCAGGTCCGCGGCGGCCGCAACCCCGACGGCCACCGCAGCCCCCGCGCCCGCGGCGTTCAGCGACAATTATCCCAAGGAAGGCATCAGCTACACCGTGCAGCGCGGCGACACCCTCTCGAAGATCGCGGCGAAAACGGGCTCCAAGGCCGAGGATATCATCAACGCAAACAAGCTTTCGGACCCCTCGCGTATCCGGGTCGGACAGGTGCTTTTCATCCCCGGCGCCAAATAACCTTGGAAACCGCTGCGCTTAGGCCACAAGAAATGCCGCGTCTGCCCGCCTCCTGATCGGGGCGGACATCACCGGGCCGGTATCCGCCACCCCGATCTCCCAATTCGACGTTTTCGCTACTGTTTCTCGTGGCAGTTTCCCAACGAACTTCAGTCCAACCCATGGCAGCCTCAAAATCCCGTCTAGGCCGCGGTCTCGGCGGCCTCATCACCAACGCCACTCCGGCCGCCAAGGCGGCCGCGGAGTCCAAACAATCGGGCGCCGCCGCGTCCCACCCCGCGCAAGGCGCCGCGGCCGCAGCCCCCTCTGCTCCCGGTTTCCAGGAGGTGCCTGTGTCGTCCGTCGAGCCCAGCCCCTATCAGGCTCGCCGCGAGATCTCGCCCGACCAGCTGACCGAACTGGCCGAGAGCATTCGCAGCGAGGGTCTCCTCCAGCCGATCGTCGTGCGCAGGCACGGGGATAAATTTCAGCTGATCGCAGGCGAACGCCGCTGGCGCGCCTTTCAACTGCTCAAAATCAAGGCGATCCCGGCGCGCGTCGTCGAAGCCAACAACGCCTCCGCCGCCGCCATCGGCCTCATCGAGAATCTGCAACGCGAAGGCCTCAATCCGATCGAAGAGGCCTACGGCTACGCGAGTCTCATCCGCGATTTCGATCTCACGCAGGAGCAGGCCTCCGAACGCGTGGGCAAGGGGCGGGCCTCAGTCGCCAACTCTCTGCGGCTCCTGGCCCTCGACGCCGAGCTGCAGGGCTACCTCTCCAAGGCGCTGCTCTCCGTGGGTCACGCCAAGGTGCTGCTCGGTGTCGACGACGCCGCCCAGCGCGCCGTGCTCGCTCGCCGGATCATCGAGGACGGCCTCAGCGTCCGCGCCACCGAGAAGCTCGTTGCCACGAAGAAGGCCCAGCTCGGCCACCCCCATTCCGCGGAGGGACGCCCGGTCCCGGCGGCCGAAAGCGCGGCGGTCAACAGCATCGAGAAACGCCTGACCTCGCACCTCGGCGCCCGCGTGTCGCTCAAACACTCTCCCAAGCGCGGCAAGATCATCATCGAGTACGCCGGCAACGAGGATCTTCAGCGCATCCTCG
>JAJXVO010000154.1 GCA_021782105.1 bacterium
GGCGCACGACCTTCCCCTCGACGTCCTGTATCTCGATATTCATTACATGAACGGCTACCGCTCGTTCACCTGGGATCCGAAACGTTTTCCGGATCCGAAGCGGTTGATGGACGGATTGCGCAAGCTCGGCGTCAAGGTGGTCACGATCGTCGATCCGGGCATCAAGTATCAGCCGCCCGCCCCCGGTGCGCCTCCCGTCTCGGCGGAGCCCGACCGTGGATCGCAGAAGGACCGGTACTATGTCTTCGACGAGGGATTGAAGCACAATTACTTCCTGCGGCGGCGTGACGGCAGCCTCTACGTGGGCGAAGTCTGGCCGGGCAAGGCGGTCTTTGTGGACTACACGCGCGCGGATGCCCGCCGCTGGTGGGGAGACCTGCACAAGCGTTTCCTCGACGAAGGCGTGGCGGGCTTCTGGAACGACATGAACGAGCCGTCCGATTTCGTTGACAAGAGTGGCGCGAGCCAGGCCGACGTGATGTTCGGGGAGCCCGGCCACCAGACCTCCTACGCGAGCAACCGCAATACTTTCGCGCTCAACATGGACCGCGCCACCTTCGAGGGGCTCGAGCGCAACGCTCCGGGCAGGCGGCCCTTTGTGCTGACCCGCGCGGGCTACGCCGGAGTCCAGCGGTATGCGACGATGTGGACGGGCGACAACAAGGCCTCCTGGAAGTCACTCCGGCTGAACATCCCGATGTTCGCGTCGCTGGGCCTGTCGGGTGAGCCCTTCGTCGGCTCGGACGTGCCGGGCTTCATCGGGCGCTCGGGTGCCGAGATGCTGGCCCGCAGTTACGAGCTGGCATTCCTCGTGCCGCTGTGCCGCAACCATGCCGCGATCGACGATTACGATCACGAGCCCTGGCGTTTCGGTTCCTATGCCGAGGGCATCGTCAGGAAATATCTGAAGCTTCGCTACCAGCTGCTTCCCTACCTCTACACGGTGCTGGAGGAGGCGCACCGCACGGGTGTGCCGTTTTTCCGGCCCCTGCTGCTCAATTTCCAAACCGACTCCAACCTGCTGACCGTCGACGACGAATTCATGGTGGGCGGCGCCCTGCTGGCGGCCCCCGTGCTCCGGCCCGCCCAACGCGAGCGCGAGCTCTATTTGCCGGAGGGTGTGTGGTACGATTTTTGGACGGGTGCGCGAACCGCCGGCGGGCAGACCATCGCCGTGAACGTCCCTCTCGACGCGGTGCCGCTCTATGTGCGCGGAGGCGCGGTGCTGCCATCGACGGTGGCGATGGATTACGTCGGCGAGAAACCGTGGGATCCGATTCGCTTCGACGTGTATCCGGATGCGAATGGAGCGGCGTCGGGCTCGCTTTACGAGGACGACGGCACCAGCACGAACTACCTCGCGGGGCAGAGCCGCCGCACGGAGTTGAGCTGTGGAAGGGCGGGGAGCGGCTATCGGATCGCCCTCTCGGCGCCCCAAGGTTCCTACCGTCCCGGAGCGCGCACCTTTGAAATCATCGTCCACGGGGTGGCCGCTGGGGCGGTGACTCTGGACGGCACTGCACTTGCTCAAGGCCATGCGGGCGCCACGGGCGCCGGCTGGTGGCGCTCCGCCGACGGAACCACGACGGTCCGGCTGTCCGACGATTCGGCGGCCCACGCGATCGAACTCAGATGAGAGACACGCCCATGAATGCAGCCCTTCCGGCCAACTGGCTCGACACGCGGAGCGCCGGCGTGCTGGCCCCCATTTCCACGCTTCCGGGCCGCTACGGCATCGGAAACCTCGGCGAAGGAGCGCGCCGCTTTGTCGACTTTCTCGGCGAAGCCGGCGTGCGGCACTGGCAGATCTGTCCCATCGGACCGACCGGCTACGGCGACTCCCCCTATCAGCTATTCTCGGGCCGTGCAGGGAATCCCTATTTCATCGACCTGGGTGAACTCGTCTCGGCGGGGCTGCTCACGGCGCAGGAGGTCGAGGACCTCGGCCGTGCGGAGTCGACGCGGGTCGACTACGGGCGGCTTTATGCGTGCTTCTGGCCCGTGCTTGCGAAAGCGCAGGACCGGTTTCACGCCTCGGGGGCCGACGCGGTGGGCCAGCTGGGTTCGCTCGCGGAATTTCGGCGCAGGAACCGGACATGGCTGGAGCCATTCGCGGATTTCATGGCGCTGAAGGAGAGTTTCGGAGGCTGCTCGTGGACTACGTGGCCGGAACCGTTCCGGGCCTGGACACCGGGTATCCGGGCCGCAATGACGGAGGACACATGCCGGGCGGCCGAACGGCATGTCTTTTACCAGTACCTCTTTTTTGGCCAATGGCAGCGGCTTCGGAGTTATGCGGCCGAGCGGGGAGTGGGCATCATCGGCGACGTGCCGATCTTCGTGGCCCTGGACAGCGCAGACACCTGGCAGAGCCGGGACGTCTTCAAGCTCGACGGGCGTGGGCTGCCGAGGGTGGTCGCCGGCGTGCCGCCCGACTATTTTTCCGAAACCGGCCAGCTCTGGGGAAATCCGCTCTACGACTGGGAGCACCTTGCGAGCACGGGGTACGAGTGGTGGATCGACCGGCTGCGGGCGGCCTTCGAACTCTACGACATCATCCGCCTGGACCATTTCCGCGGATTCGACACCTACTGGGAGATTCCGGCCGACGCGGTGGACGCGCGCAGCGGAGTCTGGCGCAAGGGTCCGGGTGCGGCGTTTTTCCAGGCCGTGAGGCAGGCGCTGCCCAAGGCGAAGATCATCGCTGAGGACCTCGGCTACATCGGACCCGACGTGGTGGAGCTCCGCAAGGCGGCGGGGCTTCCAGGAATGAAGATCCTGCAATTTGCCTACGGCCACGATGCCCACAACGCCAACCTGCCGCACCTGTATCCGGCGGAGAGCGTCGCGTACACGGGAACGCACGACAACCTGACGACACGCGGCTGGCTCGAGGCGGTGCCGCGCGGCTACGCGGAAAAGATCGACGACTATTTTCAGCTTGGAGGATCGCATTCCGCCTGGCCGATGATCCGGGCTCTCCTGTCGACGGTGTCGCGTCTGGCCGTGGTGCCGGTTCAGGATCTCCTGGATCTTCCCGCTTCGGCGACGTTCAACCGTCCGGGGACGGCGGAGGGCAACTGGCAGTGGCGGTTCACCGCCGAGCAGCTCGCCTCCCTGCGGAACGAGAAGCTCGCGATGCTCCGGCATTGGATCACCCTCTACGATCGCACCGGCGACCGTGCCCTGCTCGACTACAGCGTGCCCCTGGGCTCCTGAGCCCCAAACCCCGCCGGATATGCCTACCCCTTCCCGCACCCTCTCGTACGCAGCGATCTGGAACATGAGCTTTGGGTTCTTCGGAATCCAATTCGGCTTCGGTCTGCAGATGGCGAACATGAGCGCCATCTACCAATACCTGGGTGCCAGCGATTCGACGCTGCCAATCCTGTGGCTTGCGGCGCCTATGACGGGCCTGTTGGTGCAGCCGCTGATCGGGCATTACAGCGACCGGACCTGGACACGGCTTGGGCGGCGACGACCCTATTTTCTCACGGGTGCGCTGCTTGCGAGCGCCGCGCTCATCGCGATGCCTAACGCCTCTTCGTTGTGGATGGCCGCCGGCCTCCTGTGGGTGCTCGATGCCTCGGTCAACATCAGCATGGAGCCGTTCAGGGCCTTTGTGGGCGACCTGCTTCCGTCCGAGCAGCGGCAGATGGGGTTTTCGATGCAAAGCCTCCTGATCGGACTGGGCGCCGTATTGTCGTCGGCGCTGCCGTGGCTGCTTGCGCAGCTGGGCGTGGTGTCGCTGCCGGGCGAGGGCATTCCGCGGACGGTGCAGCTCGCATTCTATATTGGTTCGGCGGTGTTCATCCTCAGCGTGCTCTACACGGTCATCACGACCAAAGAACATCCTCCGACCGAGGAGCAGAAGCTGCTGGTCCATTCGGAGGGCGCACTACGGTCGATTTTAACGGGATTGCTCGAGATGCCGCGCACGATGCGGCGGCTCGCGGTGGTGCAGTTCTTCACCTGGCTCGGCCTGTTCTGCATGTGGCTCTACTTCACTCCGACGATCGCTCACACGGTTTTTGGCGGTGCGCCGGGAACGCCCGCGTATGAGCGGGGCGTCGAGTGGGGCGGGGTCTGCTTTTCGGTCTACAACGGAGTCGCCGCGCTGGCGGCGTTCGTGCTCGTGATTCTAAGCCGCCGCGGGATATCGACGCGCGCGCTTCATCGCTTCGGCCTGTGCTGCGCGGGCTTCGGCCTGCTCTCCGTCATGCTTTGGCACCAACCGTGGCAGCTCCTGATCTCGATGGTTGGCGTCGGAATCGGCTGGGCGACGATCCTCTCGATGCCCTATGCGCTGCTCGCGAATGCGATCCCCGCCGAGCGCATGGGCTTCTACATGGGCGTATTCAATTTCTTCATCGTCATTCCGCAGATCGTGGCATCGCTCGGTCTGGGCCTGGTCGTGCACCTTGTGCTGAAGGACTCGTCGCTTCCGGTGATTGCCGGCGGCGGCGTGTGCATGCTGGTCGCCGCGCTCGCCCTGTCGTGGGTCGACGAAGGCGAGGCGAAGGAAAGCGAAGCGGCGGCGGCGGAGTCCTGAAAGGAAGCCGCGGCTCAGCGGGAGCTCAGCTCACCACCTCGGCGGGACTGCGCTGCGGGATGCCGTGCGAGTAGTCGAGACGGTCGAAGAAGACGGTTTTTGGTTGTGTCTCCGGTTTGTTCCTACGCGCGTCCAGCTGGGCGCGGAATTCGAGCGGTGTCGTTCCCTTGTGCTGCTTGAAGACCCGGGCGAAATAGGCGGGATCCGAGAAGCCGCTCGCGTAGGCGATCTCCGAAATGTTCAGGGAGGTGCCCTCCAATGCGAGGATGGCGCCGTCGATGCGGATGCGCTGCATGTAGTGAATGAGGCGCTCCTTGGTCTCGACGTGAAATAGATGCGAGAGATAGTCGGCCGAACAGCCGAGCGCGTCGGCGATGTCCTGCACGCTCAGGTTGGGATTGGAGAACTGCTCCCGCACCAGGCATTTTGCCTGGTAGACCTTGCCGATGTCGCTGTTGAGGCGCCCGGTTCCGGTCTCGACGATGTTGCGGAACATTCCGAGCAGGGCGATCAGGAGCCCCTTGAGCACGGCGTCCCGGGCGGGGCCCTGCATCGAGTAAGTCTGGGCGATGCTGTTGCACAGCGTCACGAAGACATCGAGGTTGGGGGCGTCGAAGAACTCGATCACCTCGATATCGGGGCGATGGGGCCGGGCCTCGTAGGCGAAATGCAGGCTGAGCGTGTTGTTGTAAAATCCGCCGACCAGGTTTCGGAAGGGATGCGTGCTGTCGGAGTGGATCAACTCTCCGTGCGGAACGCCTGCAGGGATGATGCAGACCTCGTCGGGATCGAGCGAGAAAGTCTCCTTGGGGAACTGAAAGTCGGTCCGGCCTTGGAGCCCGAGGAAAAATTCGGGCCGATAGTGATAGTGCATGCCGCGCAGTTTCTGGCCTGGTTTCACCTCGCGTGGCACACGGATGCGAAGCCTTTCCTTTTCGGCGAGCTTGATGGCGCGGTCGAAAATCTGACGCATTTCGGCGCGGTTCTCATAGCTCATCGAGGGGGCGGCGAAGATGGCCTTGGATTGGCCGAGGGGATTGTCCTGCGACATAAGATGACGCGGAACGTCGTGGTTGACGGACATTGCGGGGGGTGGGGACTTCTGACGTAACCAAGGTACCCTGCCGACTGGGAAACACAACCGAGATGGGGGCGGATCCTAGGAATACTCCTGAACTGTAAGGATATTTCCTGACCCGCGGTGCGTATGAGCGCTTATTGGGACTATCAGCCGGCCTTCGAGATCGCTCGTGTTAAATCTCGTAACGATAAATCATTGAGAGTTCGGACGGGCCACAGGTTTGTGGCTTATGCCATTGCGAGGCCTGCGGCGACCTCCGTGGAGGACGCCTGGCACGTCGGCCAGCAGTAGTGGATTATCCGTTACGCGGAAACGGTCCGGCGCCCGGGCCGGGCCTCTGACTGCGAGGGCCGGCCCGGGGGGGGGCCGGGTCGATCAGAGGAAGGCGTCGAGCGCGAGGGTGGGCGCGCCGTTGGTGTCGACGGCGCCAAGAGTGTATCCTTGCCAGCCAGGGAACGCGTCGGGTTCCCAGTAAAATACGCCGAGGCCGTTGGAGCCGAGGGCGCCGACCTTGCTGATGAGATCCTGAAGCATGGCCTTGGTCGTGGCCGCCTGCTGCCAGTCCATACCGGTTTCGCAGATCAGCACGCTTTTGCCGTAGCGCGAAACCATGTCCTTCATCGTGACGGCGAGCTCCGCGTTGGTGGTCGTCCAGCTGCTGGGCGAGGGGTAGTGGGACATTCCGATGACATCGTACTTGGCGCCGTGGCTTTTCATGTTGTCGAAGAACCAGCGGAAGTCGGCGTCATTGTATCCGTTGGCGAGGTGCAGGATGACCTTGGCACCCGGGTAGACGGCCTTGGTTGCGTTGTAGCCGCTGTTGATGAGCTGGACGAGGTTGCTGAAATTGGAGGTGCTTCCGAGGGGCCAGAGCATGCCGCTGTTGATCTCGTTGCCGACCTGCACCCAGGTGACGTTGATGCCATTCGACTTGAGGTAATTGAGCGTGCCGTAGGTGTGGGAGTAGACGTCGTTGACGAGCTGCGAGAGCGTGTGTCCGGACCAGGCGGCGGGGACGGTCTGGTGCGAGGGATCGGCCCAGGTGTCGCTGTAGTGGAAATCGATCATGATGCTCATGCCCTGAGCGGCGGCGCGTTTGGCTTTGTAGAGCGTATCGGCGCCGTTGCACCAGCCGCCGCTTGGGTTGACCCAGACGCGCAGCCGAACGGCGTTGATGCCTTCGCTCTTCATGAGGGCGAAGCAATCCGCCTTGGTGCCGGAACGCGTATGGAAGGTGTAGCCCGAGGCTTCCTCCTGGTCGCTCCAGCTCAGGTCGGCGCCCTTTGCGAAGGAGGCGTGCACGAGGGGGAGGCAGGCGAGGGACGCGACGAGGACAGCGGCGGCCGACAGGCCGCGGAGCATGCGTAGGGAAGGCATGGGAGCAGGGGGTTGGGGATTGCGAAATCCGCGTCCGGGGTCGGGCGGATTCGGTGGGATACAGTTTCCCTAAAGATAAAACTGTTTGATTTGTCAAGGAGGCATCCTAACTGCCGTCCGTTGGGAGCGCCTGTCGTAATCGGATTTTCCTGAGTCCGCGCCGGCACAATGCGGGCGGGTCGGTCGTGTGGTTTGGCGATATCCCGTCCGGCGGGCTATCGCGGTGACATGGCCGGGATCAGCCCTTCCCGGCCGGATGCTTGCAGGGCTGGCGGAGCCAGGCGAAGTCCGTTGCGATGCAACGACGAAGCCTGGTGGGCCCACTGGGATTCGAACCCAGAACCAAGGGATTATGAGTCCCCTGCTCTAACCATTGAGCTATAGGCCCTCTCTGGAATGGGTGACGGTGCCCCGGGGATCTTCAAAGGCAAGCTCGGGGTGGGCGCCATGGCGCGGTCCTCTTCCCTCAGTCGCGACGCTGGGATTTGGCGTAGGCGTCGAGCTTGGTGCGCTCGGCCGCGGTGAGGGAGGCGATGCCCTGGCGGGCGATCTTGTCGAGGATGCGGTCGATCTCCGCACGGGATTCCTTCGCCCGCCGCGTGTCCTCGTAATCCTTGTACCGTCGGCCCGCCTTGGGGGCCTCCGGGCCAAACACGGGGAATTCCAATCCCTGCATGAACGGGCGTCTGACCAGGTACCACAGCAGGAGTCCGGAGAGTCCCAGCACCAGGGCGAGGAACATCGGCTGGACCAGCACGAGGGCCGGATACAGGGCCAGTGCAATGAGCAGCCCGACAATCGCGCCGCCGAAATGCGCGTCATGGCCGATGTTGTCGGCCAGGCTCCGCATGCCGTAGTACGAGCCCAGGAGGAAGGCGATTGCGTAGAGCCAGCCGGGGACGCTCAACAGGCCGGGAAACACCGAGATCTGCATGCCCGGCAGCAGAAACAGCGAGGCGAAGATCAGGCCGCACACGCCCCCCGAGGCGCCGACCGCGGTGTAGAAATGATGCCGGTGAAAATACAGCGCGAGCAGGTTGCCGCCCACGATCGAGCCGAGGTAGATGACGCAGAGAGCCGGCCCTCCATAGACCCGCTCCAGCGTGTCCGCGAAGAAGTAGAAGCTGACCGCGTTCATCAGGAAGTGCATCCAGTCGACGTGGAGAAATCCGGAGCTGATGAGCCGGTCCCACTGTTTTTCGCCGAGGATGCGGTCGGGCTTGAACGAGTAGCGCGAGAGAACGGAGGGATTGCGAAGGCCGAGGAAGGTGACGATGGCCGTAACGGCGAGAAGCAGGGAGGTCAGCGTGGACATGGAGTCGAGCGGGCGGTCGGATTCGTCTCTGGCATGGAGGGCGGACGGGTGCGAGGGAAGCGGGCGATTGGTCCGGACGAGTGGGCTGGTGGTTCCGCGGGGCAGGATTGGGCGCCGGAAGCCAAACCGGCGCTCGAGGCGTGATCCAGTCTATTTGACGCGGCGCCCCGGCTTGGACTCGGAGCCGGTGGATGTGCGACACGGGGCAAAAAGAAAGCGGTCCAGTGAAAGGCCGGACCGCCCAACGATGACGAGGGGATCTCTCAGGCGCCTGCCGGGACGAGTTTGAGGGGAGGCAGGTGAGACGCGGCGAGCTCCGCCAGCCGCGCACCGTCGACGCGGGCCCAGACGACCACGACCTGGTTGAGGTCGCGCACGGCGAGGCAGATCGGAAACTCGGAACCTTCGGACGGGCCGGCGCGGGTGTAGCCGAGCACCGTCTTTCCGTGTTCGCGGACAAAGAGGAAACGCTGCCAGCCGCGGCGGGCCATGGTGGCGTCGATGCCGACGGGGTCGAACGCGGCGTGGGTGTCCGATTCCACCTTGTAGACGCCGACCGCGGCGGCGCGCACGGAGTCGAGCGCCTGCCGGGCATCGGGTTGGTCCGCGGCCGGAGTGTGAAGGGCGACCAGGCGTGCCAGCGATGTGGATACACGTCCCAGGTTAAGTTGGATCCGGGTGTGCGAGGGGCGCCCGGCGACCATGGCATCGCGCAGGCAGGCGGCCTCGCCGGGGAGGAAGAACAGGCTGGCGATCCAGGTGGCCGCCACAACCACAAGGCCCAGGACGGCGACTCCGATGGCGGCGACAATTTTTCGGGCTGTGGTCATGGTGAGGGAGGGCGTGGGGGGCGCCTGGACCGAAATTCGGCGGTTGCAGCGAACAGATAGGAACGAAGAACCGATTTTAAAAGGGATGCAGGGGATGGAAGGGATTGTCGGAAAAACTGAAATTTGGAAAATCGGACATTCGGAAATCTGAGATGACCATCGGGTTGGTCCGTGGTTATTCCCATCCTTTCTGTGATTACCGAGGTGGAAGTCAGGTGTGGGCCGGGGCGGGCAATCCGAGTGTGGGCATACCCGGGATGGGCAGGCGTGCGGCGAGGGCTCCGAGCTGGTCGGGTTTCAGGTCGCCGACGATGTTCACGAAGACGGCGTCGCCCTTGCTCTCGAGCACGGTGATGACGAAGCCCTCAATGGTGTTGTCGTCGCGGCACTTCATGCGGATGTCGACGTCGTCGCCATTGGGCTCGCGGACGCTGACGACCTGTTTCCAGTTTTTGAGGGATTCGCGGAAGCGGCGAATGTGGTCGATGGCCTGGGTGCGGTTGCTGTCGTCGAGTTTGACGACGTTGATGTGCACGAGCCTGAGGTGGCGGATGAGGTCGGCGGTTTCGTGGTCGGACTTCTCGGTGGCGCTGGAGGCGATCGCGAGCAGGGCGGGTGGGAGGTTGACCTCGACGCATTCACCGCTGGCGGGAGCGGGCAAGGCGCCGAAGTCGACGAGCGCGTCGGAGGCGTGGCTTGTGGCGGCGCACAGGAG
>JAJXVO010000155.1 GCA_021782105.1 bacterium
CCAGACCTCCAGCCACCCTTGCGGGTCGGGGCTGAGGTCTTCCGTGTGTTTGATGAACAACCCATCCCTGAAGTATGACGATAAGGGATGAAGGGGATGGAGGGGATGGGGATCCGAAACACAGATACAGGAATTCGAATTTCCGTAGGGGTCCGAAGGTTTTATCCCTTTCATCCCGTTCATCCTTGTGAATACCGGTTCGTGGTTCGGGTGAATTTCGATCCCTGTTGAAAACGGGTTGAGGTTCACGCCCGCCCCCTTGCCGCTTCTGCGCTTGCCCTTGGACGGACCCTTGGCCGACAGTGATTCGGTTATTTATGAAACAAAGAACCCTTGCTCGTGAAGTGACGGCCAGCGGCCACGGTCTGCACACCGGTGAAACGGTGGCGCTCACCCTGAAGCCCGCTCCGGCCAATCACGGCATTGTCATCCGTCGCACCGACTTGCCTGGCTCGCCCGAGATCAAGCCCCACATCAGCCTCATCGGCGATCTGGTCCGCAATACGGGCCTCACCGACGGCAATGTGCGCATCCATTTAGTCGAACACGTGCTGAGCGCCCTCAACGGCTGCGGCATCGACAATGTGGTCATCGAAATGAACGCGTCGGAGCCCCCGATCATGGACGGGTCTTCCAAGCCCTTCGTGAATCTCATCCTCCAAGGCGAGCCGATCGAGCAGGAGGCCGAGCGCGAGTTTTTCACGCTGGACGCCCCCGTCTCCGTCTCCCGCGGCGATTCCTCCGTGATTGCGCTGCCCTGCGACGAGTTCCGCATTTCCTGCACCTCGTCCGACAACCGGGGCATTCATACGCAGCACCTTTCGCTGACGATCGATCCCGATACCTACATCACGCAGATCTCGGCCGCGCGCACGTTCACCGTCTACGAGGATATCGAGGAGTTGTTGAAGCTCGGCAAAATCAAGGGCGGCTCGCTCGACTGCGCCGTCGTGATCAAGGGCGACAAGATCATTTCCAAGGAGCCACTTCGTTTCCCCGACGAGTTCGTCCGTCACAAGATTCTCGATCTCATCGGCGACATTCGCCTGCTCGGCATGCCGATCAAGGCCCATATCGTCGCCATGCGGCCGGGCCACGCGATCAACGCCGAACTGACCAAGGCCCTCTTCGCCCGCCTAGAGGAATCGCGCAAGGGTACCAAGAAGAAGCCCCGGCCCCCGACCCTTCTCCCGACCGAGACCTCACTGGATATCAGGCGCATTCTCGACACGATCCCGCACCGCTATCCTTTTGTGATGGTCGATCGAGTGATCGAATTCATCGGCACCGACGAACTCGTCGCCGTCAAGAACGTCACCATCAACGAGCCCTTCTTCCAGGGGCATTTCCCCGAGAACCCCGTTTTCCCAGGCGTGCTTCAGCTGGAGGCCATGGCCCAGGCGGCCGGCATCCTGATGCTCCGGCGAACATCCAAGGACTGCTCGAACGCCCTGTTCATGAGCGCCGACAAGGTGAAGTTCCGCAAGCCGGTCCGCCCCGGCGATCAGGTGATCATCAACGCCAAGATCACGAAGGTGCGCGGCAACAAATTGGCTGCGGCCGAGTGCACCTGCACCGTCGACGGCCAAGTCGTGTCGTCGGCCGAATTGATGTTCGCCGTGGTGGCCGCAGGGGAGGAAGTCTGAGCATCATGGGGACGAGCATTCACCCGTCCGCGATCGTCGATGCGGGAGCCCGCCTTGGCGAGGGCGTCGTCATCGGGCCCTTCGCCTACGTCGGAGCCGAGGTTGTGCTGGGCGACGGCACCCGGCTCCATCATCACGCCACGGTCGAGGGCAACACGGTTCTTGGTCGCGAGTGTGAGCTGTTTCCCTACGCCTGCATCGGAGGGAAGACCCAGGATCTCAAGTTCAAGGGGGGCAACCCGGGCGTGCGCATCGGCGACCGCAACGTCTTTCGCGAATTCACCAGCGTGCACGCCGCCACCTCCGACGGCGATTTCACCGTGGTGGGCAATGGCAACACACTCCTTGCCTACACCCACATCGCCCACGACTGTCAGGTGGGAAACGGCATCGTCATGAGCAACTACGCCGGACTCGCGGGGCATGTGACCGTCGAGGATCACGTGGTGATCGGCGGCTACGGTGGCATTCACCAATTTTGCCGCGTGGGCACCCATGCGATGGTCGCGGCCTGCGCCAAGGTGGTTCAGGACGTGCCGCCCTATCTGATCGCGGACGGCTCGCCTGCGACCGTCCGCGCGATCAACAAGGTCGGCCTCGAACGCCATGGCTTCAGCCCGCAGCAGATCGAACGCGTGAAACTCCTTTATCGCATCCTCTATCGCGAGGGTCTGAACCGCTCGCAGGCAATCGAGAGGCTCGCCGCGCACGAACAGGCGGGATCCGACGAACTCAGGCGGCTGCTTGATTTTGCCCAGAAAAGCGAGCGCGGCATGGTGGCGGGCGCCTGAACGTCGTGCGGCTGCGCTTTGCGCTGGAATCTCTCGGGGGATTTCTGGATTCTCCGCGAAGCCATGTCTGCGCTCACTCTGCTCACTGCCAAGCTTCGCGCCCGCCAGGATCTGTCGGGCGAAGAGGCCTCCATGGGTGCCGCACTGCTCGCGTCGGGTGAGGAGGCGGATTCGGAGAAGGCCGCGTTTCTGATCGCGCTCGCCGACAAGGGGGAAACCGCCGGCGAGGTGGCCGCCTTCGCCTCTGCGTTCCGCGGTCTCGCCATCGATCCCGGCGTCCAGGAGTGGGCCCCCAGGGCCGTGGACATTGTCGGAACTGGCGGCGATCACGCAGGCGGTTTCAATGTCTCAAGCCTCGTCGTGCTCACCCTCGCCAGCGCCGGAGTGCCCGTGATGAAACACGGCAACCGGGGAATCACCTCGAAGTGCGGAAGCGCCGACCTGCTCGCCGGCCTGGGTGTCGACCTCGCCGCTCCGCCCGAGAAGCTCCGCCGTGCGCTGGAGCAGCTCGGTTTCGTCTTCTTCTTCGCCCCGAACTACCACCCCGCCTTCAAACACATCGGTCCCGTGCGCAAGTTGCTCGCTGGCCAGGGGCGGCGCTCGGTATTCAATATCCTGGGACCCCTCATCAATCCCGGCCGTCCCGCCCATGTGCTGCTGGGCTCCTTCTCCGTCGAATGGGCCGCCAAGCTGGCGGCTGCGGCCGATGTGTTGGGAGTGGGGGCGGGCCTCGCCGTGCACGGGATCATCTCCGAGGGCAGGGGCATCGACGAGCTCACCACAGCCACGGCCAACAAGGTTTACGGCGCGGGCCGCCTGCGCGGGTTCGAGGCCGAGTGGCGCGCCGCCGATTTTGGCCTCCCTGAATCACGGTTCGCCGATCTCGCGGGCAGCGACCTCGCCGGCAATCTTTGCATTGTCGCCGATCTTCTCGAGGGCCGCGGTCCCGAGGGGCTCGTGAACACGATCGTGCTGAATACCGCGGTCTGCCTGTGGCTCGTGGGGCGCGTGCGCGACCCCCGCGAGGCCCTCGCGCTTTCCAAGGACCTCCTCCTCGGTGGAGCCGTGCGAGCCAAGATCGAGGCCACCCGAACCTTCTATTCCCGCACGTGAAACGTCTCTACTTCGGCACCGACGGAGTGCGCGGCCCAGTGGGCGGCCCCTTGATCAATCCCGATTTCGCCGCACGCCTCGGCCAGGCCGCCGCTCGTTGGATCACCTCCGGAGCGCTCCCTCTGCCCGATAAACGGCCGCTGCAGGTCCTGATCGGACGCGATACCCGCGCCTCTGGACCGGTACTCGAGGCCGCCCTTGCCTCGGGTCTTGCCGACGGGGGCCTCCTCCCGGTCAGCCTGGGAGTCGTCCCGACCCCTGCCGTATCCCAGGCCGTCCGCACGCACCACGCCGCGCTCGGCGCCGTCGTGACCGCCTCGCACAATCCCGCCTCCGACAACGGCATCAAATTTTTCGGTCCCTCCGGCGTGAAACTCGACGACGCCCAGGAGGTCGCCATCGAGGCGCTGCTCCCCGCTTCCGCCCCTGGCCGGCTCTCCGCGCCGCTCGCCGCCCTCGATGTCGCCGGCGACTACATCCGCGCCGCCCAGGCCCTGCTCCCGGCATCCAGTCTCCAGGGCTGGCGAATCGTCGTCGATACCTCCAACGGGGCCACCTGCTCCACCACGCCCGCCGTCCTTCGCGCGCTCGGCGCCGAGGTGATCGGAATCGGTGCTTCTCCCGACGGTCGGAATATCAATGCGGGCGTCGGCAGCGAATTTCCCGGTGTGCTCGCCGCTGCGGTGATCGCCGCGCGTGCCTCCCTCGGCGTCGCCCACGACGGCGACGGCGATCGCTGTGTGCTCTGCGACGAATCGGGCGCCGCCCTCGACGGTGACGAGCTGCTGGCAATCCTGGCCGTGCACGCGCTCCGCTGTGGACGCCTTCCCAATTCCACGCTCGTTGCCACGATTCAAAGCAACCTCGGGCTCGACCGCGCCGTGCGCGCCGCCGGCGGCCGCGTCTGCCGCACCCCCGTGGGTGATCGCTACGTGATCCAGCGCATGCTCGCTGAAAATGCGAAACTGGGCGGCGAGACCAGCGGGCACGTCATCTGCGCCGATTTCACTCCCTCGGGCGACGGTCTCGTCGCCGCGCTGCGCGTGATCGAGGCGATGCTCGATACCGGCAAACCCCTATCCGAACTGCGCAAGGTGATCGTAAAGCTTCCCCAACGCACTGGCGCCCTGCGTGTCCGCGAAAAGCGCCCCCTGGATCAGCTGCCCGCCCTTCAACGCGAGATCGAAGCGCTCGAACGGCGTTTCGGCGAACACGGCCGCCTGCTCGTGCGCTACTCCGGCACCGAGGCCAAGCTCCGGCTCCTCGTGGAGGCCCCCGACGACGCGCTCGTGGCCGACGGATTTGCCAGGCTCGAGGCCGCCGCCCGCTCCGAGTTGGACGTGCTCTGAGCGCCGGCGCCCCCGTCCCGGAATCGCCCTGGGTGCCGCCGTGTGTTTCCTTGCGTGGAACGTCTAGCGGGCGTTTCGTCCCCGTTCGGCAATCGCAAGCGCCACCGCCAGCACGGCCCCCCCCGCGAAAAGTCGCGGCAGGTTCGTGTGCTCACCGAAGACCAGCAACGAAACGGCTATGGCCACGGGCAGTTTGACGTTGTTCATCACCGCAAGCGTGCCGGCGTTCACTTTCCTGGCTCCGAGATTCCACCAGTAAAAACAGAGTCCCGCGGGTATGATTCCCAGGTACACCAGCGTCGTAATCTGAACCCCGTTGAGATGAAACGCCGGCCAGTTCGTGATGAAAATCGATGCCAAGAGGCACGCCGCGAAGGCACCCGCGTAGGGGAGGGCGAAGAGTTGCGCATCGCTCGCTCCGACGTCGGCCAATCGATTGCGCTCACGCCTCCAGGCAAGCTGGCCCACCGCAAAGCAGATGTTCGATGCCTGCATGAGCAGGAATCCCTTGATGTGCGACGCATCGAGCGCGTTGATCTCGAGGATCACGGCCGTGCCGACCGCCGCCAGGAGCGCCGCCCACAGGTAATGCCAGCGCCAGGCACGCTCCATCCCCGCATCGATCAACACGACATACAGCGGCGTCAGGACCGTGAACAGCACGACCTCGTGCGCCTGAAGATAATGGTACGACTGAAGGTAAAACAGGTACATCGCACCGAACTGCACCGCACCGATCAGCGCCAGCCTCACGCGCGACGCCACCGGCACCCCCCGGACGCGCATGAACGGGAGGAAAACCAGAAACGCGATCCCGAGCCGCAGGGTCGCAACCGCCGTCGCATCCACGTGCGAGAGCTGATCTTTGACCAGGCCGAAGGAGAAGGCCCACAGGAGTGAGGTGATGAGAAGATAAACCATGCCGGTGCGCCTCGAAGCACCGGCGACCACGGCGCCCGCGTCAAGCGGGAAGGGGGGCTCTCCCGCTCAGCTCCGCGAAAAGGCGGATTTCATCCCGGCCGTGACGATCAGGAGCGTCGCCAGGGAGTTGGCGGGCATCAGGACGGCCGCAACCAGGGGATTCATGCGACCCGCAACGGCGAGGCCGACGGCGAGCAGGTTGTACACGACCGAAAATGTGAGAATCGTGAGCTGGGTCCGGAAACGAATGCGATCGACCTCGAACAGCGCGCGGATGCCGCCGATGCCCCGTCCGAGGTAGTAAAAGTCTGCCTTCCGTTCGAGCAGCCCCCGATGCACCACGGGCGTTCCGCGGCAGAACGCCTTGTCGAAAGCGAGGCTGTCGTTGGCTCCGTCCCCCAACATGAGCGTGTCGTCCGATCCGCTCTCCGAGATCCACGACGCCTTGTCTTCCGGCGACCGCCCACCGAGCGCGCGCGCGGGCTCGAGCCCGAGCTCGCCGGCCAGGCGCTGCACCTTTTCGGGATGATCCCCGCTGAGAATCCAGGTTTCGAATCCACGGTGTGCGAGCTCCTCCAGCTCCTCCCGCGCATCGGCCCGCGCGCGGTCCGAAAATTGAAACAGGGCGAGTTCCACTCCGTCCCGAGCGAACGCCACGGCTCCTGTTTCGTCGGAGGCGCCCTTCGCCTCCAGCGCCCAGGTCGGCCGTCCCAGGCGCCAGGTCCGGCCGTCGCTCCCGCGCAGGCTCATGCCCTGGCCCACAGTCTCGTCCGTCTCGCCATCCGCAGGAGCAGGCGCGCCGATCGCGAGCAGCTCCGCCAGCAGGGTCTGGCTGACCGGATGGGCGTTGTCGCGGACCAGCGCGTGGAGCGCGGCGCGCGGCTCCGAGTCGAGTGCCGCGAGCGCCGCGGGATTCTCCAACTCCGGCGTCTCGAGCGTCAGAGTGCCCGTCTTGTCAAAGACGATACGCCGCACCCTGCGCAGCTTGGCCCAGAGGTCGTTTTCCCGCACGAACACCCCGCGCCTGCGCAGCGCGACTGCCGCCATCTCGTCGGCCAGCGGAAAGGCCAGGCCGATGGCGCAGGGGCACGACACGACCAACACCGCCGTCACGACGGCTCCCGTCCGCAGTGCGTCGCCCGTGGCGATTCCCCAGGCCAGACCCGCCAGTGCGGCGACCGCCAGGATCCCGATCAGATAGCCGCGGATGATCCGCTCGAGGAAGCGGTGCCGCCAGCCCAGGCGTTCACCCGGCCCCACCAGCTTTGCCAGCAGCGAATCGTCCCAGACCTGCCGGGCCGTGAGTTTCGCGTCCGCACGGCTCACGTTCAGTGCGCCCGCCGGCACCAGCCCGCCCGCCCGGTATAGCCTCGGCTCGGACTCGCCGTTGATCGATGAAAGGGAGAACGCGCAGTCGCCCGATTCGAGCCTGGCCTCGACCGGCGCCGTCTGGCCGTTGGCGAGCAGGAAGACCTGGCCCGTGCGAATCTGCTCGGGTGGGGTCTCCACGAGGGAGCCGTCCCCACCGACCACCCGGAGGCTCGCGGGCTTCACCTGCTGGGACAGCAGTCGCCGCTGGTTTTTCTCCACGGCCGCCACCTGGGCCCAGCGCCCGATGAGCATCAGGAGAATGAATACCGACAGAAAGTCGAAATAGACGAAGCGGTTGATGCCGGAGACGAAGCCGTACACCGAGCCCGCGTAGGCCCCCAGGATTCCGAGCGCGATGGGCAGGTCGATGTGGAGTGCCCCCTCGCGCAACGAGCGCACCGCGCGCCCGAGAAAATGGCTGCCGCCCACGAGCAGGCTCAGCGTGCCGCAGCCGAACGAGATCGCCCCGAAAAGGCGCGCGTACTCGAACGAAGGCTTCATTCCAAAATACGTCGGGAGCGTGAAGAGCATCACGTTCAGCGCGAAGGCGCCGCACAGGCCGATACGCCGCACGAGGTCGCGGCTTTCCGAATTGTCCCCGACGCCGCCTGCCGGCCCGAGAAGGTAGCCGAAGGTCTGGATCTTCGCGGCAAACCCGCGCAGGTCGCACTCGCCCGCATCCCAGCGCAGGCGCATCTCGCCGGTCTGGGCGTTCACCACCGAATCCCGCGCGCCGGGGTGCTGCTGGAAAATCCGCTCGATGAGCCAGACGCAGCCCGCGCACGACATGCCCTGCACCGACAACGAGAGCTCCGGCGGATGCCGGCGCTCCCCCTGCAGCGCCGCCGACTCCTCGGCTTCGGCCTGGGCCCGCACCAGCCACCCATAATCGCGGGGCTGGAAGAGTGCGGGATCGGCGGGCGGCGTCACCGTGTCCTTGAAACGATAATACGCGTCGAGCCCGCCCTCGTGGATCATCCGGTGCACGTACGCGCACCCCGCGCAGCAAAATCCCGATTCCCTCGCGCGCGCGTCCAGCAGCGGCGAGCCGCAATGCTGGCACGACGGCTTTGCCGACTTTGCCGCCGGGCTCCGCGTGGACTCCGGCGAGGTGCTCACGTCAGAAGCAGCACACGAAGTTGTCCAGGCTCGGTCCCTCGAAGCCGAGCGTGGATCGGAGCCGCCAGGCCACCATCAGGGCGGCCGCCAGGGCGAGGGTCATGCGGATGCCCCCCACCCACCGCGGCGAAAGCTTCGACCGGATCCAAGCAAACTGCGACTGGGCGAGCCACAGCAGGGGCATCGTGCCGAACGCGAAGCACAGCATGAACTCCAGCCCGCGGAGCGAGGAGCCGGCGATCAGGGAGGCCGCGAGCGCGAAATACAGGGGCCCGCACGGCAGCAGCGGCGTCGCCAGGCCGAGCGCGACCGCCGCCTGCGTGCGCGATCGCGCCTTGAACCACGCGTGTATCCGGAATGTCCAGCGACTCATCGAGGCCAGCCGCGGCAGATGGCGCTCCCAGTTGAAAGCGAGCCCGATGAAAAACAGCACCATCAGCCAGGGAATCCAACGCACCAGGCCGTGATCGAGGAAGCCGATGACGAACCGGCCCAGCCCCCCGGCCAGCGCGCCGAGCGCGCCGTAGCTCACGGCCCGCGACACATGGTAGAGCGTGCCCGTCGTCACCGGATCGCTGCGCTCGCCGGGCCCGGGCATGATGATGCAGGCGAGCGGCCCGCACATGCCCGCGCAATGCAGGCTCGTCACCAGCCCCGCGATGAGCGCCGTCGTGGCCGAGTTGATCGGCGGGACCATCATGGCAGGGACTGCTGCTCGATCTTGATTTCCTGCGGACGGTGTTTCTCGGCGAAATACACGACCGCAAACCAGCCGATCGCCTGCGCGACCAGCACGGCGCTGATGATCAGCATGAACGGATTCCTTTTTGGCTTCGTTTCCATGGCTCTCCTATTTCAACAGCGCGGCGTCGGGTCCTAGGAAATCGACGCTGCGCCTGATCTCGAAACTCCTTTTGTCGTCGCTCATGACGAGCGTGAAGGTGAACGGTCCCGCGTAGACGGACCGGCTCTGGGTGAACACGACGGGCAGAACCTGCTCCGCCATCGGGGCGATTGTGACCGGCGTCGTGAGTCCGGTTTGGACAAGGTTTGTGCCGCCATCCGCCCGCACCACAAAATGTGCGGGCTCGCTGGTCTTGTTGACCAGGCGTACCATGAACTGGTTGCGGATGTCGTGATCGTCGATGACGTACGGCGTGCCGATGATGCGTGTGACCGAGAAATTCGCGGGCTTCACGTGCGCAAAGGTGATTCCCGCCACCGTCGCTCCCACCAGCAGCGCGATCGCATACACGATGGTGCGGGGGCGCAGCCAGCGCGTCTTCTCACCCGAGAGCCCGGCCAGTGAGTCATAGCGCACGAGCCCGCGGGGCCGCTCGACCCGGTCCATGATCTCGTCGCACGCATCGATGCAGGCCGCGCAGCCGACACACTCGAGCTGAAGCCCCTGGCGAATGTCGATGCCGGTCGGGCAGACCTGCACGCAGCGGTTGCACGAGATGCAGTC
>JAJXVO010000002.1 GCA_021782105.1 bacterium
TCCGTGATGACCGCGGAAGTGTCGCCGCCGAGAGCGCGGATCTGGTCGACCAGGCGACGGCCGTTGGCGTCGTCGCCTACGACGCCTGCGAACAGAACGCGTGCGCCCATGGCGAGCAGGTTCAATCCGACGTTTGCGGCGCCGCCGGGCTTGGCTTCCTCCTTCGTCACTTCGACGATGGGAATCGGCGCCTCCGGAGAGATGCGTGACACGCTTCCCCAGACGTACTCGTCGATCATGAGGTCGCCGACGACCAGCAGCCGCAGCGAATTGAACCGATTGATGATTTGGGTGGCCGAGGTTTTATCCATGCGGGGAAAGGGGCTGCTAATCGCCGAGCTTGTGGCCGGTGGCGAGGAAGTTTCGAACGTAGTCGGCGACGGCGTCGCGAAGCGGAGTCATGGGCCGGGAATAGCCCGAGTCGCGCAGCTTCGAGACGTCGGCCTTGGTGAAATACTGGTATTTGGCCCGGAGCTGCTCAGGCATGTCGATGAAATCGATGTTGGGCTTGCGGCCCATCGCCGAAAAAATCGCGTCTGCCAGCGAGAGCCAGGTGTTCGCTTCGCCCGATCCGAGATTGAAGAGGCCTGCAGCAGGAAGTCCGACCTCGGCGAAATGAAGTGTCATCTCCACGGCGTCCTTGACGTAGAGGAAGTCCCGCATCTGCTCGCCGTCCTTGTAGTCGGGCCTGTGACTGCGGAAAAGGTTCAGGCGGCCTGTCTCCAGAATCTGAGTATGCGCCTTGCTGACGAGCGAACGCATGTCGCCCTTGTGTTCCTCGTTCGGGCCAAAGACGTTGAAATATTTCACGCCGACGATCTTCGACAGCCATCCCTCGCGCTGAGCGTACAGGTCGAAGAGATGTTTAGAGTAACCATACATATTGAGGGGGCGGAGGCGATGGAGGTCCTCGTCCCTGTCGTCCATGCCCTGCAGACCGTCGCCGTACGTCGCTGCCGAGGACGCGTAAATGAAACGGGCACCGCGTGCGAGGGCCCAGGCAGCGAGCTCCTTGGTGAAGGCGGTGTTGTTGTCGGCGAGGTAGGAAGCATTGCGCTCTGTCGTCGAAGAACAGGCGCCGAGGTGGAACACGGTCGAGATATCACCCCAGGAGTCGGGCTGGCGCGCGAGTCGCTGGCGGAAATCAGAGGCCTCGATGTAGTCGGCGAACCTGAGGGGCGTCAGATTGCGCCACTTCTCGTCGTTTCCAAGGATGTCCGTCACAAGAATATCGGAGGCGCCCCGTTGATTGAGGCGCCAGATGAGCGCACTGCCGATGAATCCGGCGCCGCCGGTAACGAGTATCTTGCCCTGCATAGGTGAGATCCAGTTTACGATGCCCGCGTGCAATGCGAGCGGAAAGAGCCGCTTGAGTGGGTACCCTTGGGGAAAATCAGTTGCGGAGCGAGCCCAGCGGTCCGCTCATGAGGACTGGGAGTTCATTCGGTCGCGGACGGTTTGCTCCACTTCGTCGACGGGAATGTCCAGGCAGATGAGATCGTGGGGGCAGCCTGTATTGAGGCCGCAACCGGCGCATTCTGGCGAGCGGGTGAGGTTGGTGTTGAATGGATAACCGGTTTCGACGGGCCGGGAGCGGCCGCCGTAAATGATCACGGCCGGTGTCTCCACCGCGGCGGCGACATGCATGAGTCCGGATTCCAGCCCGACGAACAGCGCCGCGCCGGCGATGAGCTCTGCGGCCTGGATGATCGTTGTCTGCCCGCGCAGGTCTCGGGCGCCGGGCAGGAGCGGGTCCATGATGGTGCCGAGTTGGACGAGCGCAAAATCGGGGGCGATCCTCTGGACCAGGTCGAGCCAGCGGTCGATGGCCCACTCCTTGGTGTCGGAGGCGTAGCGCGCCCCCCGACAGGAGTTTTGGAGAACGACCAGTTTGGGGTTCTTCTTTTGGGGCTTGTGCAGGATCAGGCGCGGACGCCAGTCCGCTGGCAGGCTTAGGTCCAGGTGATCAGCCATCTGATCGGCGATGTGCCGAAGGGTGCCGTTGCGGTAAGGGAGATGAATGATCTCGGTGGAGATCCATGCCCTTTGTTTTGCGTAGTGCCAGCGATCGACGTTCGTCTGCAGAGTGGCGGGGTCGGGGTTGCCGCGCCACAGCTCCGGCAGATTCGTGAGAATGGGAAGCGGTGCATTGAGCTCACGCGCGCGGTGGGCGATCGCCGTGAGCAGCAATTCGTCGCCAATGCCGCCGTTGGCGTAAAACAGCCGCGGGAGTTTCGGACGGCTTATCGTCCAGATTCGGTCGAGAATTCCGTTTAGCACGCGGGACATTTTGAGTTCCAGGAGTGACGCCAGACCACGATCAGGGGTAAATGCCGGATTGGAAAATGCGATCCTGGAGTGTCTGTCCGATCGCTATCGGTGAACAGGATACGCAGCGTGCCGACCATGCCCTTCACGGTAGACGTATCCAATCGACGCTGGACTCGCTCGCGGATCGCTCCGGAGTGTAGCGTTTTTCGAACGCCGCAAAGCCTGCTTTATCAGTTCCGAAATCCCAGGATGGGCTGAATGGATGCGGTGGCTCCAGCATTCTCTTAAGTGGGACTGGAGGGGGTGGTGAATGATTCGCCGCCACGGGGAAGCTGAAGAAGGGATAGTCCCCAATCGCTGTTGATGGTCACGATGGGATAGCCCTGGAGCCTGAGTTCTTCCATCAACACGGGCACGCGCATGTTCTTGTCGCGGTATTTTTGGTAGTAAGGAGAGTCGCTGTTGCGGTCCCACATCGTGTCGTGAAAGACAATGATCCCGAAGGGAGCCATCCGAGATGAGATGATCTCCCAGTCCGTCTTCACTCCTTCGTAGGAGTGGTCCCCGTCGATGAAGGCAAAATCGATTTTTGAGGGTAAATCCTCGGTCGCCTGGCTGGAGGTTTTGCGGACAATCTCTACTCGGGCGGACAGATCGAGTCTGGCGAGATTGGCCTTCAGGTTCTCGAAGGTATTCTCAGGATCAGTGTCGCTCCAGGAATTGGGAATGTGTGGATCCACGGCCCAGAGGCGTCCCTTGAGATTGAGCTTGAGCGCGAGGCTGATCAGGCAGGTCGAGTAACCGTGGGCGGAGCCGATCTCGACGCACGCTTCGGGTTTCATACTCCGGACCAAGCCGTGGAGGAACCAGCCCGAGTCGCCGAGTCCCGACCTGAATTTGAGCTGAGAGAGCTGGTAACGCCGCCACGCAATATGCAGTTCGTGTTTGAGCCGCCGAAGGTTCATGGGGTTCGTTCTTTTTTGGGGTCTGTTAGGGGCAGGGGGAAGGCGATTGGTCGACGAGGGTCGCGACGGGGACGCCCTCATCCATGATGAAATGTCCGACGTTGTACTCCTTGCGCAGCTCCCACTGGCCGGGGTGGTTGACCCGCGATTCGCTGCCGAAGACCAGCGCGTCCGAGAGGTAGTGGTCCGAACCGAACCCGTGAATGGTGGTGCTCAGGTCGAAGCCGTAGTTTCCGGTCGCGAGCCTGGGCATGCGGAGCTTGAGGGAAAGTTCGTAGACGCCGGCTGCGGCCGGAAGGCGCCATTCTGCGAAGTGGCCGGGTGAATACAGGCCGAGGGTGGTGCCGGCAAGGTCAGTCAGAGTCGCCTCCACCGAGGCGAGCGGATGCCCGTCGGTTTCCACGAGCAGTTTCAGGAAGGCGAAGTCGCCGCCCGGGAAGGTCGGAGTCTCCATGCCGGACACGTCGACGAGCGCTGCGCGGAGGATGCTCGCGTGCTGGCCCGAGGTGGACGCCCTGTCCGCTCGCAGGTTCTTCGTGTACAGGTCGATCGACTCGGCGGTGGGGCCGACAAATTCCATCGTGCCCCGCTTGAGGTAGACGCAGCGGGTGGTGAGCGAGCGGATCGCGTTGATGTTGTGGCTGACGAACAGGATAGTCCGGCCGCTGTCGGCCACCTCGTTCATCTTGCCGAGGCATTTTTGCTGAAAACCCGCGTCGCCCACGGCCAACACCTCGTCGACGATCAGGATGTCGGGCTCCAGATGTGCGGCTACGGCGAAGGCGAGGCGCACGTACATTCCGCTGCTGTAGCGCTTGACGGGAGTGTCGAGAAACTGCTCCACCTCGGCGAACGAGACGATGGCGTCGAACTTGCGCCGGATCTCCTCCCTGCGCATGCCAAGCAGCGCCCCGTTCAGGAAGATGTTGTCGCGGCCGGTGAGTTCGGGATGAAACCCGGTTCCCACTTCGAGCAGCGAAGCCACGCGGCCCCTGACTCGGATGGTTCCGTGGGTCGGTTCGGTGATTCTCGAGAGGATTTTCAGGAGGGTCGACTTGCCGGCCCCATTGCGGCCGATCACTCCGAGCACCTCGCCCTTTTCGACCGAAAAACTGACGTCCTGAAGAGCCCAGAACTCTTCGGTCGTCGACTTTGCGTGCGCGCGGCCGCGCAACGCGGCAATCAGGCTGCGTCCCTTGTGGGCAAGCTGATCGCGCAGGGTATCGTGCTGCAGATGTCCGAGCTCATAGCGCTTGGAGAGTCCTTCCACTGATATCGCGAGAGAGGCCATGGCAGCGTGCTAGATGATGTCGGCGAAGCGGCGCTCCGTGTGTCGGAAGTACCACAGTCCGGTTGCGACGAGGACGATCCCGACAATGGATGATATCGCGAGCCCGATGGCACTGATCTCGGTGTTTCCTCCAAGGATACACCAGCGGAAGCCCTGGATCATGCCGGTTAGCGGGTTGAGCGACAGGATCGCGCGCCAGTGAGGAAGGTTGTCGGTTCTGTAGCCGACGGGTGTCACGAAGATTCCGATCTGGAGGATGAACGGGGAGATGAAGCGGAAGTCGCGGTATTTCACGGTCAGCGCGGTGATCCACAGCCCGGCGCCCAGTGCGATCAACAGGGCGCCAACGATGAAGACCGGCAGCACTGCAAGCCGCCACGTCGGGAATATTCCATAAAATGCCGCGCAGGGAATCGTCAGCACGAGCGGGACAGACATGTCCACCAAGGCGACGGCCAGCGCCGACAAAGGGACTATGAGGCGCGGAAAATAGACCTTGGAGATGAGGTTCGAATTGCTCACGAGACTTCCGCCCGCCCCGCTGAAGGCGGACGAGAATAGCTGCCAGGGGAGAATGCCGGCCAGGACGAGAAGCGGGTAGGGCACCGATCCGTTGGGCATCTTGGCCAGGGTTCCGAAAACGAACGTCAGAAGGAGCGTTTGGACCAGCGGCTGGATGAGTGCCCAGGATGCGCCGAGGACGGCCTGTTTGTAGCGTACCTTGACGTCGCGCCAGGCCAGAAAGCCCAGCAGCTCGCGGTAGCGCCAAAGGTCGCGCCAGTAATGCGCTTCGCTGCGGCCCGCTGAGATGACGACTTCGGGTGCTTCGTTCATGAGGATCGGGTCGGCGCGGATGACGGTGGCAGTGCGGCGCGCAGGCGCTCGCGAAATCGAGGGTAGGAAAAATCCCGCACCCGCGCGAGGATCGCATTCGGGTCCCAAGTGTGCCGGAGCCCCTCAACGCAACTCGCAGCGATGCTGGGAATATCGCCGTAGTCGCAGAGAAGTCCGGATTCTGGCGAGATCACCTCGGGAATGCCTCCGGCGCGGGCGCCGAGACAGGGCCTGCCCTGAGCCATGGCCTCAAGAAAGACGAGGCCGAAGCCCTCTTTTTTGGAGGGAAGCGCGAAAAGCGTACACTGTTTCAATTGCTGCTGCAATTCTGCGTCACTCACGAAACCCAGCATCTGCACACCCTGCTGCAGCCCCAGGTCGTTGGCCAGCTGTCTCAACCGCAGCGCATCGTCCCCGTGGCCGATGATACGCAGGGTCGCGTCGGGAAATGCACGGCGCACGAGCGGCATTGCCTCGATGAGCGTGTCGATTCCCTTGTAGATATCGGCCTTCGTGAGGCGTGCGACGGTGGTGATCACCGGGGACGCGACAGGAGGAGCGACGGAGTCCGCGATCGGAAAATACGCGTCGAGTCCGTTGGGAACGACGACCGCTCGGGCGTCAGGGATCTGAGAAAACTCACGCATCTTCTGTCGCGTGTAGTCGCTGATGCAGAGCACGCGGCGTGCGAATCGTAGGGCGGCCTTTTCGGCGGGGGTGAAGGAGCGCCAGACCTCGATGCCGTGGGCCACGACGTCGTAGGTGAGCTTCGGGTTGCGGAGCTTCAAGGCGAGGGCCACAGGAAGCTGAGCGACGTGGCCGCAGACCACGTGGTCGCAACCCCGTCCATGTTTGAAGGAGGCTCGGATGAACCGCAGCTTGCTTCCGCTGCACACTTCCCAGGAATCGAGTGAGGAATTTGAATATCGCCGGAGGTCTGTAGAATCGACATCGGTGTCGTTCAAGGCAATCAGGCGCACCTGTCCGGCCTGTTCTTCAGCGATGTCGCAGATCGCCTTGAGGTAGAGCCGGAGGATCCGGGGGATGCCGCCATTTGTCGTGAAAATCTCGGGGGCAAGAACGAGAGTTCTCATGGGGAGCTCCGTCGATTGACGAATTGAATTAGGATAGCCAAGCTCCAGATGCGCGACCATTCGCGTGGATCTTCGGAATCCAGGAAATTGCGCCAGCGCGCTTGCGTGGCGGCCGCGTCGAACAAACCGCACCTGCTGAGGCTGAGGTCTGAGAAGCTGTCCTCGAGGAACGGGCGAAGCTCGTGCTTCATCCACACCGAGAACGGGAGAATGAAGCCCGATTTGCGCCGCTTGAGCAGCGCCGGGGGAATCAGGTCTGCGACGGCCTCGGCAAGTGGCAGCTTGGGCCTGCGTGCGTTGTACTTGAATTCGGTCGGCTGCCGCCACAGCCATTGGATGAAATTCCGATCGATGAACGGCACGCGCAGCTCGATCGAATGGCGCATGCTCATGATGTCGCTGTCGTGCAGAAGCACATCGGCCATGTAAGTGCGCAGTTCCCACGCACTGATCGCATGCGCGGCCGGCTGACCTGCGAGTTCGCGCGACAAAAGCGAGAGTTGGGGATGATACGGCGTGTAGTGCCCCTTGAGTTGCGCCCGCAACTCCTCCGAAATCAATGCCGTCTGCACCGGCGTCGAAAACACGCGCCGCTGCATCGCGCCCAGTTCATGGAGGTTCCTGGCATGCTCCAGGAAGTCCGCGAGCTTGCGCCTCTGGACGTCGCCCGTGCGTAGCCGGCGCAGGATCGTCTTACGCAAGAAATCCGGAAGACTCCACCACATCGGCAACCAGCGGCTCAGCCGGGGAAGGACCCGGAACGAGGGGTAACTGCCGAACAACTCGTCGCCCCCAAGGCCGGAGAGAGCAACGGTCACGCCGCCCTCCTTCGCCGCCAAACTCGCGTAGTAGGTGTTGATCCCGTCTCCGGAGGGATGATCGAGAGAGGCAAGGATCTTGTCCATGTCCTCCGCCACGCGCCTTCCAGTCAACAGGAAGGGGTGATGCTCGGCTCCGATGTACCGGGCTGTCTCTGCGGCTTCGGTGGCCTCGGAAAAATTGCTCTCTTCGAATTCGATCGAGAAGGTCTTGAGTTTGGAGCCGCTGATCCGGGTCATCAGGCTCGTGATGACCGCGGAGTCGAGACCGCCGGAGAGGAAGGCACCGACAGGAACGTCCGCGACCACATGAGCCCGGATCGTCTCCTCGAGGCGGTTGCGCAGCTCCTCGCGAAATTGGTCCCGTGACGTGCAGACGGGGTCATCGAACGTACGATTGAACGTCCACGACGAGGCGATGGTCAGCACCTCATCCCTGAAAATGGCGTACTCCCCTGGGCGCAGACTTTTGAGGCCCTGGTAGATGGTCTTGGGCGCTGGAACGGCGAACCATGCGAGGTAGTCGAGCGCCGCCGCCTGATCGATTTGGAAGTCGACCATTCCCGACGCCAAGATCGCATTTAGCTCGGACGCGAATACCAGACGGCCACCCTCGCGAACATAATACAGGGGCTTGATGCCGAAAGGATCCCGAGCGACGAACAGCTCCCGGTCCCGGGCGTCCCAGACCGCAAAGGCATACATCCCTCGAAGGCGGTCCAGTGCGCAGACTCCCCATCGGACGTAAGCAGCCAGCAGCACCTCGGTATCGCATTGGGTTCGAAACGCGAAACCCAGCGCCTCCAACTCGATCCGCAGGACCGTGAAGTTGTAGATCGCCCCATTGAAGACGATGGAATATCTCCCGTCCGCGCTGTGCATGGGCTGGTGCCCGTTCGCGGGGTCGAAGATCGCCAAACGCCGCATCCCCATAGTGAGCGGCCCGCTGCTCATCGAACCCTCATCGGTCGGTCCGCGATGTAACATGGCCTGGCACATCCGGCCCACCGCGCGCTCACGCCCGTCGACAGAGACGGTCGAATCAATCAATCCGGCTATGCCGCACATCGAGAGGAGTGGATAAGCCCATGCACGGCTTTGCCCCGTCGCGTCCGACTGAGCGGAGACAACCTAGGGGCGTCGGTAGGGTTGGTTGGGGGATCAAACGGGAAGCCGATCTAGGGTAATTACCCTATATATACACGCAAAAAGGCAAGCCTTCGACTTTTAGGCACTTCGGCCAAAAAGTCTCCGAGCTGAAGCAACAACTGCCTAGTCAAGTGATAACTTATTGCGAGGCAGAAAAATAGGGTCATCGCGGGTCGGGGAGGGTGGCAGCGTGGCGGGTCAGAACGCGATCGACGATGCGATTTCGTTGGATTTTTCGGGTGAGAAGAGGCGTTTGACGATTTCGAGTCCGAAGTCGATCGATGTGGCGGCGCCTCGGGAGGTGATCAGGTGCCCGTCAGTGACGACTCGCTCGTTGCCGAGAATGGCGGTGAGTTCTTGTGCGACGGAAGGGTGGGCGGTGTAACGTTTCCCCCGAAGGAGGCCGGCGTCGTGGAGCACGGTGGGAGCTGCGCAGATGGCGGCGATCCAGGATTTCGCGGCGGCGTGGCGGAGTAGGAGCTCGCGGATTCGAGGGTCGGCACGGAGATGGCGAACGCCGGGACCGCCGGGCAGGAAGATGCAATCGAAGGACGCGGTCAGGCAGTTTTCGAGAGGCGTGTCCGCGCGAACGATGATGCCGCTGCGACTTTTGACGAGGAGGTCGGGGCCGAGTGAAGCGAGGATGACATCGGCCCCGGCGCGTCGGAGGAGGTCGACGGGGGCGATGGCCTCGGTTTCCTCAAAGCCTGTGGCGAGAATTGCGAGTACGGACGGCATGTGCTCACACTGTTCCCATGGCAAACGCCCTGCACCACAATTTTTCAGGTTGGAGGGTGGTGGTGTTCGGCGCGGGTTATGTCGGCTCGGAGGTGGTCCGTGCGGCCGCGGCGGGCGGCGCAAGCGTGTGTGCCCTGACGCGCAATCCCGCGGTGGCCGGGCAGCTCGCGTCGCAGGGAGTGCAGGTGCATGTCGGAAACCTGGCCGGGGACGACTGGCACGGCGCATTCGATGGGGACTTCGACCTGGTGGTTGATTGCGTGGGGGCAGGAGGGTCCGGAATCGAAGGCTATCGCGAGAGCTACCTTCTCGGCATGCATTCGATCCTGAGATGGTGCGCGGGGCGAGGGGTGGGGACCTTGGTTTACACCAGCAGCACGTCGGTCTATGCGCAGGGAGACGGGGCCCGGATCGACGAGCATGCGGAAGCTTCAGGACGGAGTCCCCAGTCGCAGGTGCTGGTGGCGACGGAGGAGGCGCTCCTGAGCACGGAGGTCGCGCGGCGGCGGGTGGTGCTGCGACTGGCGGGGATTTATGGGCCCGCCAGGCATCATCTGCTCGACTTGGTGCGAAGTGGAGCGACGGAGGTGGCGGGCGTGCCGGGACAACACCTTAACGTGATTCACAGGGACGATGTAGTCGGGGCGATCATGGCCGTGGCGCGGGCGGGAGAACTGCCGGCGACCGCGGTCTTCAATGTCTGCGACGACGGCGAGGCGACGAGGGGCGAGATTCTCGGCTGGCTATGCGGCGAACTCGGGCGTCCGGCGTTGAGATTCGCCGGGGTGGCGCCGGAGGGAGGACGCGCGCCCGTGCCGGACCGCATCATCTCAAACGCGTGGATCAAACAAAGCCTCGGATGGAGGCCCGGGTATCGCAGTTTCCGCGACGGTTATGCGGGCCTTCTCGGCTCCCCGGAGGACCGGGGAGCGCGGAAGTAGGGGCGGGGAGCGGGCTCAGTCGGAGTTGCGTTCGGCGCGCTCGACCTTGCGGCGTTCGACCTGGCTGAGAATCTTCTTGCGAAGACGCAGGGATTTCGGGGTGGCCTCGACGTATTCGTCGGGGGCGATGTATTCGATGGAACGCTCGAGCGAGAATTTGACGGGCGGCGACAGCTGGATGCCCTTGCCTTCTCCCTGGGAGCGGAAGTTGGTGAGTTGCTTGGCGCGGACTGCGTTGACGGGGATATCCTCGTTGCGCGGGTTTTCGCCGACGATCATGCCCTCGTAGACATCCTCGCCGGGGCCGACCAGGAGCTTGCCGCGTTCCTGAATGCCAGCGAGCGCGTAGGCGGTGGTGGTGCCGCTCTCGGTCGCGAGGAGGGTGCCGGTGAGGCGGGTGATGAGTTCTCCGGCCCAGGGGCCGTATTCCTTGAAAAGATGCGACATGACGCCGCGACCGCTCGAGGCATTGACGAGATCGATCTCGAAGCCGATGAGGCCGCGGGTGGTGATGGCGGCCTCGATCGTGGTCCCGTGCGGGTGCTTCTCCATGTTCGTGAGCTGCCCCTTGCGGTTGGCGAGGTTTTGCATCACCGAGCCGACACATTCCTCGGGCACCTCGACCCAGAGGGTTTCGTAGGGCTCGAGCACATGGCCTTCGGCATCCTTTTGGGTGATGACCTGCGGGCGGGAGACGAGAATCTCGAACCCTTCGCGGCGCATCGTTTCGACGAGAACGGCGATCTGCATGGCGCCGCGGGCCTTGAGATTGAAGACGCCGGCCTTGTCGGTGTCTTCGACCGAGATGGAGACGTTGGTCTTGATCTCGCGGTAGAGCCGTTCGCGCAGCTGGCGGGAGGTGACGAACTTGCCTTCGCGTCCGGCGAGCGGGCCATCGTTGACGCAAAACTGCATCTCCAGGGTGGGCGGATCGATCTGCGTGAAGGGCAGGGGGTGATCGCTCTCGTTGGTCGTAATGGTGTCGCCAATGTCGACGTCGTCGAAACCGGAGATGCCGACGATGTTGCCGGCGATGCCGGTCGCTGACTCGCTGGTGCCGAGACCGGAGTACTCGAAGACCTTGGTGATCTTGCAGCGGGCCTTGGAGCCGCCCGTGTGACGGAGGACCCAGACGGTGTCGCCGACCTTGACTTCGCCGCCGAGGATCTTGCCGACAGCGATACGGCCCACGTAGTCGTTCCAGTCGATATTGGACACGAGCATGTGGAAGTGGGAGTCGGGCCTGGCAAAGGGAGGCGGGACGTGGTCGAGGATCTCCTCGAAAAGGGGCGCCATGTTCTTCCTCTCGTCGCCGAGATTGCGCATCATATAGCCGTCTCTGCCGGACCCGAAGACGACCGGGGCGTCGAACTGCTCCTCGGTGGCGTTCAACTCAAGCAGCAACTCGAGCACCTTTTCGTGGGCGCGGTGGGGATCGGCGTTTTCGCGATCGATCTTGTTGATGACGATCACGACCTTGAGGCCGTGTTGGAGCGCCTTGCGGAGCACGAAACGGGTCTGGGCCTGGGGGCCGTCGTAGGCATCGACCACGAGCAGAACGCCGTCGACCATGCGCAGCGCGCGTTCGACCTCGCCGCCGAAGTCGGCGTGTCCGGGGGTGTCGACGATGTTGATCGTCTTGTCCAGCCAGTGGACGGCCGTGTTCTTGGCCTTGATCGTGATGCCCTTCTCTCGCTCGAGGTCCATGGAATCCATGGCCCGCTCCTCGACGTGCTGGTTGGCGCGGAAGATACCGCCCTCCTTGAGAAGTTGGTCGACCAGCGTCGTCTTTCCATGGTCGACGTGGGCAATAATGGCGATGTTTCGGATGTTCTGGTTCATGGCACTTGCGCGTAATGTGTCGGACAAAGCCTACCAACGTGCGGAGCGCCTCCGTCAAATGCAAGGAGGAAGGAAGCGGCGTAATCCAAACGTTGCGAAGGCGCATAAGGGGATCTCATCCCGTGGCTAATGGGGCCGATTTTGCGTCCCGCCTTCAAAAAAGTCTTCTCGACGGATGGACTACGGCTTACAAGCGGCTCCGCCATTTCCCCCCTGTTAACCTGCTAACCCCTCGTTTCTGTATGGAAAGCATCCAACTCGGATGGATCGACTATGCGATCCTCCTCTCGTACACCGCCTTCGTGATCGGCATCGGCTTTGCGCTGAAACGATACATGAAAAGTTCGTCCGACTACCTGATGTCGGGCCGTTCGATTCCCGCCTGGGTTACCGGACTCGCTTTCATCTCCGCGAATCTCGGAGCGCTCGAATTGGTGGGCATGACCGCCAGCGGCGCCAAATACGGCATTGCGACCTGCCATTTTTACTGGGTGGGCGCCATCCCCGCGATGATCTTCCTCGCGGTGTTCATGATGCCGTTTTACTACGGCTCGCGCGCCCGGTCGGTGCCGGAATACCTGAAGCTCCGCTTCGACGAACGCACCAGGTGCTTCAATTCGCTGACGTTCGCGGTGATGACGGTCTTCGCGTCCGGCATCTCGATGAACGCCCTGGCAAAACTGCTGCATCTGCTGCTTGGCTGGGACTATAACCTCAGCCTTTGGATCTGCTCTGTGGTGGTGCTTCTGTATGTGCTCAAGGGAGGACTCACCTCCGCCATTTACACGGAGGTGCTTCAATTCTTCATGATCGTTCTGGGTTTTGCCCCGGTGGTGTACCTGGGCCTGAAGGACGTGGGCGGCTGGGAGGCCCTGAAGGTCAAGCTCGCGATCGTGGCCGCGCATCCGGCCTCGCTCGGGCTGGTGACCGACGTTCACAAGACCTTTGCGAGCAACGCGTGGACGAGCGCTTGGAAGCCGCTTTTGGGCGGTGCCTCCGCCAATCCGATGGGCGTTGACTGGTTCGCGATGATCTTTGGCTTGGGCTTCGTGCTCTCCTTCGGTTACTGGTGCACCAACTTCCTGGTGGTTCAGCGCGCCATGGCCGCCAAGAACATGAGCGCGGCCCGCCGAACGCCGATCATTGCGGCGATTCCGAAGATGATCTTCCCGATCCTCGTCATTCTGCCCGGTATGATCGCGATCGGTCTGGCTGTGACTCCCAGCGAGCACTACCGCCTCCCTCCCGCCCGCGTCGCAGACAGCTTGCTCGCCAAAGCCGTGCAGGTGGTGCGCCATGCCCCGGCCAACGACCCTGCACTGGTGCAGGAAGTCGCAGCAGCCACGGGCAAACGGATGATTCCCGCGAGCGTCGAGGCCCTCGGCGGCGGTGCCGCCGCTTCGCTCACCGACACGCAGCTGTCGTCCCGCATCCAGGATGCCGTGGCCGAGAATGACTACGACGGCGTCATCCTTTCGCTCGTAAAGAAATACTGCCCGACGGGCCTGCTCGGGCTTGCCCTGACGGCTCTGCTCGCCTCCTTCATGTCGGGCATGGCGGGCAACGTGACGGCGTTCAACACCGTCTGGACCTACGATCTTTACCAAGCCTATCTGGCACCCAACAAGAGCGACGAACACTACATGTGGATGGCTCGCTCGGTGACGGTCGTCGGTATCCTGCTGAGCATCGCCGCGGCGTATTTTGCTAGCCGCTACAACAATGCCATGGACGTGATCCAGCTGGTGTTTGGCTTCGTGAACGCCCCGTTGTTCGCGACGTTCCTGCTGGGCATGTTCTGGAAGCGCGCCACCTCGCACGGCGCCTTCTTTGGCCTTATCGCGGGCACGGGCACGTCGGCCCTGTTCCACGCTCTCACGATCTCGGCGGGCAATGCTCCCGGAATCAAGGGCGGCTACCTCCACATCCTCTACACATTCCCCAGCGAGATGGCCCAGAACTTCTGGCTGGCGACGTTCGCGTTTGGTGTGTGCTTCGTGCTGACGCTGGGCATTTCGCTTTCGACGTCGAGGACCAAGACCGACGACGAGCTCAAGGGGCTTGTCTACTCCCTCACTCCGAAAATCAAGGAGGACGAGTCGACGGCCTGGTACATGCGTCCCGCGATCGCCGGGTCCCTGCTGCTGGTGTGCTGCGTGATCATCAACCTCATCTTCTGGTAACCCTCCAACTCTTCTCATTCCATGGGTCTCGATATTCGTTATCCGATCGGTTACATGTTCTCCCTCGTCGGAGTCCTGCTGGTGATTGCCAGTTTCACCGACGATCCCGCCCAGCTTCATCGCTCCTTGGGCATCAACATCAACCTCATCTGGGGCGTGTTTCTCGTCCTGTTTGGGCTCTGCATGCTGCTCATGGCCTGGCGCGCCAAGAAGGCGGAAAAGGCTGCGCGCAAGTAAGCGCGGCCGAACGTTTGTTTCTCAGACCCGCCGGCATTGTCCGGCGGGTCTTTTTGTAGCGATCGACCGGGCGCTCCGAAGTGCTGCGGACCGCGGGCTAGACTTCCTTGGGAATCCCGGCGGTCAGCACTTCTGGGTCTCCTGCGGTGACGAGCACGTCATCCTCGATGCGGACGCCGCCGACGTGTTTGAACTGATCGACACGAGCCCAGTCGACGCAGTCGGCGAAGCGGGTCCTGCGACGGGGATCGTCGAGGAGAGGGGGGATGAAATAGAGGCCCGGCTCCACGGTGACGACATAGTGTTGTTCCAGCGGTAGGTCCATGCGCAGGGTGCGCAGGCTCGGGCGCGGGTCGGGTTTGCGTCCGGGCTGCAGCCCGCTGGCGTCTCGGACGCCGAGACCGACCATGTGGCCGAGACCGTGGGGAAAGAACAGGGCGTGCGCCTCCTGCTCGACTAGGGACTGAGCCTTCCCCCGGAGAATACCCATCGAGATAAGGCCCTCGGTCAGATCGACGGCGCAAGCCAGATGAATGTCCTTCCATTCGCGACCGGATCTGCAGCGTGCGATCGCCTGGCGTTGGGCGCTCAGAACGGCACCATGAAGGTCGCGCTGAAAGGGGGAGGGGGCGCCTCCGGCGACATAGGTGCGGGTGACGTCGGCTGTGTAGCGTCCCACCTGGGCTCCGGCATCGATCAGCACGAAATCGCCCTGAGCGATGATCCTGCTTGTGGGGGAAAAGTGTAGCACGGAGGAATGGGGGCCCGCGCCGACGATCGTGGAGAACCCGGTCCGGTCCGCACCGCCGCGAAAGAAACCCGTCTCGAGTTCGATTTGGACCTGGCGCTCGGTCGCTCCCGGCCGGATGGCTTCGGCGGCTGCGGCAAAGCCGGTGGCGGTGGCGGCAGACGCGCGACCGAGAAGGGCGAGTTCGTGACCGTCCTTCCCCCTGCGGGCATGGGTCAGCGCGTTGCGCACGCGAGCGCGCAGCCCTTCGTCGAAGGAAATCCCCGGCTCGGGGCATCCCAACATCGCGACAGGCCGGCCGCGGCGAAGGGCCAACCAGTTGGGAAACTCCGAGCGAAACCTGCCCTCGGTCGGTTGGCGCCCCTCCCAGATTCGCTCGTCCTCTGTGACTTCCGGCACAAAATTGACCCAACGCCCGTCGACAGGCGCCTTGGGATCGAACGCGACGATGCCTCCGATGCATTCGTTTCCGGCGAGGTAGGCGTACTCCGCGTGTGCAAAGAATGGGTAAGTCTGATCGCTGTTTTCCGGCAGGGGAAGGGGGCTGCCTGCACCCACCAACAGCAATTCGTCGCGTAGCTTGAGGGCGCCGGCGATGCGTTCCCGGCGCGCGCGGAGGAAATCATCCATGCCGCTTGAATGTCGGAGCGCGCGGTCCCTTGAAAGCGAAAAGGCGCGGCGTTTCCGCCGCGCCTTCCGTCTGCTCTATCCCCAGAGCAGACGTCCCACTCACTTTTTCGCTATTTTCTTTGCGGTTTCTTTTCCTCGGCGGGCACGATAACGACTGGACACTTCGCCTTTTTAAGGACGCCGTGCGTCGTTGTGCCGACGAGTAAATCATAAAGCGGAGTATGGCCATGGGAGCCCATCACGATGTAGTCCACGTTCAGATGCTGGGCTTGGTCGAGGATGAGCGGCGCGGGGGCGCCGGTGAGCTGGACGGTTTCGATGACGACACCGTCGGTGCGATATTTCTCGCGGAAGTTCGCGAGTTGCGTGCTTGCGGTCTTTTCGCTCACGGCCACCAATTCCTCCAGGTTTTCTATCGCTATGCCGTAGTCGCTTGTAATGACGGGCGGCTGGACGACATGGAGAAAAACAAGCTTACCACTCAGGCCCTTGGCCAGCGCGGCCGCCGCTTCGCAAACGGAGGCCGTCGTCGCCGACAGATCTATGGGGACTAAGATCGTCTTCATGGTTTTTTGAGGATAGCCCAGTTAGGCCGGGCTCGCTAGGCAAATCTTGGCAAGCCTTAGTCTCATTTTGGCGGTAATTGGATACGTTGTTCGGGCGAGCCAAATGGCTCGGGATCACGAGGGAGAAAGACGCCTGCGGCCCTCATCTTTGCCGTCACGTAACAGACGCGCCACGGGATTGTAACAATTGGCTGGCAGTCTCCCGCCGCACTTCAGGGGACCTGTTCCGTGAAGTGCGAATCACCAACCTAACACCCGGGGCCTCGCGGCTGTTCCCAAAGGCAATTCGTGCCCGAGGACGCTGCTGTGGCATCGGTAGGCTGACCAAAACAACGACGAAAAACCATGCTCTCCCATCAAAAAAAGTGGCTCGCCCTGTTCGGCACGCTCGCTCTCGCCGCATCGGCTGCGTTCGCGCAACAGACGGACAGCCAGCTGATCGATATCCTGATCAAGAAAGGTGTCATCTCCGCGGATGACGTGAAGCAGGCGCAGGCCAGCGAGGCCAAGGCCTCGGCCAACGAGCCCACGACCACCATCAGTGGCAAAATTTTCTTCGACTTCACCAACATTGAGGCGAAGACCGCGGACGGCACGAAGGTGAATCCCAGCGGATTCGGCACCGACGTGAAGCGGTTCTATTTGGGCGCGACTCATACCTTCAACAAGGTGTGGTCGATGAACATTAACACGGACTCGGGGTACTCGAGCGGGACCGGCGCGGTCTCGACCTTCATCAAGACGGCCTACATCCAGGCCAAGCTCGACCCGATGGCGATCGTGCAGATCGGCTCGGCAAACATGCCTTGGATCCCGTTCGTTGAGGACAACTACGGCTTCCGCTACGTCGAGAACACGCTGACCGACCGCCTCCACATGGCCAACTCGGCCGACTGGGGCGTCCATCTGCTCGGCAGCAACGGCATGGTCAGCTACAATGTCGCGGCGGTGAACGGCGGCGGTTACAAGAATCCGGGCCGCAGCAAGTCGGCCGATTTCGAAGGTCGCGTCTCGATTGAGCCGGTCAAGGGTCTGACCCTCGCGGTAGGTGGCTACTCGGGCAAGCAGGGCAAGGACAGCAACACGGCGCCAGTGTCCACGCACACGGCCAGCCGTTACAGCTTGCTCGCGGTTTACACGACCAAGGCTTACCGCCTGGGCGCCGAGTATTTCAGTGAGGACAACTGGGGCTACACGGCCGCGTCCGCGACCGACAAGGCCGACGGCTATTCGGTGTTCGGCAACGTAACCCTCAGCGGCCCGTTCGCCGCGTTTGCCCGCTACGACGAGGCGAAGCCCAGCAAGACACTCTTCTCCTCGGAGAAGGACAAGTACTTCAACGTCGGCGTGCAGTACCACGCCTACAAGGGCGTCGACCTCGCTCTCGTCTACAAGAACGAGCGCATCGACAATCCTGCCAGCGCCAGCCAGGTGGCGAAGTACGACGAGATCGGCCTCTTCGGCCAGATCGCGTTCTGATCCCCGTTTTTGGTTCTAGCTTGTTTGTCGGGGCGGCCTTGGGGGCCGCCCCTTCTTTTTTTGAAAGGTCGACTTGTCGAATCAGGAGAGACGGGCACGCTCTACGCAGTACCAACACATTCCCAGATTCGATCCCTCAGCTCGTTCCAAAGCTGAATCCTCGATTTCTCCGAGCCGAAAATCCACTCATTCCTGCTTTCCCATGCTTTCTTCCTCCAATCCCGACCTTCCGATTCTCAAGCGCTTTTTCGACGCCGAACTCGAGACATTCCGTTCGCACCTCATTTTGATGGGCGAGACGGCCGTCGCCCAGGTCAAGGATGCCACGAAGGCCCTGATCGAGGGGGACCTCACGCTCGCGGAGAGGGTGATCGCAAGGGATGACGAGCTCGATCAGCTCGAGGTGAAAATCGACGACGAGGGCATACGTTTCATCAACCTGCGCTCTCCGATCGCCTCCGACCTCCGGCTTGTGATTGTGGGAATGAAGGCCGGACATGACCTCGAACGAGTGGGTGACGAAGCGACGGGAATCGCCAAGCGGGCGATCAAACTCGCCGGCGAACCCCAGCTCAAACCGTACATCGATCTGCCTCGGATGTCGGAGCTCGCCGTGGAAATGCTTCGCGACGCGCTCCAGTGCTTCCTGAACGGCGACGAGGAAAAGGCGCTTGCGGTCTGCCGCCGGGATGCGGATGTCGACCGGCTGAACAAGCAGCTGTACCGTGAACTTTCCAGCTACATCATCGAGGATCCGAAGACGACGACGCGCGCGATCGAGCTGATGTTCATCTCGAAGTCCATTGAACGCATCGCCGACCATGCCACGAACATTGCCGAGGAGACCATCTACCTCTCGAAGGGCAAGGACGTGCGCCACACCGAGCAGGTGAAGAAGAACGCAGGGGCGAACACCTGACGCCGCTCAACTGGCGCGTTTTGGCTGGGGAGGGCGCAGATCGAGCAACCGCTGCACGCGAGCGACAAGGAGTTTCGGACTGAACGGTTTGGTGACGTAATCCAGCGCGCCGAGTTCCAGCCCGAGGCTCCGGGTGTCCGGCGCGGCCCATGCGCTGACGATCACGATCGGAATCGCCGCGGTCGAGGGGTGGCGTCTCAGTATTTCGCATACGCCGAAGCCGTCGATGTCGGGCAGCATCAGGTCGAGCAGCACGAGATCGGGGGGGCGAGAGCGTATGACGTCGAGTGCTTCGCGCCCGCTGGTCGCCTGGATCACGCCGTATCCGGCCTTGGTCAGGTGAAATCGGATCAGTTCCAGCACGTCGCGTTCGTCGTCTACAGTTAAAATGGTTGCCTGCATCAGAGGGCGTTATGGTACCGGAAAGCCGGTGACGGCGTCGTGGCTGGGGTGCGACAAATGTGTGAAATCGGGCTCCCCTGGCTGGCCCGCGGCGTTTGCGAATGGACTAAAGAGACTGGCCTTTTGGACGATCCGAAATTTCGATAGCGTCCACCATGAATAACAACTGGGCCGCGACTTTGGCGGAGTTCCTCAAACGTCAGCCTGGCGTGGAGGCTGTCCGCATCGACACGGCCACCCACAAGGTGTCGGTGGCTACGCTGGGGAATATAGAACTCGAGGAGTTCAGGGAGAGCCTGGCGGAAACGATCCGTGCGATCGAGAACGAGCTGTCCAAACCGGGCGCGGTGCCGAAGGGGTACCGCCTTCGCCAGGAGGGGCCGGTCATGGAGATTTCCGGAGAAAGCTGTTCGACTGCGACCCGATTTTGGCAATGGAAGGAATTCACCTGGGCTCCGCTTGCAGGTCCGTCGGCTGCGGAACTGGCGGCTGCGGAGGAGCACGATCAGGCGGAGTGGAAGGAGCTCACGATGTTCGCGGCCGTGTGCGGCGTGTTCGGGCTCTCCGGATTCATCGTGCATCGGCTGGGCGTTGGGCCCGGCTGGCTTCCCCATGCGCTGTATGTGGTCGGTCTGGCGGCGGGCGCCTGGGACGCGGCAATCGATTCCTGGGGGAACCTGAAGAAGTTCCGGCTGGATATTCATTTTCTCATGCTCGCGGTCGCAATCGGCGCCGTGGCGATCGGAGCCTGGAGTGAGGCGGTGCTGCTGTTGTTCCTGTTTTCGGCGTCGGGCGCGATGGAGGAGTATGCGCTGGATCGCACCCATCGCGAAGTAAGCGCGCTGCTCAAGTCGGCGCCGAAGGTGGCGACGCTGGTGGAGGACGACGGTACCGAGCGCGAAGTTCCGGTCGAGCAGCTCCGCGTGGGCCAGCTGGTGCGGGCGAAACCGGGCGACGCGTTCGCCGCGGACGGGACCGTGGTCCAGGGGCGGAGCGCGAGCGACGAGTCCGCATTGACCGGGGAGGCGGTGCCGGTGGAGAAGGACACTGGCGACGAGGTGTTCAGCGGAACGTTGAACTTGTGGGGTGTCGTCGAATACCGGGTTTCCCGGCTGCCCTCTGAGAGCACCCTGCAGAAGATCATCCGTCTGATCCAGACTGCCCAGAAACTGCGCGCGCCGAGCGAACGTTTCACGGACCGTTTTGGTGCGGGCTACAGCGTCCTCGTGCTCGGATTGTGCGCGGTGATGTTCTTCGTGTGGTGGCTGGGCTTCCATCTTCCCCCGTTCGACAACGTGGACGGAGTTCGGTCGGCGTTCTACCGCGCCATGACGCTTCTGGTCGTGATGAGTCCCTGCGCGCTGGTGCTTTCGATTCCGTCCGCGATCCTGGCGGCGATCGCCTGGGGCGCGCGGCATGGTGTGTTGTTCCGCGGCGGGGCGGCGATTGAAAAGCTGGCCGAGGTCAAGGTTGTCGCCCTCGACAAGACAGGCACGCTCACCACGGGGGAGCTCAGCGTGGTTCGCTGCGAGAGTTTCCCCGAGGGACGAGAGCGTCAGGTGATGGAGCTTGCGTATGCGTTGGAGTCGAAATCGCAGCACCCGCTCGCCCGCGCGATCGTGCGCCATGCGCGAGCAGAGGGGCTGAAGGCAGTCGACATCGACGATTTTCAGTCGCTGACCGGCAAGGGACTGCTGGGACGGCACGACGGGGCGACCGTGCTCCTTGGGCGGCGGGAATTGCTCGAGTCGGGCCCCCTGTCCAAATGGGCCAGGGAGCTTCCGCCCGCCGCGCCCGAACTCAGCGAAGTCTGGGTGATCGGAAAGGATCTCGTCGGCCGCGTCCTGCTTCAGGATCAGATTCGCGAGGAGTCGAAGAGCGTGCTTGCTGAACTTCACCGCCTCGGGGTGCGAACTGTGATGCTGACGGGTGACCGCCGTCACGCCGCCGAGGCTGTCGCGGTGCAACTCGGTCTCGACGAAGTGCGGGCGGGGCTCTCGCCCGAGGAGAAGGTTGGGGCGATCCAGGAGCTGCGCGGAACGGGGCTGCGGGTTGCGATGGTGGGCGACGGCGTCAACGATGCCCCCTGCCTTGCGGCGGCGGACGTGAGCGTCGCGATGGGAGCGCGCGGCAGCGACGCGGCGCTCGAGCAGGCCGAGGTGATTTTGATGCACGACCGGATCGAGAATTTTCTCGCGGCGCATCGGCTGAGCCGACGGGCGAAGGTGGTGATCCGCCAAAATCTGACGATCTCGCTGGGCGTGGTGCTGATCATGGCCTTCGCGTCGATCACCGGAATCGTGTCGCTGGCCGTGGGTGTGACAGCACACGAGGGCAGCACGGTCGTCGTGTGTCTGAATTCGCTGCGCCTGCTATTTGGGCGAAACAAGGCCTGAGCGATTCGATGGTGGCTCAGAGGTGGCGTGCAGGCGCTTGTATTCGGCGCTCCGCATCAGGTGTTCCCTGAGTTGATGCAGCGTCCACCCGTCCAGCAGACGCGATTCGTAACGAGCGAGGCCGGCGGGGTCGGGCTCGCGCTCGAGCACGGCCCTATAGGCATTCCGAACCTCCTCGCGGGCGCGGGAAAGCCTGGCCTCTTTGCTGCTCCGGAGTTCCCGGCGCAGTTCACTCGCCGTCCAGTCGTGCGTAGTGATGAGCTGGATGCAGGTTTTTCGCGCGGCGGGATCGGGCAAGTGTCCCGTCTCCGACCGGTAGGCGCGGTCGACAAGGGCGGTGACGTCCCGCTGGCGATACTCGGAACTCCCTCGAAGCACCTCCCGCAGTCGATCGGAAGACCATCCGTCATCGATGAGGCGCGAGCGGTAGTATTGCAGGCTTGCGTAGTCTGGATCGCGCCCGAGGAGGTCCCTGTAGGCTGCGATGATGGCCTGTGTGGCCTCAGGGGGCGTGTACACTGCCGCGGCGCTCCGCGATGGATTTTCTGCAAGGACGCGAAGGGAGGACGCTTGGCGAAGCCATGTTCCGTTTTGCCCACGGGGCAGTTCACCAAGATTCCGTACGGTCGTGCGCAGCTCGAGTTGAGAGCCCAGGAATCGAGGTTTCGAGAAGAGCACAAGGATCGCATTTCCCTCGATGCGCACGGAGGCGACGCGATCTTCCCAGTGATTTCCTTCCGCGTCGTTCAGTCCAGCCAAGTCACGCAGGGCCGACCCCGCTGAAACGATGAGGCATTGTCCGCGAAAATCGGGCCTCGAGAACAGCAGGACCCGGCCTGAGTAATCCAGGGGTTCCGAGGTGCTGACCGAGATCGTCGCGGCTAATCCGGCGAACAGGTATCGAAATGGGAAGCGCATGATGCGGGCGATCGGGTCCGGTCGCGGAGGAAGTGGGGAATCGGTACACAACACCGGCGCGTGCGGCAATGCGAAGCTGCGGGAGCAAAGGGGGGCGGTCCGTGGGGGAGGCTCTTGTGCACGATCTCTTCCATTGCCTACGGAGGGCGCGCCGGTAAACACGGTGCGCATGTCCGAACTTCCGCAGACCTCCGACCGCTCCACATGGGAGCGCCCCTGGGCTCAGTTGAAATTCTATACCTTTCAGCCGGCGGTCTTTCCGCGCATGCTCGGCGAGGTGTCGCAGGGGGCCAGGCCTGGCGACTGGGTGTCCGTTTATGACAAGGCGGGCAAACGGGTCGGAGCGGGTCTCTACAATCCGCGGGCCAAGATCCCGTTGCGTGTGGTGTGTCACTCGGCCGAGCCTGTGGGCGAGGACTATTTCGAGAAGGCCATCCGAAGGGCCGTGGCGTTGAGGCGGGAGGTGCTTGCGCTGGATCGTTTCACCGATGCGTACCGGCTGGTGAATTCGGATGGTGATGGGCTCAGCGGGCTGACGATTGACCGCTACGGGGAAGTGCTCTTCTGCGAAGTCTACAGCTTGGGAATATTCCAGCGACTCCCCGCATGGCTCCCGCTGCTTCATGAGCTGGCGGGCACGAAGACGGCGCACATCCATGTCGACCACGATCTGGGCAGCCTGGAGGGGATGAAGCCGTCGCTCGTGAAGGAGATCGTGGCTGCGGCGCCCCCGAAGATTCGGGTGAGGGAGCACGATGTGCGTTACGAGGTCGATTTCGTGGCGGGGCACAAAACCGGCTTTTTCTGCGATCAGCGCGACAATCGCCATCGTTTCGCCGAGTTCGTGAAGGGGCAGCGCGTGCTAGACCTGTGCTGCTACACGGGCGGATTCGCGATCGCGGCCGCCCAGCGCGGCGCGGCGGAGGAGGTGACCGGTGTCGATCTCGACGAGAAGGCCATCGCGCAGGCTCGCAGGAATGCGAACCTCAACCAGATTTCCCCGGCTCGGCTGCGCTGGGTGCACGCGGACGCATTCGCCTATGCGCGCCAGATGCAGAAAAACGGAGAGCAGTGGGATGCGGTGCTGCTCGATCCCCCAAAGTTCGTGCTCACCCGCGAGCCGGAGGGGGCGGCCGAGGGGCGCCGCAAATACGAGGATCTCAACCAGCTTGCAATCAGCCTGGTGAAGCCAGGCGGCCTGTTCGTCACCTGTTCGTGCTCGGGACTGGTGTCGCTTGAGGACTTCGAGCAGCACGTCATCAAGGCGGCGCATCGCCTGAACCGGCGCCTGCAGATCATCGACCGCACGGGCGCAGGGGGAGACCATCCGGTGTATTCGAACTGTCTCGACAGCCGGTACCTCAAGGTGATCTGGACCCGGGTCGTCTGACCCGGCCCGGGGGGCCTATTTCACACCCGAGGCGAGCAGGGTCTCGAAAAACGGTTCGGTGGGCTCCCGGGCGACGATGGTGACGTCGACCTTCTGGAAGCCGGCTTTCTTGAGGAAACCGTGGAGCACGCTTTCCCTGAAGCCGAGCCAGACGTCGGCATAGAGCTCACGGGCGCGTTCGAAATCGTGCTCCTTGAGGTCGAGGACGAGCAGCTCCCCGCCGGGCTTAAGGATGCGGTGGGCTTCCTGGACGGCTCGCTGGGGGTGCTGGGCGTGATGCAGGGCCTGGCTGAGAATGGCGAGGTCGACGGAACGGTCGGGCAGGGGCACGGCCTCGATGTCGCCGAGCTTGTAGGTCAGGTTCGCGAGGCCGTTTTTCCTGGCCAGCTCGGTGCCGACCTCGACCATGCGCGGGGAGTTGTCGATGCACCAGACCTGCTGGGCCCGGCGGGCGAGGAGCTGGGAAATCATGCCTTCGCCGGCGCCGAGGTCGGCCACGGAGATCCGGGGCACGAGCCGTAGCGCGAGGTGTCCGATCGACTCCCAGGAGCGGCCCGGGCAGTAGCCCCGGCCCAGCTTCCCCGCGATCAGATTGAAATAATCCTCAGCCTGACGGCGTCGCTTCAGGAGGATGCGCGCGAGGTTTTCGGAGTCCTCGACGACGTCGGGCAGGTCGGCGACGGACTCGACTGCGGCGCGCACGAGGGAGCGTTGCTGGACGGGCATGTCCTCGCGCATCGAATAGAAGGCCTTCTTCCCCTCGCGGCGGTCGTGTACGAGCCCGGCCTGACGGAGCACGGCGAGCTGCGACGAGATGCGCGACTGAGCCATTGAGAGAACCTCCTGGAGCTCAGCCACCGAGAGTTCCTCCTTCGAAAGCAGAACCAGCAGCCGGAGGCGGGTCGGATCTGACAGGCTCTTGAATATGTCCCAGGATGCGTTCACGCGTATGGGCGTTGAGGAAACAGGAGGCGGGGGAGAGCACAACTCCTGAGTGGCTGGCACCGATTTCAGTGCGTGCCGAGGCTGATCCTCAGCTGACGCAGCAGACGCGCCATCTCGACGGGTTTTTCCAAGAAGGCGTCCCCGCGCTCCAGCCATCCTTCCTGATGCGGGGCCAGGTCGCTATAACCGGAGCAGTAGAGGACGGGAATCCCAGGACGGTCGATGCGGAGCCGCTTGACGAGTTCACGCCCGGTCATGCCGGCGGGCATCACCATGTCGGTGATCACGAGGCGAATGTCGGCCTTGTGGGATTCCCAGGCATCGAGGGCCTCGGGACCGTTGTTTGCGGAGACGACGCGATAGCCGTGGGTGCCGAGGAGACGTTCGATGAGTGTGCGCACATGGGCATCGTCTTCGACGATGAGGATCGTTTCGGTGCCCCTGAGCTCGGCAGTGCCGAGGTGGGTCTGGCTGGGGCGGGCGGGTGTGGAGGGCAGGCGGGCGTCGGTGGAGGGAATATAGAGGCGGAACGTGGTGCCCTGGCCGGGAGTGCTGTCCACCTCGATCCAGCCGCCGTGTTGTTCGATGATGCCGAAAACGGTGGCGAGGCCGAGTCCCGTGCCCTTGCCGCTCTCCTTTGTGGTGTAGAACGGCTCGAAGATGTGGGGCATGTGCTCGGGTTGAATCCCGCCGCCCGTATCGGAGACTCGGAGACAAATCATTGCGCCGGCCTTGGCGCCGGGCCTCTCCCGCACATCTTCATTGGTGAGCAGCACCTGGCTGGTCTGGACCCGGAGCCGTCCGCCGCCCGGCATGGCGTCCCTGGAATTCACGGCCAGATTCATGACTGCCTGCTCCATCATTCCAGGGTCGGCCCGTACGTGTGCGCCGCCCGCGGCATAGAACGTTTCCAGGAAAATATGCTCACCGATCAGCCGATGGAGCATCTTGGTCATGCCGGCCACGGTCTCGTTGAGATCGATGTCGCGGATATGCACCGGTCGGCGGCGACTGAAGGTGAGGAGCTGCCGGGTGAGCTGGGCGGCGCGTTCGGCAGCCCCGGCGATTTCTCCCAGCAGAGGCTTGGGATCTTCGTGCTGGGCGAGCGAATGGGTGACAAGGGTGAGGTTTCCCGTGATCACCGTGAGCAGATTATTGAAGTCGTGGGCGACGCCCCCGGCGAGTCGGCCGAAGGCGTCCATCTTCTGCGCCTGGAGGAACCGTTCCTCGAGTTTCCGGCGCTCGGTGATGTCCTCGGCGATGCCTTCGTAGTACCGGACGGTTCCCTCGGCGTCTCGGACGAGCCGAGCGTTGAGCGAGAGCCAGAAAACGTTTCCCCCTGGGCGCACCATGCGGGTTTCGAAACGTTTCACAAAGCCATCGCGTTCGATGGAACGGGTGAATTCGTCGTAACTTGCCGGTTCGATGAAAGCCTGCATGCGGAGGCTATCTCCGGCGAGGGCGGGGGCTTGGGCAGAGGGGATCCCGAGCATCGTGGCGAAGGCGGGGTTTGCCTCGAGGATCCGTCCGTCCGGAGCGCACTGGAAGATGCCCTCGAGGGCATTTTCGACGATGGCCCTGTATTTTTCTTCGGCGGAGCGGAGCGCCTGTTCGGAGTGTTTGCGTTCGATCGCGATGCCGGCGATGTGGGCCAGCACCTCGACCATGCCCCGTTGGCTTTCGTCCGGCACGAAGCGCAGGCGGTGGTAGAGTGCGAAGGTGCCGAGCACGCGACCGGATTGGGAGCGGATGGGGAGCGACCAGACCGATTTGAACCCATGCGATAGGAGGACCTCCCGATTTGAATTCCAGAGGGGATCGTCCGCGATGTCCGCGACGAACACGGGCAGGTTGCGAAACGCGGCGGTGCCGCAGCATCCGGCGCCGTCCTGGATGGGCACGACGTTCATCTCGGAGACAAAATCTGGGGCGAGGCCCGAGCCCGCGCAGAACCGGAGCTGAGGAGGGGCGGATTCTGCGAGGTAAACCGCGGTGGCGATCTCCGAAAATTGAGTTTCCGGCAGGCGGGCCAGCAGATTGAGCACCGCATCCAAATCGGCCCCTGAGGCGATCATCTCGAGGGCCTGCTTTTGACCCTGCTTGAGCTGTTCGGCCCTGAAGCGCTCGGTCATGTTTCGGATGATGACGATGATCTGCTGCTGGGGTGCAGGCATCAGGCGCGCCTCGTAGTTTTGCATCCGGCCACCAATGCGCAGTTCGTATTCGAGGCTGACGAGCCGGCGATCTTCGATGACCCTTTGGATAGCCGTGTCGAAGCGGTCGCCCATAGCGCCGGAGGCAAAATCCTGGATGTGGTGTCCGAGCAGGTGATCGGTGGTATTCGCCGGGTCCTCGCTGGCGCCGGTCTTCAGCGAGAGGATCAGGCCCGAGTGGTCGATGCGGAACAGCAAATCGGGAATGGCCTGGAAGACGGCCCGCATCTCGGAGTTGGCCCTCATCAGCTCCTGCGAACTGAGCTCAAGCGAGCGTTCGATCATCACCCTGTCCGTGTCAAAGGCCTGATAAGCCTCGTCCACCATGGCCACGAAAGACTGCCATTCGGGTGGAATCTCGAGGGAATCTCCGAATGTGCGGCGAAGCTGCCTTTTGAGAAGACTGTGCATGGACGAGTCAGATTTCCTGGAAGGTCGTGATGGTCATGGTCTGGTTGTGCAACTCGCAGCGAGCGCCGGGAGCGAACGGGGAGATCTCACCGTAGGAGTAGAAGCCCGCGAGCGGACAGCGGCTGCCGAAGATATCCCGGACACCCTCGACTTCATCCTCGACGCGCTGCCGCAGCACGAGTCTTCGCCCCACGCAACTGATGAGCAGCGCGAATTCGGGGGATGCTGCACCGATGGCAGCCTGACTCGTACGAGCGGCCCCGACGGCTCCATCGATAAGACGCTCGAAATTGGCCTTCATGAGGCGGGCGTAGCTGCCCTCAGGAACGTCGCCTGCAAAGGTCATGCTCTGGTCGTTCTCGTCGATCGCGAGGATGGTCCGGACCACCGGAGCGGCATCGCTATCGGGCTCGCGGATGCTCAGCGGGAACAAAAGACCGGTGGAGGGAAGCGCTTTGGAGTGTTCGCCCAGGTACTGCTTGTAGAGGGCCAGCGCGGACATTCCGTCGAGCTCGCGCAAGACGTTGCCCGCAGAGCGCGTGATCAGACGTTCGGGCCCGAAGGGGTCCCAACCTCCCTGCGAAGCAAAACCCACGCGCAATCGATTGCCATAAAATCCCACGGCGGCGACGACGCCGGATTGGGCGTGCGCGCCGCAGAGCACGACCGTCGTCCGAAAGGCATCGCCGTCGCCGGCGAGACCGCCTGTGAGCGTCACGCCCTTGGGAAGCGCCTGGGTGATGCCGTTCACGAGTTCGCTCCCATTGACCTGGAGCCCGTCCGAGAGCACGAGCACATGGGTGAGGGGCGCGGGACTCCCCGGGAGTTCCCAGGAGGGGGGGAGCTGGCGAGCGAGAGACTCGCCCGCCTGGCGGCTGTTCGGGCATTCCGACAAGGGCACGAGGGCCGAGCGCACGGCGGTGTGGGAGAATGAGAGGGCGGTTGCGATCAGGGAATGGTCGAGAACGCGGGTGCCGGCGATCTCTCCGGCGGTCGAAGAGCCGAAAAAGAGGGCCTGCGGATAATCGACGGTGAGCGAAGCGATGAGCTCCGGGGACTGCAGGGCCGCAGTCGAGCCGAACAGCAGGACCATCGAGGCATCGCGCGAGAGTGGCGTGGCGGGGGTGCTCCAGCCAGAGGCTTGCGTCCAGACTCTCTGATCGACAGTCATGGAGGCAAAATTCCGCGGTGGGGGGCGTGCGAGGTGAGCAGATACGCCGGGTTCGGACGTGAATCGGCCGGCAGTGACGGAGCTTCGGAGAAGAGGGGCTGCCTGCGCATGGTGGGGGACATGACCGTGCTTTCCGGGGGGGGCGGCGACGGCGCGCGTCAGGGGAGGACTGCGCTCACGTCGGGGGGCCTGACGATCGCGACTATCGGATCCGGCCCGGTCGGGTGCAACCGGGGGTTCTACCTAGCCGCCGATGCGGACGATACCGGAGCCCAATTGGTAAATACCGAACAACAGCAGGAGCACGCCCGTGGCGATATTGATTGTCCGCAGCAGCTTTGAATTGAGCTTTCTGCCGAACCAATCGGCGAAGAAACTCAGCACGAGCCACCAGGCGGTGGAGCCGAGGAATACGCCAGCGACGAGCCAGCTGGGCTCGACCCAGCCCTCTGTTCGCAGGGACACGCCGAAGGCGGTGAAGATGCCGAGCAGGGAAAAGATCGTGACGGGATTCGCGAACGTGAGCGCGATTGTCGAGAAAAAGGCCCGGGTGAAGTTCGGTGCGTGGATTGGGCCGGCGGCCTTGGCCGGAGGGCGGACGCGCATGGCCGCGATGCCCATGAAGACCAGGATGACGCCTCCTGCAAATTCGAAGATCGTTCGATGACCGAGCAGGAAATCGATGATGGATTTGACTCCGAAAGCCGCGATCACGGCCATTGTGGCGTCGGCGACTGCGGCGCCGAGGCCGGTGATGAAGCCCACCAGCCGTCCGTCTGCGATGGAGCGGCGGATACAGAGCAGGCCGACTGGGCCGATGGGCGCAGCGACGGCGAATCCGATCACGAAGCCTTTGAGCAGAAGCAGAATCATCCTGGGCTGAGCGCGAGGGGGATTCGGAGATACGCGGTGAGAAGAGGAGCGGGAGGGGGGAAACGACAACGCAGGTTTCGCCGCCCCCGAACACAAAAAGGCGCGGCTCGAAGGCCGCGCCGGTGACTTATCCCTGGAGGTCGATGTATCGGGAAATGGAGTCGACCTGAAAACTCTCCTCGGTGTTAGCGGTGCGCACGTTCACGCGATCGCCCTTCTTTTTACCCAGGAGGTTTTGGCCGAGCGGGGTCTTGTAGGAGATGATGTGCTTGGCGGGATCGCTGTCCCAGGCGCCGAGGATGGTGTAGGTGGCGGAGGTGCCGGCGTCGTTGCTGACGACGACCACGCTGCCGATACCGACTTGGTCGAGCGCGCTGTCCTTGAAATCGGTGATCCGGGCGTGCGAGAGCTCCTTCTCGAGATTCGATTTCTGGGCCATGAGGACCTGCTGGTCCTGCTTGGCCATCTTGTACTCGGAGTTCTCGCGCAGGTCACCATGCTCGCGGGCGGCGGCGATCGCCTTGGAGTTCTCGGGGATCTTCTTAGTGATGATCAGATCGTACTCGGTGCGTTTCCGATCGTAACTGGCGCGGGAGACCACGAGCTGCTCTTCGCGGGTCTCGGCCTCGCCGGCGACGAGCGACTGGATGGAGGGGAAGATCTTGATGAAGCGGGCAAGCAGGGACTTCTTGGTGAGTTCCTCGAAGCCCTGGTTGAGCATAAGGGCGTTGGCGAGATCGCGCGCGGTTTCGGCGTCGGCCGTGGCCAGGAGGTCGGGGATGAGATCGTGATCGTCGCTGAGCACATCGGCGAGCGGGATGCGCCGGGCGCTGGCGGCCTGGAGGGCCTCGTAATCGATCGCAAAGAAGATGGCGCTCAACAGGCGGGGGGAGATGAGTTCCTGGACGAGTTTCGCGAACTTCTTTGAGGAGCGGTTCTTGACGATCCAGAGCAGCACTGGGGCGCGGAGATTCTGTTCAGTCTGCCAGCGCTGGAGGGTGGCGGCGAGCTCGGTAGAGCAGCCGTCTTCGACGAGGAAATTGATCACTTCGGTCGTGAACTTGCCCTGGGAAGTCTTGAGCAGCGAGAAGAGCAGATCGCGGTACTCGATGGGGTGTGCCAGGCGGACGAGGTCGAGGAAACGGCGTTGGAACTGTACGGGGATCTTCTCGGAGATCGCGGGAAGGTCGCGGGCGTCGGCGACGAGGGTAGTCTGAGAGGGCTCGAGCGTGGACGGATCGGTGTCGAGGGCCTTGGCGAGCTGGTCGCGGATGTAGGCGCCATAGACGCGCTCGGAGGCGTCGATCTGATTGCTATCCTTGACCGCGTCGGCGACGCCCTTGAGGACGCCGCTGTAGTCGGGGGCCAGGATCTCCTTCTTCACGATGGAGGGAAGCAGCTGGTCGGCGATGAGGATGCGCCTGCGGGCGGAGCGGGTGGAGTTGAACTGCTCGAGCAACTCGCTCTCGGCGGAGACGGGCTCGTCGCGGAGGATATAGCACTCTGTCTTCTTTTCTGGGACGGCGATGCGGGGGTCCTTGGCGATGATCTTCTTGGCGGAGGACCACCATTTCTTGAATTTGTCCTCGCCGATGACCTGGGCGAGGGTGATCTCGAGGTCGATGGCGGTGGTGGCGTTATTCGGATAGGCTCCGAGGGCGTCGACGACGAGTTGGGCGGGGTCTTCGGCGATCAGCTTGTTGATTCGCTCGGTGTGGGTCTCCTTGAGGACGAGCAGATGCTTGTCGGGGAGGATTTCCATGGTGGTCGCGCAGAAGGCGGGATCCATGGGGTGATCTTTCTTGCCTTCGAAATCGATGATCAGACGCTGCGCGCCCTCGTTGAAGGCCTTGATGCGGCCGAACCCCCAGCTCTTGTGCATCACATAAGCGCCGGGGACCATGGCCTCGAGTTTGGCTTTGGATGTCTTGAGCGACGGGTTTTTGGCGATGAGCGCGGAGACGGCTTCGGAATTCATGGTTGCGATATGATTGGCCAGAAACGACAAGTTGAGCGGATAATGCCGAAGCTTGTCAAACTGAGTATGAGTCCCATCGCATGACCTCGACTGCAAAAAACCCGCCAACGCGGACATTAACACCATGGACTTTGTCGGCGGACCGCATTCGGCGGTGGCTTGAGGCGCAGACGCGGATCGACGAATTGATGGATCACCTGCCTCCGGGGGTGGGCGGTGCGGAACGCGCCCGGGTGCAACACCTTGTTTATGGCGTGGTCCGCCACCACCTGAGACTTGAGAGGCTGTTGGGCAGGCGTGTGTCGAAACGCCCGCGGGAGTTGGTGGTGGCGGTATTGCTGGTTGCGGGATTTGAATTGATTGAAGGGCTGGCGGTGCAGCCGGTGGAGGAAGGCCTGGCGGCGAAAATCGTGCACCACGCGGTGGATCAATCGAAGCGGCTCATAGCGCCGGCCGAGTCGGGCATGGTGAATGCGGTGTTGAGAAGGCTGTCCGAAGACATCCTTGCCGAGCCGCTGCCGCCGATGCTGGCGCCCTCGCACCGGTTGGCCGAATATTTTTCGCATCCCGAATGGCTCGTGCGCCGCTGGCAGGCGAGTTTTGGGGCGGCGGCGACGCGGCAGCTCCTGGAATGGAACCAGACTCCGGGGCTGGTATCGGTGCGCTGGCGCGGACCGGAGGGAGATCCGGCGCCTGGCTGGCTGAAGCCGACGGCGTGGTCGGGCTTTTACACTCCGGAGCCGGGGCATTGGAGCGAGATCGAGACCCTGATCGCGGAAGGGCGGCTCTACATCCAGGATCCGTCGACCCGCTTGGCCGTGGGATTGCTCGATGCGAAAGCCGGAGAAACCGTGCTCGACCTGTGCGCAGCGCCGGGAGGCAAGAGCGTGATGATGGCCGATCGAATGGGCAGCGGGCGGATCGTGGCGGTGGATCTTCCCGGGGAACGCCAGGACCGTTTGATCGAAAATCTGAGCCGAGTGCGTGGCGTCGAGTGCACAATCCTTTCAGCGGACCTGGGCAATGGCCTGGATGCGGCGCTGGTGGAGCGTGGCCTGCCCCAGCGTTATGACGCGGTGTTGATCGACGTGCCGTGTTCCAATACGGGCGTCATGCGGCACCGGGTGGACGTGAAGGAGCGCCTTGAGGAGACGGATATTTCCAAGCATGCGAAGAATCAGCTTCGCCTTCTCGAGGCCGCCGCCTGCCGCGTGGAACGGGGCGGAAGGCTGGTGTATTCGACCTGCAGCGTCGACCGGGACGAAAACGAGGGAGTCGTCGATGCCTTTCTCAAACGACATGGTGCGGAATTTACCCGTGAAGACGCCGTGGTCAGCCATCCCTGGGAGGCGGGGCACGATGGCGCGGCGGCGTTCCGCATGCGTCGGCTTTCAACCGCCTGATGTCGGCAGTTGAATAGGGCGGAAACCTGGCCTCCGGAATGACCGGGTAATGTCGGGTGCGAAGCACAGCGACATTTTCCCGAGTGAACCGATCGCCCGGATTGGGCCTTTGAAAAACAGACGCCCGGCCGAGAGCGCCGGGCGTTGGATGTCACGGCGCCGACGCAAAGTCGGCAGTGACCGGGCTTATTTGGCAGCCGGGATGAGGTCGTCCACGGAATCGCTTTCCGTGTTGATGTCGGCGAAGAGCCAGGTGGACAGGTAGCGCTCGGCGCTCGAGGGGATGATGGCGACGATCAGCTTGCCGGCGTTTTCGGGACGTTTTGCGAGTTGCAGGGCGGCCCAGATGGCGGCGCCGGAGGAGATGCCGACGGGGATGCCATCCTGGAGGGTGACCTGCTTGGAGATGGGGGCGGAATCGGCCTCCTTAACGCGGATGACCTCGTCGTAGATCTTGGTGTTGAGCACGGGCGGCACGAAGCCGGCGCCGAGACCCTGGAGCTTGTGGGGGCCGGGCTGGCCGCCGGAGAGCACGGGTGAGCCATCGGGCTCGACGGCGATGATCTTCACGTCGGGTTTGCGGGCCTTGAGCACCTCGCCGACGCCAGTGATGGTACCGCCGGTGCCGATGCCCGAGACGACGAAGTCGACCTTGCCGTCGGTGTCGCGCCAGATCTCCTCGGCAGTCGTGCGGCGGTGGATCTCGGGGTTGGACGGATTCGCGAACTGCTGAAGAATGGCGCTGTTGGGAATCTTCGCGGAGAGTTCCTCGGCCTTGGCGATTGCCCCCTTCATGCCCTTGGGCCCCTCGGTCAGGATGAGGCGGGCGCCGAGGACCTTGAGGAGCTTGCGGCGCTCCATGCTCATGGTCTCGGGCATGGTCAGGATGAGCTTCAGGCCCTTGGCCGCCGCGACGAACGCGAGGGCGATGCCGGTGTTGCCGGAGGTCGGTTCGATCAGCACTGTATCCTGATTGATGCGACCCGAGCGGAGGGCGTCGTCGATCATGGCGAAGCCGATGCGGTCCTTCACGCTCGAGAGGGGATTGAAGAACTCGAGTTTGAGGACGACGTCGGCGAGGGCGCCGTGTTCCTTAGCCGTGCGGTTCAGGCGTACGAGGGGGGTATTGCCGATGGTTTCAGTGATGTCGTTATGGATCTTCATGGGATTTGGAGTGGGAACTGTATTGTTTTCGATGGTTGGATTACTGTGTGATGTTTCAGGGAAAGGCTGCGTGTGATGACTCGTGTTCAGGCTTTTTCGGTGCCCCAGCGACGGTGAAGGAAACGTTCCCATGGGGAGAACAGGATCTTGTCCGCAAGCAGGCCGATGACGATGATCACGAACATGATGCCGATGACCTGCTCCATGGCGTTCAACTCGCGTCCGTAGTGCAGGAGGTGGCCGAGACCGAAACCGCTTAGGATGGTCACATAGATTTCGGCGGCCATGAGCGACCGCCAGGCGAAGGCCCAGCCCTGTTTCATTCCGGAGACGACGAAGGGCAACGAAGCAGGGAGCATGACATGGGTCCAAATGTGGAGGCCGTTGGAACCCATGGTTCGAGCGGCGCGTGCGAAGATGGGTGGGACGTTGCGGACGCCATTTTCCGTGGCGATGATGACCGACCAGAGGGTTCCCATGATGACGACGAAGAACATTGCGGTCTCGGTCTGACCGAACCAGAGCAGGGAAAGGGGCACCCAGCACACGCTCGGGAGGGTTTGGAGGCCCAGGGCGATGAGGCCGAGCGTGTCGCCGACGACCTTGAAGCGGGCGGTGAGCAGGCCGAGTGGCAGGCCCAGGAGGATGCCGAAGATGTAGCCGACGGTCAGACGCTTCATCGTGACCATCGTGGCGCTGAGCAGGGTGCCGTCGATGATCGCCCCTTCGAGATAGCGCGCGACGCTAGCGGGGGAGGGAACGAGGACGGGCGACCAGAACCGGGCCACGAAGACGAGCTGCCAGGCCCCCACGAGCAGAGCGAAGAAGGCGAATGCGCGGGTGAAGCGTTTCATTCGGAAGCCTCCCCGTTGGCGTCGCGGACGTGGCTCTTGAGGGCGACCATGATCTCGGACGCGTGCGCCGCAAGACTGACGCTATTGATGTCCCTGGGGCGTGGGAGATCGATCCGGTATTGCTCGCGGATGCGACCCGGGTGCGGCGAAAAGAGGACGACCCGGTCTCCCAGGCAGACGGCTTCGCGGACGTTGTGGGTGACGAAGACGATGGTTTTGCGCCGATCGGCCCAGATGCGCTGGAGGTCACCGTACAGCTGCTCGCGAGTCAGGGCGTCGAGCGCCGCGAAGGGTTCGTCCATGAGGAGAACGCGCGGATTGGGTGCGAGGGCGCGGGCGAGGGCGACACGCTGCTTCATGCCCCCGGAGAGCTCATGTACGTAGGAGTGGCTGAATCGTTCCAGGCCCACCAACTGCAGATAGAACCGCGCGACGTCGAGGCGCTCGGCCGTGGTGAGGCCGGGCTTGAGGCGCAGTCCGAAGAGCACGTTCCCGAGGACGTCGAGCCAGGGGAAAAGCGCGGACTCCTGGAACATGACCATGCGGTCGCGCCCAGGGGCGTTCACGCGATGACCGTCGGACAGCACCTCGCCCTCGTCGGGGAGTTCGAGGCCGGCGATCATGTTGAGCAGCGTGGATTTTCCGCATCCGGACGGGCCGACAAGGCAGACAAACTCGCCCTCGTTCACGTCGAGCGACACGTCGTCGAGCGCATGCACCGCACCGCCTCTCGAGGCGAAGCGCTTGGAGATGCGCCTGACCGAGAGCTTCGAGGGTGCCTCGTTTGTCAGCTCCGATTCGAGTGTCATTGCATTTGGCTGAAGAGGCGATCGAGGGGGATCGCGTTGCGGAGGAAACCGACGGATTGTGCGTCGCGGACGAGCGCCTCGAAGCGTCCGGCCGAAACGGAATCGGTGAAGGTGAGTCTCGTCCACGCCGAAGCGACGAGTGAGGCGGAGATCTCCCGTTTGGTTTCGGCCGAGAGTCCGGCCCTGACCAGTTCGCGCGCCTCGGAGGGATGGGCGTTGATCCACGCGGTGAGTTCGCGGTGGGCTGCGACGAATTTTGCGACAAGCTCAGGTTTCTGTCTAAGGGCTTTGACGCCTGAGACGAGCACCGTGGTGACGGCGTCCTTTTGTTCCAAATACACGACGCCTCCCGCTTCGAGCTGGAGGCGGGAGACCCAGGGCTCGACCGTCCAGACGCCGTCGAGCCTGCCCTGGGTGAAGAGGGAAAGCTGATCGGGGTTTGCGGTGGGGATGACCTGCAGGTCGCCGCCAGTGAGCGTGACCCGGAATCCGTGGGCCTTGAACCAGGCGCGTGCGGCGACGTCCTGAGTGTTGCCGAGCTGAGGCGTTGCGATGCGCCGGCCTCGGAATCCGGCCGGTGAATCGATGCCCGCGTCTTTGCGGAGGACGAGGGCGGCGCCGCCTTCGGCAGCTCCGGCCATCACACGGATCTCGTCGCCCGCGGAGCGGATGTACACGTTCAGGGCCGGATTGGGCCCGACATAGGTCATGTCGATGGAGCCGGCGAGCAGGGCCTCCATCGCACTGGGACCGGCATTGAAGGGGAACCATTGAACGGCGACATCCTGGCCGAGACGCTGTTCGAACCAGCCGTGGCCCAGGCGGGAAGTCTGTGCGCCGATCAGACCTTGGGCGTGGGTGACGTTGGGGAAATAGCCGATGCGAAGAACCTGGTTGGCAGCCCTGAGGGGGCGCGCAGAAAAAAGCGTGCCGACGAAGGCGAGGAGGCAGGCCGCTGTCAGGGCGTGCCGCTGGAGTCCGATCAAGGAAGTCATATGGAATACTCCTCTTGAAGTTCATCGAGGATTCCGTCGTGCAGCCGGCGGGATCGGGATTCCGACGAGAGCCCCCTGGGGACGGGGCGGGAAAAAGGGAGGGGCTTGCTGTCGCGGCGGAGCTTCCGAGTGGTGACCTCGACGACTTGTGCCAGTGAGTAGCGGTCGAGGATGCCCGCGATCGCATTGCGAACGTCGAGCATCACCATGCGTAGTCCGCAGTGCGCCTCGTCCGGGCAGGAGCACGGCGCGTACGCGGTCTGGGAGACGCACCCGATCGGAGCGAGAGGACCGTCGATCAGACGAACGATCTCCCCCATGAAGATCTGGGCGGCAGGACGGGCGAGCCGGTACCCTCCGAATTTTCCGCGCTCACTTTCGACGAAACCGGCCTCCCTGAGCTGGAGCATGACCTGCTCCAGGAACTTCACGGACATCTTCTCCTTTTCGGCGATTTCCGAGACGCGGACGAGTTCGCGTCCAACCGAGGCGGCAATTCCAAGATCGATCAAGGCGCGGAGCGCGTATTCGCCTTTCTTGGAGAGCTTCATGGGTTTAATCTACATTGATGGAGTAGAGTATTTGCAAGCGAATTCCTTAGCTCGGCAGTATTATAAAGGAAAAATCTTGGAATCGTCTTATTTAAAGAGATTAACGATTGTTCGTAATCGGATAAACAAATTAAAATTACCAATGAGCTAATGATAAAGCTCTGCCCTGCGGCGTGGGCCGAAGGGGGGCCGTCGGGGGGGCTAGCGCAAGCGCGCGAAAAACCACAGGGCGACACCGCTCATGCCGAGGCTGGGCAGCCAGGCACCCCATTCCGGAGTGATCACTCCCTTGGCGGCCAGTGTGCCTCCCAGCTGGGCGAGGAGGTAATACAGGGCGAACAGGCCGATCGATTTCGAGATGCCGACGGCGGGGTTCACGCGCACGCCGGAGACGGCGAACGGGACGGAGAGGCCGATGACGATCAGGGGGGCGAGGGTGTCGGCGAGCAGGCCAAAATAGCGCACTTCGTAGGGCACGGCCTTGGCGCTGTTGACTGAGCGCAGATAACCGATCAGGCGGCGGAGCTCCCAGAAGGACAGGTCGATCGGCTTGCGGTCAATCAGCAGCATGAGTGCGGGGTCGTCCGAGATCTTCGGAAAGGACTCAAGTTTGAAGGGCGAATTTGCGACGATCTCGCCGGAGTCGAGATCGAAGCGGTAATCGCGTCCGTCCTTGAAGGTCCAGCCCTTGCCGCTGGCATTGCGCCAGGCCTGGCTTGCGACGATCCGGCGCGTCTCATGGCGCTGGGCGTCGAGGAAGGAGAGACTGATTCCGTAGGCCTTGTGGGTATAGAGGCTGTACCGGTTCATGAACCACAGTCGGCCGGCCTGTCGGTTGTCGAAGGCCACGCTGGTGCGCGCGCCGATCTCGTCGGCTGAGCGGCTGGTTGCTTCGTGCCGGAACTCAACGCGTTCCCGAATCTGTCGCGACTGCTCCACGGACCAGGGGACGATCGTGCTATTGAGCCAAAGCGTGAGCCCGCAGCTGATCAGGCCGACGTACCAGACGGGGATCGATATCCGGGCCAGGCTGACTCCGGAGGCTCGCATGGCAGTGAACTCGTGATTACGATGCAGCTGTCCGAACACGTAGAGCAGCGAGACCAGCAAGGTCAGCGGCATGAGGAGCGCGAGGAAGCTGGGCACGGCGACCGCGAGGTAGAGCACCACGTCGGCGAGGTTGGCACCCGCCGACAGGAGTGGCGCGAGGTCCGTGTACATCACCTGTACGAGCAAAAGGCCGAGCAGCGCGGCGGTGACGACGGCGATTATTTGGAACCATTCTCTGAGCAGATATCGGTCGAAAGTCGTCATGGTTCGTGGGAAAGCGGTAGCGTGGCCGTGAGGCGGGGAAATCACTAGAGCCTGTGCCACTTCGCCATGAAAGCCAAAAGGTGGGAGAGTTTGAACCACCCTGTGCCTCGGGTGAGCCCGCAGACGGGTCAGCGTGACGCATTCCAAACCGGGGCTAAAATCCCAAAATCCCGTTGAGTTGATTCGCAATAGCCTAAGGGAAAGGGGATTGAGAAATGAAATTGGACCATTACTTCCCCCCAAGACAAGTGGGATGCTTTCTGCTAAGGTAATGGGGATTTCGAAGACACACTCTCATCCTCAAACTCAATTTCACCATGATACTCGCCTGGGTTGCCCTCCTGATCGTTCCGCTTCTCTTCGGGCTTTACGCGCAATATCGCGTGTCGAGCGCCTATAACAAGAACCTGCAAATCCAATCCCGGGGTCGGATCACGGGTGCCGAGGCTGCGGAGGCCGTGATGCGCGCAGCCGGCATCGAAGGGGTGGATGTCGTCGAGGTCGACGGCATGTTGACCGATCACTACGACCCGGTGAATCGCAGGCTCGCCTTGTCGTCGCAAAACTTCCGCGGAATGAGTCTCGCGGCATTGGGTGTATCGGCCCACGAGGCTGGGCATGCGATTCAGGACAAGCAGGGGTATGCGATGATGCGCATGCGGCAAACCCTGGTGCCTGCGGCTCAGATCGCGGCGCCGGTGGCCAGCTTTGTGATGGGCTTCGGGCTGTTCATGGCGTTTCTGATCGGCTCGCAGTTCTTCGGTATTTTGATGCTGAAGCTCGGCATCGCGGCGCTGCTGGCGGTGGCGGTCTTCCAGATCGTGACGCTGCCCGTCGAATTCGACGCGAGCCGCCGCGCGAAACTGCAACTGGTGAATCTGGGCATTCTCGACGCCGACGAGATCCACGGAGTCAATGAGACGCTTGATGCGGCGGCGCTCACGTACGTGGCGGCGCTCGTGGCGACGATAGGCCAGTTGCTTTACCTGGTGCTTCAGTTGTCCGGCATGAGCCGGCGCAGCGACTGAAGCCAATCCAGCCCGGCGAATGAGGCCGGGCTTTTTTATGCCCTCCGGGAGGTTTGTGGACGCACGGAGGGCCGAGAGCTCAGGCTTTGCAGCCGCGAAGCTGGCAGTCGATTCGGAGGATGTGGGCGCGGATCCAGCCGGAAGTTTCGCGGAAGACCTCGAGCACGAGGCTGGTGTTGGTGCCCTGTTGTTTGAGGCGGGCGACCCAGCCGTCGAGCTTGACCGTGAATTCCTTGTGCGCCTTGCAGTTTTCGTGAAGCGACGGGCAATTGACGCGCGCCATGTGCGCCTCCTCGCGGCCGAAATGTTCGCGGGCGTATTGGTTGAGGAACGTGATCATTTGCGTGATCTGTTCCTTGGCGGTGCCCTTCTGAAGGGCGATCTCGAGCTCGTTGAGCGTCGAAATCAGTTGTTTATGGTCATTGTCGACGACCGGATGTCCGGTGGCCAGAGAGTCGGTCCATTGGATCATAATTGGGTGCTCAAAAGAAGCGCGGCGACACTAGGAGCAGCCCCTTGACAGGCGAACAAATATAGGGCGGATCCCTCAAAAGAGGGGGGCGGATTTTACGTATCTCTAAAGCTGCACGATGCCCTCGCGAATGGCGTATTTCGTAAGCTCCGCAATGCTATTGATTTTGAGCTTTGCCATGATGTTGAGCCGATGAGCCTCGATGGTCTTGGTGCTGACGTTGAGCGTGAGGGCGGTCTCTTTCGTGGTGCGGCCGTCGGCGATACATTTGAGGATTTCCCGTTCGCGATCGGACAGTGGGCCGGACGGTGAGCCGGAGGCGGGGATCGGCATTTGGCGCTGGTATTCGCGCACGACGACGGTGGAGACTTCGGGGCAGAGGTAGGTTTGTCCGCTCATGATCGTGCGGATCGCCTGGACGAAATCGCGGCTCGCATTGAGCTTCAGGAGAAATCCGGCGACGCCGGCATTGAGGGCATCGCGCACGTAGTGCGCATCCGAATGCGCGCTAAGGATGAGGACCTTCACATGCGGCGTCCTGGCCCTGATCTGGCGGGCGAGTGCGATGCCGTCGATGCCGGGCATCTCGATGTCGGAGGAGACCAGGTCGGGGTGGGCCGCCTCGATCTGATCGAGGGCTCCCTGCCCGTTGGCTGCCTCGCCGACGACTTCAAAATCGGCCTCGCTGCGGAGGATGAGCTTGAGACCGTCGCGCACGATCTGGTGATCGTCGACGATGAAGATTCTGAGGGCCATGGGGGGACTGAGCGGAGAGGATTGGGCAGGCTGGCGAGGGACGGCAAGCTCCGCGAACCTCTGGAGTTCGGATATGCGGTGGTGATCGAAGGACTACAGACGGACCTTGCGGAGTCGGAGGGCGTTGCCCACGACGGTCAGTGAGCTCAGGCTCATGGCCAGTCCTGCGAGCATCGGATTGAGCTGCCAGCCGAACAGAGGGTAGAACACGCCTGCGGCGACTGGGATGCCGAGTCCGTTGTAGAAAAAGGCCCAGAAAAGATTCTGTCGGACGACGCCCATGGTGGCGCGGCTGAGGTGCACGGCGCGGACAAGGGCGCGCAGGTCTCCGTTGATGAGAACGATGCCGGCGCTCTCGATGGCGATGCCCGAGCCGGTGCCGAGGGCGATGCCGACGTCGGCGGCGGCGAGGGATGGGGCGTCGTTGATACCGTCGCCGGCGAACGCGATGTGGTCTCCGCGTCGGCGGTGCTCTTGGAGAACCTCCTGCTTGCCGGCGGGCGTCATGGCGGCGTGCCACTCGGTGAGCCCGAGCTGTTCGGCGACGGCCTTGACGGCGGACGGGCGGTCGCCGGAGACGACGACGAGGCGCAGACCGAGTCGGCGCAGCTCGGCGACCGCGACCGGAGTCTCGGGTCTGAGGCGATCCGCGAGCTCGATGGAGCCGAGGAGGCGGCCGTCGCGTTGGACGTCGACCCAGGTGCCTGGGGTTGTGAGGGTGGCGTCGTCGGCGGCGCGGGAAACCACCACGAGCGCGGCGTTCACGCGGGCCGAGACGCCGACGCCGGGCGTGGATGCGAAGTCGGTTGCGGGGGCGATCGCGAGTGAGCGGGAGCGGGCCTCCTCGACGAGCGCGCGTCCGATCGGATGTTCGCTGGGAGCCTCGGCTGCGGCTGCGGCGGACAGGAGTTCATCGTCGCTGCAGCCGGGGGCGGGGTGGAGGCTCGCGACTCGCGGTTTGCCCTCGGTGAGGGTGCCTGTCTTGTCGATCAGCACGGTATCGACGGAGGCGAGACGTTCGAGCATGGCGGCGTGTTTGACGAGGACGCCTGCCTGGGCGCCGCGTCCAATGCCCGTGACGAGGGCGACGGGTGTGGCGAGGCCGAGGGTGCAGGGGCAGGAGATGACGAGCACGGCGACGGCGCTCACGAGTGCGTGGACCCAGCGAGGGTCGGGGCCGGCGACCATCCAGGCTGCGAACGAGAGCGCCGCGATGGAGGCGACGACGGGGACGAACCAGACGGCGACGCGATCGGCGAGGCGTTGCACCGGGGCCTCGCTTTCCTGGGCTTCCTGGACGAGGCGGACGATCTGTGCGAGCAGCGTATCGGCGCCGACGCGGGTGGCGGTGAAGACGAAGGAGCCGGTGGTATTCAAAGTGCCGGCACGCACTTCCTGGCCGGCGTTCTTGAGCACGGGAATCGGCTCGCCGGTGAGCATTGCCTCGTCGACCTCGCTTGCGCCCGCGGTGACCAGGCCGTCGACAGGCACTTTTTCGCCAGGGCGCACGCGGAGGCGGTCACCGGCGCGGACCTGGGCCACGGGCACATCGTCCTCCCGGTCATCGTGGATCCGGTGTGCGACGGACGGGGCGAGCTGCATGAGGGCGTGGAGAGCGGCTTCGGTGCGGGCGTGGGCGCGCTGTTCGAGGATTTGCCCGAGGAGGACGATTGTGGTGGTGACGGCGACCGCCTCGAAGTACAGGGGCGCGCCGTGGGGGCCGCGCAGGGAGGCGGGGAGGGAGCGTCCCCAAATCAGCACGGCCGTGCTGAAAAGGTAGGCGGCGCCGGTTCCGGTGACGATCAGGGTGAACATGTTGGTGTCGCACTCGACGATCGAGCGCCACCAACGGCGGATGAAGGGGGCTCCGGACCAGAAGAAGACGGGCGTGCTGAGGGCGAACTGGATCCAGCCTGACACGGGGGAGGAGCCCCCGGGCATCATGTGTGCCATCGACAGCGCGAACACGGGAAGGCTGAGGACCAGCGCGAGCCAGAAGCGCGGGAGGAGGTACCGGGCGTCGGGCAGTCCCATGTAGACGGGCTCGTCGGGTGAGGGATGCATGCGCACGAGTGAATCGTATCCTGAGCCGACGGAAAGGTGAAAGCGCCCGGTGCCGCAGCCTTTCTCCTTGTTAATTGGAGGAGCGGCCGGCAACAATCGTTTCGCGTCCTGCGCGCCCCTTCCATGAGCTCGTCGCCCTCCGATCTCGCCAAGCTGCCCAAGTGGCCTTTTTTGCTCTCCGACGCGGTATTGCTCGCGGTCGCGTTCAGGATCGCCTGGCACCGCACGGGATCGCTGTCCGGCGTGCCGTTGGTCTCGGTAGTGGTTTGCGTCGTATTTGCCGCGATCCTTTGTGTGATTCCCTTCCTGATCGACTATGCCAGCAGCGAACACGAAGCGCTCGATGAGAGGCAGCGTGCGCTGGAGGCGCTGGCGCGCACGACAGGGGCGACGGCGGAGCAGGTGGGGATCGCGGCGCAGGCATTGAGCGGGATGGCCGAGCAGGCCAAGTCGATCCTGACCCTCACGGAGCGCGCCTCCGAAGAGCTCAAGGACCGTGTATCCGACCTTCAACAACAGCTTGCCGACGAGCGCGACGAGGAATCGGAGACGCTTGAGCGGGAGCTTGCCGCGCTCCGCGCGTCCGAGGTGGGGCGGCTGGAGGGGGCATCGGAGAAGATTCACAAGGTGGCGAGCGAATTGGCGCGAGTGGAGGCAAGCGCCGCGAAGCATGTGGCGTCCGCGCACGAGACCGTGGCGAAACTCGCGTCCCTCGGATCCTCGGGAGCCCAGCAGATTTCCCAGCAGGCGGAGACGTCTTCCGCGGCGGTGATCCGTGCGATTGCCCAGGCGCAGGCCGAGGCTTCCGCCGCGCTGGAGTTGGAGCACCGCAGGCTGGCGGTGGCGCTGAAGACATCGGCCGAGAAGGAGGTGGCCGTACTGGAGCGCCGGATCGAGGCACTCGCGCTGGTCTTGCAGGAAAATGTGGGCGCGCTTGCGCAGGCGGCTGAACGGGTGTCGACGGCGGTTGCCGTGGTGGAATCGTCCAAGGCGGAACCGCAGCCCGAGACTCGAGGCGCGCGGCGCAGCCGGTCTTCGCGCAATGAAGGGGTGGCGCGGGTTGAGGGTGCGCCGGTGACCCCGGTCGCCGTGGAAGCGCCATCAGAGCAACTTGTCGCCGCACAGGGCGCCGCGCAGCACTCCGGACCCGGACTGGAGGCAGTGCCTCTCGCGGAATCTGTGCCGCAGTCCTCGGAGCATCCCGTGGATAACGAATCCAGTTCCGAGATTGATGCGGCCCGTGCACACACCGCCGGGACTCCGTCGGAACCCGCGCTTCAGCC
>JAJXVO010000156.1 GCA_021782105.1 bacterium
CTTCTGTGGTTCACCTGGCGGGAGAAGTGTCAGGGTGCGGAATTATCGCTGTAACCAGCTCTCTCTGTGACCTCTGTGTCTCTGTAGTTCAAATACAACCGCGTTTTCCAAGTTCATTGCGCCATCTCGATTCCCGATGATCCCGTCCCTGCTTACCGCGCTGTTCTTCGCCCTTTCTTCGCTGTTCGCAAACCGCAGCCTGAAGGCCGTGGGCATGACCCGCGCCAACATCGGGCGGCTGCTCTTCGCAGCCGTCGTGCTGGGCGCACTCGCCCACACGCTCGGCAAGGGCCTCGGCGGTGCCGGCCGAAACTGGCTGCTGCTCAGCGGCGTGGTGGGCATGGGCATCGGCGACATGGCCTTCTTCGCCGCACTGCCCTCCCTGGGCTCCCGCCTTACGGTGCTCTTAACCCAGTGCCTCGCCGCCCCCATAGGCGCAGTCGTGGAATGGGTCTGGCTCGGCACCCGAGTGTCCCCCCTCCAGATCGCCGCCGGCACCGTCATCCTCGCCGGAATCGCCCTCGCCCTCATGCCCGACAGGACCAACCCGCCCCGCGTCACCCTCCGCCCCGTCGGCTTCCTGCTCGGCCTCCTCTCCGCCATCGGCCAGGGAGTCGGCGCAGTCATCAGCCGCGAAGCCAGCCTCGTCGCCCAGCACGCAGGCCAGTCCATCGACGGGATCACCGCCGCCTACCAGCGCACCCTCGGCGGCCTCCTGGTCACGCTCGCGTATTTTGCCATCCGATACGCCCTCCGTCGACGCGACGGCCTGCCCTCGGACCTCCCCACGGACGCCTCTTGGCGCGGACACGGCTGGATCGTCGCCAATTCAGCCTGCGGCGCCATCATCGGCGTAAGCTGCTACCAATGGGCCCTCATCACCACCCCCAGCGCCATCGTCCTCCCCCTCGTCGCCTGCACGCCCCTCGTCATCATCCCCTTCGCCATCTGGTTCGAGGGCGAACACCCCAGCCGCCGCTCCCTCGCCGGCGGCCTGCTCGCCGTGGCCGGAGCCGCCGTCCTCGGACTCGCCTCCTGAACACCCCACGCCCACCCAATCGCATTTCAGGCTTTGCTTTTCCCACGACATTCGCCTGCTTTTGACGGTTTATATGCTGACGATCGCCGACATCGCTAAGAGCTACGGTACCCGAACCCTGTTCGAGGAGGTGTCGCTGTTCATCAAACGCAACGACCGCCTGGGCCTCGTCGGCCCCAACGGCGCCGGCAAGTCCACCCTGTTCAAGATCATCCTCGGCGAGGAATCCGCCGACGAGGGCACCATCACCTGGGAACGCGGCGCCGATTTCGGCTTTCTCTCCCAGCAGAGCGAACCCGCCGGAGACGAGACCATCCTCCAAATCGCCCTCGGCCAGGGCCACCTCGGCACCCTCCCCGCCGGACACGAGGAGCATCACGATACCGATTACACCCTGGAGCCCCGCGCCAAGCGCATCCTTGCCGGCCTCGGCTTCAAAGAGAACGACCACCATCGCCCCGCACGCACATTCTCCGGCGGCTGGGTCATGCGCGCCCACCTCGCCCGCCTGCTCGTGCGCGAGCCCGCCCTCCTCCTCCTCGACGAGCCCACCAATCACCTCGATCTGTCCGCCCTGCTCTGGTTTCAGGACTACCTCTCCCGTTATCCAGGCGGGCTCGTCATCATCTCCCACGACCGCGCCTTCCTCAATTCCCTGTGCAACGGCATCCTCGAGCTGCGCAATCGCACGCTCTACCGATGGACCGGCAACTACGATGATTACCTCGTCCAAAAGGACGCACACCGTCTGCAGCAGCTCGCCGCCTTCAAGACTCAGCAACGCGAGATCGCCCACCTCCAGCGCTTCGTCGACCGCTTCGGCGCCAAGGCCTCCCTCGCCTCACGCGCCAAATCCAAGGAGAAGCAGATCGAGCGCCTCCAGGACGTCGCTGTCGAGGCCCCCGAGGACGATCTCGTCAAAATCAACTTCCGCTTTCCCCAGCCCCCGCGCTCCGGCTTGAAGGTCGTCACACTCAACGACGTCACCCAGGCCTACGGCGACCACGTCGTCTACCACGGGCTCAATTTCCATGCCGAACGGGCCGAACGCCTCGTGCTCGTCGGACCCAACGGCGCCGGCAAATCCACGCTGCTCAAAATCCTCGCCGGCGTCGTCCCCATTCAAGCCGGTTCCATCGACTTCGGCTCCAATGTGCGCGCCGGTTACTTCGCCCAAAACCGCGCCGATAATCTCGATCTCAGCAACACCGTCATCCAGGAGGCCATGTCGATGCGCGAGGAAAACCCCGCCGTCACCGAGCAGACCGCACGAACCCTCCTCGGTGGCTTCCTCTTCCGCAAGGACGACGTCTTCAAACCCGTTTCCGTGCTCAGCGGAGGCGAACGCTCCCGCCTCGCCCTCGTCAAGCTCCTGCTCGCCCCACCCAATCTCCTCCTGATGGACGAGCCCACCACCCACCTCGACATGCCCTCGATCGACGCTCTCGTCGCCGCGCTCCGGCAATACGAGGGCACCCTCATCTTCATCAGCCACGACGTCTATTTCATCCGCTCCGTCGCCCAAAAGGTCCTCCACGTCGACGCCGGCCGCCTCACGTCCTACGCGGGCAATTACGATTACTATCTCGAGAAATCAAACGCCGGAGACGCCCGCGGCGCTCTCACCGCCGGCTTCACCGACGCGCGCCCCCGCGCACCCGAAACCCAAAAGAACGCCGAGCCCTCCGCCGAGGCCCGCCGCACCGGCCCCAAGACCAAGGAGCAGAAACGCGCCGAGGCCCTCGCCCGCGCCGCAAAAGCCTCCCCACTCAAGTCCGCCCGCACCCGCGTCCTCGAGCTCGAAACCGAAATCGTCAGCCTCGAAAAGCGTCAGGCCGCAATCGCCACCGAACTCGAGGCCCCCGAAACCTACACCGCTCCAGGCAAACCCCACACGCTCAACCGCGAGCTCGCCTCCGTGACCGATCGCCTCCAGGCCGCCACCGCCGAATGGGAACGCGCCTCCGTCGAACTCGACCGGCTCGAGAAGCTGGAGTAGCCCCCCCGCGTCGCAGCCCAGCGCCCCGCCCTCACAGCCCCGGGCCCCCACTTCCCCCGCTCGTCAGCAGACCAGCGACCGGAAATCCATGAAATCGGCCGTGAACCCTCCGCGCACTCCCTTGCAGATCACGCTCACCGCATCGTGCGAGTGCAGCGATTCGAGATGCGCACACGCCACCTGGAAATCCACGATGCGCTTGTCCGCCGCCAGGCGTTCGTAAACCAGCCGCGCCGCGTCCTCCACAAACTTGATGTACGCGCCGTTCATCTCCGCAAAGGCCTGCTCGTCCTCACGCTTCACCATGACCTGCGTCTCCGTCTTCAACGCCTCCAGGCAATGCCGCTGAAGGTCCTCGACGGTGAGGCGGGCCTTCGGAGCAACCTCCACCCTGACGCGCGCCTTGCTGCGCTGGTTGTGCGCGATGGCGTAGACTCCACGCTCCTCCCGCGCATGCTCGGCGAGCTCGGCGCTGCACGGACACGCGGAGGAGTAGACGAAATCGAACTCGATGTATTTTCGGAATACGCCGCGGGCATCCATCACTCCCTCGAAGGATACCTGGTAGTATTGATACCCCTCCAGCCCGCTGCGCAGCGAACGCTGCAAAAGCGGATACGAGGTCGTCAGCCGCACGCGCGCCGTCAACGATCCCACCTTGCGGCGATATACGGCCAACACCTGCCGCAGCCGATCCAAAGTGAATAGGCCATCCTTCTGGTCGTAAAAGGACCGGACAATGCGGCTCATGTTGATTCCCTTCAGCGTCGCCTCAAGCGACACCGTGCCCGTCACGTGCGTCTCCAGCTCCCGGACTCCCGCCTTGGTGCGAAAGCGCAGGGGAAGCCGAAAATTGGATACGCCCACCTGCTGGATCGGAACCTTCGCCCCCTGGATCGCATCCTCCGCCTTCATCATGTCCGGCAGCTCCGCCCGATACGCCGCGCTCACCTTGAACCCCGCGTCGTAGCCGCGCGCGACCGAGGGCTTTCCACCGCCTTTTGTGCGGTGAAGGTACATCTTGGGCGTGATCTTTTTCATGGTCGTTTTTGTTCCTTTCCCCGATGGCGGGTGACGATAACCGCCGAACTCCAGAGCCCAGGACGCCACCATCTGGCGCCCGGCCCCTTCAAACGGGGATAACCGATAAATGGATAGCTGCACCTTAGCGCAAGGTTTGCCTGCGCGCAAATCCCCCCCTGCCCGCACGCCCCCCAGGACTTTGCCCTTGATCCACACTCCCGCACGCGCTTAAGCACCCCCCATGTCGATGCGGTTTGGCATTCTGGGCAGCGGGAGTTCCGGCAACAGCGCCCTGCTGCTGACCGACGGAACACGCGTCCTCATCGACGCCGGCTTCTCCGCCCGCAAACTCGATGCGCTCCTCGGAGGCATGTCTCTTTCGCTGAACCAGATCGACGCGATCTTTCTGACTCACGAGCACGGCGACCACACGGCGGCTCTCGAAGGCCTGCGCCGTCACCCCCACATCCAGATCTTCGCAAACGCCCCCACCGCCCACTGTCTCCAACACGATCTCAAATACCGCCCCTCCTGGCAGATCTTCGAGACCGGAGCCCTGTTCCATTTCAAGGACCTGGAGATCGAGGCCTTCCCCGTCCCCCACGACGCCCAGGAACCCGTCGGTTTCCGCTTCTCCTCAGGCCACCCCGACGATCTTTTTTCCCCCTCCCGCTCCCTCGTCTGGCTCACCGATTTGGGACACGCCCCCCTTAACATCCGCGACCGAATCCGCGACTGCGACGCCCTCGTCGTCGAGGCAAATCATTGCCCGCACCTGCTCCAGGCAGATCCCAAACGCCCCTGGTCCACCAAACAGCGCATCAGCGGCCGCCACGGTCACCTTTCCAACGAAGCCATGCGCGAATTGCTCGATTCCGTCGCCAGCCCCCGCTGGCGCCGAATCTTCCTGACCCACCTCAGCCGCGACTGCAATTCACTCCAAGCTGTCGAAGACTCGCTGGCCCCGCTGAAGCAAAAGCTTGCCTGCCAGTTTTTTGTGGTCGAACCCGGCATGGGTACGCCCCTGTTGAGCCTCGATTAGGCCGCGTCTCCTTATTAGGCGCGGCACGTGCTGAGATCAGCCGGCTTATTCCATTGGGACCCAGGCCTCGCGCGCCGCTTTTCCTCGCATCCTCCTCCTAAAGCTCCTTCCCTAGCCCCCTCTATGTCGACTACCATCCGCCGCACCAAGATCATCGTCACGCTTGGTCCCGCCACCGAAAGCGAGGAGATGCTCGAGAGGCTCATCCGCTCCGGCACCGATGTCATCCGCCTTAACATGGCGCATGCCACCCACGACTGGACGCGCAAGATCATCCGGCGTATCCGCACCGTCAGCAAGTCCGTGGGCCGAGAGGTCGGAATCATGATGGATATCAAGGGTCCCGAGATCCGCACCGGTGATGTCGCCTCTCCCATCGAGCTGAAGCCCGGCGAAACCTTCGATTTTACAGTCCGCCCAGGCGGCCCCGGCGAAAATCCCGAGGAAGTCCGCTCCGTCGATGTCAATTACAAGGACCTCATCAACGATATCAGCGTCGGCGATATCGTGCTCGTCGACAACGGCCTCCTCCGCTTCGAGGTGCTCGAGAAAAACGAAAACCGCATCCGCTGCAAGGTCCTCACCCCCGGCCAGCTCACCTCCCGCCGCCATATCAATCTCCCCGGCATCAAGGTCAACCTCCCCTCCTTCACCGAGAAGGATCGCAAGGACTCCCTCGTCGGAATCGAGGAGGATATCGATTTCATCGCCATGTCCTTCGTGCGCGAAGCCTCCGATATCGAGCTGCTCCGCGAATTTCTCCGCTGGCACGACTCCCGTATCCAGATCATCGCCAAAATCGAGGACCAGTCCGCCATCGCCAACCTCAAGAGCATCGTCCAGGCCTGCGACGCCCTCATGGTCGCCCGCGGCGACCTCGGCATCGAATGCCCCTTCGAGGAACTCCCCCTCATCCAGCGCCGCGCTGTCGAAACCTGCCGCGAACACGGACGCCCTGTCATCATCGCCACTCACATGCTCGAGTCGATGATCTCGCAGCCCATGCCCACCCGCGCCGAGATCACCGATATCGCCAACGCCGTCTTCGAACTCGCCGATTGCGTGATGCTCTCCGGCGAAACCACCGTCGGCCGCTACCCCATCGAGTGCGTGCATATCATCGACAAGATCGCCCGCCGCATCGAAAGCCAGCAGGTCGAATCCCGCCAGCCCATCACCGACGTGATCCTCGGCTCCGATAAGATGAAGGTGCTGCGCTCCGCCGTCGTCATGGCCAACGAGCTCCCCGGCTCCGCCATCATCACGTTCACACGACGCGGCTTCATCGCCCAGGGCCTCGCCGCCCTCTGCCCACTCCAGTCCGCCATCGTCGCCTTCACCCCCAATCCGCAGACGCTCCGCCAAATGCGCCTGCTGCGCGGCGTCGAACCCTGGCTCATGCCCCTCTCCTCCGATCCCGACGCCACCATCGAACAGGCAATCGAGATGCTCCAAAAATCCGGCCGCATCGAACAGGGGCAGAAGCTCGTCATCGCCACCGACCTGCTCTCTCAAAATCGGCTGTTCGACAGCGTCCAACTCCGAACTCTCAAGTAACCAGTTTTCAATGACCTCCCGCCGGTTGCACGCCGGCGGGATTTTTTTGCCCCCTTCCTCCGCCGCGCCCGCATCCACGCCAGCCCCCGCCTGGCCTGTCCACGCGTTCCTCCGTTCCCACCGGGCCGCGCCGCCCCCCCCTCTCATGCTTGCTACCGCGGGAATCTTCCCTCTTATAAACCGCTTGTGCCCCGAGCAGCCGAGAACTTTTCCAAACCGTTTCTTTCCAAACGCCATCGCGCCCTGCTCGCGGCTGCGCTCCTCGCCCTCGGCCCCGCCCTCCCCAGCTCCCACGCCCAGTCCCTCGATCTCGCCAGTCTGAAGGCGCGCGCCAGTCAGGGCGACCCCGAGGCCCTCAATGCCCTCGGCAATGTGTCCGCCTCCGGCCTGAACGGCATGCCCAAGGACGAAGCCGCCGCCTTCACCTATTACAAAAAGGCCGCCGATCAGGGCTTCGCCCCCGCCCTGTTCAATCTGGGCATGATGTACGAGCTCGGTCACGGCACCCCACCCGATCTCGTCAAGGCCTTCTCCCTCTATCATCAGGCCGCCGAACTCGGCTTCGCCCCCGCCCAGTTCAACGTCGGCAACATGTACGCCAACGGCATCGGCACCAAGCGCGATGCCTTCGAGGCCGCACTCTGGTTCCGCCAGGCCGCAGACCAGGGCGTGCCCGAGGCCGAACATAATCTCGCCCTCGCCTACGAAATGGGCAGCGGCGTCGTCAAGGACCCCGCCAAGGCCCGCGTCTATTACCAGATGGCCGCAGACCGCGGGTATGCACGTTCCCGCTACAATCTCGCCTTCATGCTCGAGGAGGGCCGCGGCGGCCCCAAGGACGAGGCCGCCGCCGCCAAGCTCTATCTCGAAGCCGCCAAACAGGGTTTCGCCCCTGCCCAGAATAACTACGCCATCATGCTCGCCGAGGGCCGCGGCGGCCTGAAGCGGAATCTCATCGAGGCCGGCGCCTGGTTCACCATCGCCGCCCAGAACGGAGCCAAGCCCACCGGCCGCGATATGGTCGACCGCGAGCTGTCCCCCGATCAAAAGCAGCAATTGCTCGCCCGCGTCGCCCAGCTGCAACAGGAACTCGCCTCCGGCAGCTCCACCGCCGTCGCCCAGGCCGCAGCCCCCTCGCCCACCCTGACCCCCGCCCAACCCATAACCCCGGCCTCCTCCCCCGCCTCCGACGCCCGCATCGCCTCCCTGCAATCCCAACTCGCCAGTCTCCGCGCCGATAATCAACGCCTCGAGCAGCTGAACGCTCAGGCCCAATCCCAGCTCAACTCCCTCCGCGCCGCAGCCACCAACCCCTCCGACACCGCGCAACTCTCCGTCCTCCGTCAACAGGTCGACGATCTCTCCAAGGCCCGCGATGCCCTCTCCGCCGACAATCGTTCTCTCCAGACCCGCCTCGACGATTCCCAGCGCCAGGCCACTGCACTCTCCGCTCAAATCGCCCAGACCCGCACCGCTCTCGCCGATGTCCATTGGCTGAGTAACCGCTCCTCCCAACTCGCCGAAACCAATAATCAGCTCCAGGCGCAGCTCCAATCCCTCCGCAGTCAACTCCGAGACTCCCAGGACCGCCTCGCCAAGTCACAGTCCGCTCTCGACGCCCTGAAAGCTCAGGCCTCCGCAGTCCAGGGCGCACCCTCCTCCAGCTCGGTCGATGTCACCCAACTTCAGGCCGATCTCGCGTCAACGCAGGCTCGCCTCGCCACCACCCAGGCCGATAACCGCCGCCTCAACGATGAGGTGAAGCGCTCCACGATCGCACTCTCCGATCTCTACGTGAAGCTCCGCAACGCCCGCTCCGAGGTCGCCGACGTCCCCAAGGGAGCCCCCGCCGCTGCCGCCGACAAGATCCGCGACCTCGAACAGACCGTCAGTACTCTGCGCTCCGATAATTCACGGCTGCGCGCCGAGAATCAGGACTTCGCCGAAGCCGCCCGCATCGCTCGCGCAGACGTCACCGCCTCAGCCTCCAATTCCGCGCTCGCTTCCCAGCTCACCCAGCTCCAGGCCCAATACACCCAGGCCCTCGCCCAGGTCGATTCACTGTCACGCGCCCGCACCGATCTCTCCCAACACGTCGCCGAACTCGAGGCCACCGCCACGGCCCGCTCCGTGGAACTCGCCGCTCTCAAGGCGAAGCTCGCCTCCCCAGCCCCCGCAGCCACCTCCGCCCCGTCCTCCGAGCTCGCCTCCCTAAAAAATCAGCTCGCCGCAGCTCAGGCCGATCTCGCCCGCCAGCGCCACGACGCCGAGGTCGTCAAAATCGAACTCCAGGCCGCCCAGGATCACGTCAACGACGTCCGCTTCCACGCCAAGCAGCAGTTCGACACCGCACAGTCCGCCTCCCAGGCCGCCCTCAAGTCAGCCAACGATAAGATCGCCAGTCTCCAATCCCAGCTCGCCACCCTCAGCGCCGGCCAGGCCTCCGGCTCCACCCAGCTCGATCAACTCCGCGCCAAAATCTCCGCGCTCTCAGCCGACCTCGCCGACGCCCAGGCCGCGCAGGCCGGCCTCCAGGGAAAACTCGATCAGGCCAACCGTGCCGCCTCAGCCGCCGATTCCCTCAAGCTTCAGGTCGCCCAACTTTCCTCCACCCTCGCCGACGCGCAGTCCGCCCAACAAGCCCTCCAGGCCAAAGCCGACAAGGCCACACAAGACGCCACCACCGCGACCGACGCCGCCAAATCGCTCCAAGACGCCAACACCGCTCTCTCCACCAAGGTCGCCTCCCTCCAAGCCCAGCTCGCCGACGCCCAAAAAGCCGCCCAGACCTCGTCGTCCGCCTCCACCCTCGCCGACTCCCTCCGACACGAGGTCGATCAGCTCTCCTCCGACCTCGCCAAGGCTCGCGCCTCCCAGGCCGCCCTCCAGGTCAAACTCGACGCCAGCACCACCAGCGCGACCAGTTCCGACGCCACCCTGAAGTCTCTCCAGGACGCCAACACCGCCCTGTCATCCAAGGTCGCTTCCCTCCAGTCCCAACTCGCCACCGCCCAGCAGGCCGCCCGCGAGGCCGGCGCCGT
>JAJXVO010000157.1 GCA_021782105.1 bacterium
GACGATGCGCAGGCCCGAGCCTGCCAGGGCGTCGCGCAGGGCGACGCTGGTATGGGTGAGGGCACCGGGGTTGAAGACGACACCGTGGACCTTGGCGTCGGCCAGGCTGGCGATCCGGTCGATGAGGGCGCCTTCGTGATTGCTTTGGAAAAAGTCGAGTTGGGCGACGCCCGCGAACTCGGCGCGCAGGGCGGCCTCGAGGTCGGCGAGCGAGGCGTGGCCGTAGACCTCGGGCTCGCGTTTCCCGAGCCGGTCGAGGTTGGGTCCGTTGAGAATGGCGATGCGTTGGGTCATGGGGCGGGCGGTTTTCTGGGAGGCAAATGACAGGATTCTGCGGCAGGGGACAACTGGAAAGAAGAAAGCGGGAAGCGGGGAGCGAGGAGCGGGAATGGTTCCAACCCAAGGCAACGAAGCTCGCTTTAGTTTGCCGTTCAGGTGGACAGGACGGCGTGGTTGGCGATCAGGAAGCCTGAACCCGGCACGCCAAGAGCACTGCCTGGAAACCGCGACGAGATCCGACAATCACCGTCGCTTCTGTTCCAGCCACTCCGTATCGACGCCCCCGGCCGAAGGCGTTGCCGGATTTATTCCCGCTCCTCGCTCCCCGCTCCCTTCCCCTCAGAGCGGGTTGTCGGACGGCACCCATTCCCACGGGAGGTTGAACTTGGCGGAGAGTTCGGTGGCGAGGGCGCGGACGCCGTGGACCTCCGTGGCGTAGTGGCCGCAGAGGTACAGATTGAGGCGGTTTTCCTGGGCGTAGGTGAACCATTCCTCGCGCAGTTCGCCGGTCACAAGGGTATCCACTCCCACAGGACGCAGCTCGGGCACGGCGCTGTTGCCGCTGCCGCTGCAGAACGCCACGTCGCGCGGCGACTCGGAGCCGCACTCGATCGCGATGACGCGCGGGTAGAGGGATTCGAGTCTCGCGCGGATCGCGGTGCGCGCGCCCTCGTGGGCTGCGATCCAGCCGATCGGCTCGCCATCGCGCACGAGGAAGGGGCGGGACGGCTCCAGGTCGAGCTGGCGCGCGAGCAGGGCGTTGTTGCCGATTTCCGGGTGGCCGTCGAGCGGCAGGTGGGAGGAGTAGAGCGCGCAGTTCGCCTTCATGAGCGTGGAGACGCGCTCGTACACGGAGCCGGTGATGGGCCGGGGCATGTCCCAGTACATGCCGTGGTGCACGATGAGAAAATCGATGCCCGCCTCGGCGGCGCGCCTGAATGTGACGGTGCCGGCATCCACTGCCGCGCCGATCCTCGAGACGCGCCCGTCGTTGGCGAGCTGGAGTCCGTTGAAGGCGCCCGGGGCGTCCTTGTAGGCGAGCCGGCGCGTCCGCGCATCGCAGTAATTCGCAAGGTCAGCAAGGGTGATCATGGTTGAAGGAGGTGGTCGGGAAGGCGGATCGACAGGGAGGGAATGGATCAAACGGCGGTGGCGCCGATTTCTCAATCCCTTGTATCGCTTCCATCGCGCTTAATTTAAGCCCATGCCCGGGTCTGGCGCGGCGGAAATCGGAGTGGATTATTTTCCGGACGCGGTTAGCGGTGGGGCATGAGTTCGTCCGATCCCTCTCCCGTCGACCTGATCGCCGAGGCCGCAGGCCGTTTTGGCGGGCGTCCCTCGTGGGACGATTATTTCATGGCGACGGCGGTGCTGATCTCGACGCGTTCGCCCTGCGATCGCCTGCATGTGGGCTGCGTGGTGGTGAGCGGCGGGGACCGGAAAAACCGGCTGATCGCGGCGGGCTACAACGGCTTCCTTCCGTCGACGCCGCACGTCTCGCGGGTGCGCGACGGACACGAGCAGGCGACGGTGCATGCGGAGCAAAACGCGATTGCCGACGCCGCGCGGCGCGGTTCGAGCGTCGAGGGCTGCGTGGCGTACGTCACCCATTTCCCCTGCATCAACTGTGCGAAGATCCTGGCCTCGGCGGGCATCGCAGAGATCCGCTATCGGTCGGACTACAGCAACGATCCGCTTGTCGTTCCGCTGCTCACGGATTCGGGCGTGAAGATCACCCAGCTGACCTGAGCCGGGCGCGGTCGTTTTCGACTGTTCAAGCCGGAGCCGCTCGGAATACTCGCCCCCATGCGCCTGCCGAAGCCAATGCCTCCGCCCGCGAATCTCGCGGGCTCCCTGCTCTTGGCTCATCCTTCGCTGCGCGACCCGAATTTCCGCCGCACGGTGGTGCTTATGTCCGTGCACAGCGCCGAGGGGGCGATGGGCGTCGTGCTGAATCGTCCCCTTAGCAAGAGGCTGGGGGAGGTCAACGGGAGTTATGCCTACGGGCCGCTGTCCTCGGTCCCTGTCTTCTCCGGCGGCCCGGTGCAGCTCGACCAGCTCATCCTCGTCGCCTGGCAGCGTCATGCGGACGGGTTTCGCCTGCATTTCGGCGTGGAATTCGACCATGCCAAGGAGTTGATCTTCGACGAGACGACCTCGGTGCGCGCCTACGTGGGCTATTCCGGCTGGGAGGCGGGGCAACTCGAGGGCGAGCTGAGCAACAACGCCTGGGTCGTCTCCCCGATGATGCCCGACCTCCTCGACCAGCCGCCCACGGTGAACCTGTGGCGTCAGGTTCTCGGAGGGATCAGCCCCGAGTGGAAACTGCTGGTGGGCGAGCCGGATGATCCTTCTTTCAATTGACGGCCTGAGAAGGCCTTGCAACTGCGTCGACATTTCCGTTGACAAGGCGAAGCGGCTCACGTGTTTTGACCCTTTTTATGAAAGTTGTCTCTTCCATCAAATCCGCGAAGAAGCGCCACCCGGCCTGCCAGGTCGTTCGCCGCAAGGGACGCATCTACGTGATTAACAAGACCGAGCCGCGCTACAAGGCGCGCCAAGGATAACCTTTTTTAGGAGAACATCCGCCGTGAAAGCTGAAGGCCATCCCTCTTTGAACAACGTTTGCTTCCTCGATGTCGCCACGGGCAAGCGTTTCCTCACCAAGTCCACGATGAAGTCCGCCCGCAAGGAGACCATCGATGGCGCCGAATATTTCGTGGTGCTCCGCGATGTCACGATGGACTCTCACCCGGCCTACACCGGCGAGAAGCGCCTGGTCGACACGGCCGGCCGCGTCGAGAAGTTCACGTCGAAGTTCAAGCGCGGCGGCAAGAAGTAAGCGCCCGGTTCCAAGCAACTTTCCAAAACCCCTCCGCATTGCCGCGGAGGGGTTTTTGTTTTTCGGAGAGAAAGGGGCAGGTTGGGAGGGATCGCACTTGCCCGGGGCGCGGAGGAACGGCATCTCTGGGCGCACCAGCTGGATTGCGCATGATGCGAAATCCGATCCCCGCCCATGAATTCGTCTCGCGCCCTGATGGTCTTCGCGTGTCTCGCAATGGCGTTCTCCGCTCCGGCGGCGCGTGCCACTCTCGTGCTCACGGCACGCTCCGGCGGGGCCGATCTGCCAGTGGAGGCCATCGGCCCAGGAACCTGGATCCTGGGTGGGGCCCATCCGCAACACGTTGCGGCTTCCCTGCCCGGTCTTCACGTTGGCCTGCAGGGACGTCTTACCGACAATGTCGACCTCGGGGTCTGGGCGCCGGCCTCCTTTGGGATTGATCGGCTGCGCAAGGATGATCGGGGAAAGGACCCCCTCGTGGTCGCCGTGGCTCGCGTTGGCATCGCATTCCGGGTTCGGGCCGATTGGCCCCTCGGAGGTGGCCCGGTTGCCGATACCTATTGGCCGCAGCCGGATCGGGGTGCCGCCCTGTTCGTGGTGGCCTGGGTGGTAAAAGGTCGGGTCCGACGCATCAGGGTCGGCCCGGACTATCCGGGAGGGCCGCTCGCGAAGGCGATCTATCTTCCGCTGAAGGAGGACGAACTCGGCGGACAACCCGTGCTGCTACTTTGGCGCGACGGCCACTTTGTGACACCTCTGGCGCAGTTCGAGTCCGCCAGCGCGAGGCGCGCCTCGATCGCCTGCTCGGTCGACGATTCGGCGGGTCTTCGGACCGAATTGAAGACCGGCCTAGCGCCCGACTCCGCGGACCGCAATGGCGCGAGCTTGCTCGAGCAGGCGGTCCGCAGCAACGCGATCGACTGCGTCCGCGTCCTGCTCGCTGCGAAGGCGCGCACGAAGGCGGACGGAAACGGACGCCCGCCCCTGCTCGTGGCGGCGGGCTTGGGCCGTGACGCGATCGTCCGGGAGCTCCTGCAGGCGGGGGCGCGGGTCGATGGTGCCGACAAGGAAGAAACGACACCCCTGATCCTCGCAAGCGAGCGTGGACACCTCGGCGCCGTTCAGGCGCTGCTCAAGGCTGGCGCCGACGTCGATCACTCGGATTCCTACGACGACTCAGCCATCACGTCCGCGCTCGATGCGGGCTATGCGCGGGTGGTCGAGGCGTTGCTCCAAGGGGGCTCCTCATTCACCTTCCGTACCGATCAAAACGAGCGGGCCTTTGTCACCCAGTGCAAAGATGGACACACGGCGGTGGTCGAGCTCTTCCTGAAGCATCACGTGTCCGCCAACGCGGAGGCCGAAGGCACGAGTGCGCTCGTGGCGGCGTCGGCGCAGGGCAGCGTCACCCTCGTGAGCGATCTGCTGAAGGCGGGGGCGCGCATCGAGGGCTCCTCGCCCTCGGGGTTGACTCCGCTCATCGCCGCGTCGGTCGCGGGCAACGGACCCGTGGTAAAGCTTCTGCTCGCATCAGGGGCCAATGTGTCGGCCCGTGTGAAACGGACTGGATACACGGCGCTGCATTTTGCGGCGATCACGGGGAGCAGGGATGTGCTCGAGGATCTGGTATCCGCGAAGGCTCCGATCGACGCGATCGCCAGGGATGGTGTGGCGCCGCTGGATATCGCCCTCCTGGTCCAGTCTCGGGTGGCAGTCGACGTGCTCGTGGCACACGGAGCGAGGCTGAGGCTAGGGTGGGCCGCTTCGGGTGTGGTGATCGAGGCGGCGATCATGATGGATCGTTCGAAACTCCTGGCGCAGGTGATACACGAGGGCTGGAATGTGAATGCACCATTCCCGGACGGATGGACGCCCTGGCAGCTTGCTCGGACGATGAACGCCGTCGGATGCGCCCGCCTTCTCGCCCAGGCCAAGGCCGACGAGCGGCCCCCCGCGCCGTTTGACGTGGTCGAGCCCCGCCGCCTGGATCAGCGTATCCGGCTCCTCGCCGCCGCCCCCGTGACGGATCCGCGCGATCCGATGGCGCAATTTCCTGAAGAACGCGTGCTGGTCGATGCGATTCTGACCCCGGCGGGGACACTCGCGTTGCCGCGCATCCGGGGACAGGTCGATGGACGGCTGGCGCGCTCCGTACTCACGACCCTCGACCAATGGCGTTTCAATGACCCACGTGAGCGGGGTCGTCCGGTCGGTGTCCACGTGGTGTTTCCAATCCAGTTTCCCAGCTCGATGGACCGTCATTTCGAGAGCCGCCAGGTCGACCAGTTGCCACGCGTGATCAAGGAGGAAAAGCCGGTCATACCGATCGAGCTGGAACGCTTGGGCCAGGGTGGAAAGGTGCTGATACAATTCACCGTCGGCGTGGATGGACACACCCACAACATCCGCGTCGTCCAGACGTCGCTTCCCGCATGGGGACCGGTGGCAGCGGGCGCGGTCGAGCGGTGGACCTTTGTGCCTGGCAAGATCGCCGGGCGTCCGGTGCCCGTCCAGATGATGGTTCCGATAACGTTGTCGTTCCAGTAGCGTCCGGCGGCCGCGTCGGTTTTTCACTTGTCCGGTGCCGTGTCCCGGGCATCCTGCACCGCGGCAATGGATTCTGCCCTCCCGCTTTCTGGGAAAACCGCCTGGCGCAAGTCGGGGCTGATGACTCCTACGTCGAACCAAAACACGAGGAACGTTCATGGCTCTCTATTTCTGGATCGCGTTGGGAAGTGCGCTCGGCGGGGTCGCCCGGTTTGCCCTCTCGGGGTATGTTGCCCACCATTTCGGCGAAACCTTTCCCTGGGGGACGCTGATCATCAACATTACGGGGTCCTTCGTGATCGGCTTTTTCTCCACCCTGACCTCTCCGGAAGGGCGATTCATCGTGGGGCCGACGGGACGCCAGTTTTTCATGACCGGCGTGTGCGGCGGCTACACGACCTTCTCTTCCTTCAGCCTGCAGACGCTCTCGCTTGCCCGGGACGGTGAATGGTTCGGGGCCGGCGCGAACGCGGTGGGTTCGATGGTGCTTTGCCTGGTCGCGGTGTGGCTCGGGCACGTCGCGGCAATGACCCTGAACACGATGAAAGGACACTGATCATGCAACTTCCCCTCGATTCCGTCCTCCTGCGCATCTTCATCGGCGAGTCCGACCGCTGGGAGGGGAAACCGCTCTACGAGGCCATCGTGCTGAAGGCCCGGGAACTCGGCCTCGCCGGAGCCACGGTCCTGCGCAGCCCCATGGGCTTCGGCGCCGCGAGCCACCTGCACACCGCGAAGATTCTTCGCCTGTCGGACGACCTGCCGATGGTGATCGAGATCGTGGATACGGACGAGCACATCAACGCCTTCCTCCCGGTGCTTGATTCGATGGTGGGGGGCGGGCTTGTGACCCTCGAACGGGTCAAGGTCCTGCATTACCGCCACGCCAGGGCGGCGGCACAGCCGGGCCCGGGTGCCGGACAGGGGTGAGCCGCGGGCGGGACAGATCGGTTTCCAGTCGTCGGGTATTTCCTGATACGCTCGACCGCGCCGCGTGGATCCGCACCCGCGCGAGAGAGGGGGCGAACCCTCGCTGGCGGAGGGCCGCGGAGGTGACGAGGTCGCCGTGCCGGGCGCAACGTTGAACCAGGTCCGGGTCGTCCATGGCGTTTCTCCGCCCCTGCCCGGCGCCCGGACGAAAACCGCACAAAAGAATCGCTGGCAGGCGGGCCTGGGATTCCTACGATCGCGCGATCTTGAAGAAAGCGGAACTCAGACTATGCGGGCTTCCCGCGGTGCTGGCTCGTTGGGAGCGCGCTCCGGGATCGATCCATCGCCTCTATTTTGACCGTGAGACGGGGCGCCGCGTGGGTGCGCTCTCGAAGGCGATGGCGGCGGCGCGGAAGGTGTACCGCTGCGTCGAGTCGGCGGAGCTGGAGAAGGTGGCGGGCACGCTGCACCACGGCGGCATCGTGGCGGTGGCGGATGCGCCCGAGTCGCGCGAGCCGTCGGAGCACGAAGTGGCGGGGTGGGCGAAACGGCGGGAGCCCGTGCTGGTGCTCGACCGCATTGGCAACGCGCACAACCTGGGCGCACTCGCGCGCACTGCGGCGTTTCTGGCGGTTCCCCACCTGGTCTTGTGCTCGCATCCCGATGCAGCGCGCCCCAACGACGCGGCGTACCGTGTGGCCGAGGGCGGATTTGAGGCCTTGAAGGTGTGGCAGACTCCGGACCTGCCGGGGCTGCTGGAGACGATGAGGGCCTCGGGCTACGACGTCGTCGGCGCCGCCACCCGGGGAGGCGTGCGCCTGCTGCCGGGTGGAGGGCTGCCGGGGGCGGGCGCGGCGAGTGCCGGAGAGACGCCGCCGCGCGCGCTCGTGATGGGGAACGAGGAACACGGCCTTGCGCGCGAAGTGGAGGGCATGTGCAGCCGGCGCGTCACACTGGCCGGCTCGGACGATGTGGAGTCGCTCAATGTCTCCGTGGCCGGCGCGCTGCTCATGTGGGAACTGCTTGTGGGGCGGGGTGCGGCGGCGGCGGGCCGGCCGCCGCCCGCGCGTTGAGGTATGCGGGGGGGCCCGGACATCGGGCTGGGACGATTTCGCGCTCGCCTGCCCGCGTTTTGTGATTCTCGTGGACCGCGTGGCCGGTCCAAGCTTGCCCCAGGATGAAACTCGACGGCACCTCCCTTCTTTTGCTTGAGGACGAGCCCCTGCTCCGGCGCCGCATCGCGGCGCGGCTGGAGAAACTGGGTGCGGAGGTGACGGCGCTCGACACCGTGGCCGACGCGAGGCGCGCGCTTGCGGAGCTGAGTTTCGATTTTGCGCTGCTGGACGTGAACCTGCCGGACGGGCGGAGTCTCGTGCTGCTCGAGGAAAAACGGATGCCGCTGAACACGGTGGTCGTGGTGATGACTGCGGAAGGGGGAGTCGAGGGCGCGGTGGAGGCGATGCGTCTTGGCGCGGCGGATTACCTTGTGAAGCCCTTCGACCTGGATGAGCTGCCGGTGCGGCTCCAGCGGGCGTCGAAGGAGCGCAAGGCGAAGCGCGGCGAGGAGCACTCGCGTGAGCAGCAGGTCCCGGACGACGGCTTCTTTTTCGGCAGCGCGCTGCAACCCCTGCAGGCGCAGCTCGAGAAGATCCTGTTGGCCGACCGGCGCCTGCGCGGCGTGGCGCTCCCGCCCGTGCTCATCGAAGGAGAGACGGGGACGGGCAAGACGACGCTCGCGCGCTGGCTGCATTCCCGAGGACCGCGCGCCCAGGGGCCTTTGGTGGAGGTCAACTGCTCCGCCCTGCCCGAGACGCTCGCCGAGTCGGAGCTCTTCGGACACGAACGCGGGGCGTTCACGGACGCGCGCGAGGCGCGGCTGGGCTTGCTCGAGGCGGCGGAGGGAGGGTCGCTGTTTCTCGACGAGCTGCCGAGCCTGTCGCCCGCGATTCAGGCGAAGCTGCTCAAGGCGGTGGAGGATCGTGTCATCCGGCGCGTCGGTGGCACCCGCACGATTCCGGTGGATGCGCGGATCATCGCTGCGACGAACATCGACCTGAAGGCGGCGGTGGCGGCGGGGCGTTTTCGCGAGGACCTGCTGCACCGCCTCGACCTGTTTCGTCTGCGCATTCCTCCGTTGAGGGACCGTGGCGAGGACATCCTGCGGCTGTCGGAGGCGCTGGTCGTGCGCCTGGCGCGTACCTACGGTCTGAAGGCGCAGGCAATCCCGGAGGAGGGCCGCCGCCGCCTGCTGGCGCACGCCTGGCCGGGCAACGTGCGTGAACTCGCGCACGAGATCGAGCGCTCGCTGGTGTTCGACGACGACCAGCTCACTTTTGCGTCGCTCGCGCGCTACGATGCGGGTGGGGAGGCGGGGGCGGAGAGTGCTGCCACCGCGGCGTTTCTGGCCGCCCAGTTTCGCTTTCCCGACCAGGGCTTCTCACTGGATGCCGCCATCGACCACCTCATCCGCCTCGCGCTTCAGCAGGCCGGAGGAAACGTGTCGGCCGCGGCGCGTCTGCTCGGCGTCAGCCGCGACACCGTGCGTTATCGGCTGAAGGGTGTGGGCAACGGCGGCGGGGCGCCGCGGCGCGACTAGGCGAGAAACGAATTGAGAACCGGAGGCGACCGCGCCCGGAGTAGCATCCTTTGTTTGATCCGGATAGGTCGTGACCGCTCCGCGGCTGTTCCCTAGCCAACGCATTCATCGCCATGACCGCTTCCCTTGTCTGTTCCTGATCGTGCCCGCTGGCATCCGCCTGCACGCAACGGGAGCGACCCAACCCCTCGCCGTGCCGCCCCCATGCCGACGGGTCAATCCACCCGCCCCGAAGTCCACCATTGGGTGCAGTCACCCAAATTACCCGCGGGGCATTCGAGCCGATAAATCGCATAAAAGGTTAGGCTACAGATTGAAGGGATAGTTTGAACGTCTTGGCACGGGCTCTGCAGTAGGGGAGGCAATTCTTCACTCCGATGAAAAACACGATCAAACTCCTCCTCCCGTTCCTAGTCCTCGGACTTGCGAGCGTTTACGGCCAGGAGACCAC
>JAJXVO010000158.1 GCA_021782105.1 bacterium
GAGCAGGATGGTGACGCGGTGGCGGCGGTTGTAATCGCGGAGGAAGCTGCGGACGGCTTTTTGCGAAACGACGTCGAGACCGATGGTGGGTTCGTCGAGGAAGAGCACGCGCGGCCGGTGGAGCAGTGCGGCGATGAGCTCCATCTTCATGCGCTCGCCCAGGGAGAGTTCGCGGACCTGCACGTTGAGCTTGGAGCGGACGTCGAGCAGATCGAGCAGCTCGTCGAGGGTGGACTGATACTGATCGGCGGGCAGCCCGTAGATGTGGCGGAGCAGGCGGAAAGACTCCATGGCGGGGAGATCCCACCAGAGTTGGTTTTTCTGTCCGAGCACCAGGGCGAAGAGACGCCGGTAGGCGTTCTCGCGCTTGGTGGGATCGAAGCCGGCGACACGAGCGGTGCCCGAAGTCGGATAGATCAGGCCTGACAGCATCTTGAGCGTCGTGGTTTTGCCGGCGCCGTTGGGGCCGAGAAAGCCGACAAACTCACCCTCCTTGATGCTGAACGAAATGTCGTTGGCCGCGGCGGTCTCCTCAAAGTCGCGTTTGAAAAGTCCCTTCACGCCGCCCCAGAAACCGGGCTGCTTCTTGTAGGTGCGAAAGACGCGGGTCAGGTGTTCGACTTCGATCATCGTGGACTCGGTGGAAATACGTGGGCCGAAAACACCCACGATTGGGCTAAAAGCGCAAGACCGCAGCGGCTCAAGCCGTGGCGGGGCTGGACAGCAGGTATTCGATCACGCTGGCCGCCGAATAATGGTCGCTATCCGGGGGGAGGAAACGCGCGAGGCGGGCGATGTCGTTGCCGGTGGTGATGATCGTGGGCTCCACGCGTCCCTCGGAGCGGAGTTGGGCCTGGCCCACGGTGGCGGCGAGGCCGTTGCACAGGCATTTGCGACCGACGGTGTCGGCGTGGGCGCCGCCCTTGGCGACGAAATCGTCGACCGGTTCGGCGGCGCAGCGGTAGCCGAGTTTTCCGTCGGGTTTTCTGTAAGCCTGACGGAGGTAGCCGAGGTCGCACACGCGTTCGCGCGCCGTGTAGACGGACTCGCTGGAAAGGGAGGCGTCGATCTGAAGTACCTTGAAAGGAAAGCCGGTGGGCGAGGCGAGCGGATCGGTGAAGACCGAGTGGGATCCGGTGCGGGCCTGGCTGCAGATCTTGCGCTTGAGTTCGGGTTCGATGCCCGATTCGTCGCAGAAGGCGAAGGCGGTCCCAAGCTGGATGCCGGCGGCGCCGGCCGCGCGTGCCTCGGCCAGGCGTTCGGGGCTGGCCTTGGAGCCAGCGAGCCAGAAGGGAAGGCCGAGCGACCGGAATGCGCTCAGATCGGGGATATCCCGCGCCCCATAGATCGGCTCGCCCGCCTCGGTGAGCGTGAGCGGCCCGCGCGGTGGCGCGTTGTGGCCGCCCGCGGTGTCGCCCTCGATAACGAAGCCGTCGACCTTGCCGTTGGATTTGCGGACGAGGGAGGTCGCGAGCGTGGAGGAAGAGACGATCGCGAGAAACTGCGGGCGCTTAAGGGGAGCCGCGGGCTGGCCGGCGAAGACGGAGGGATCGAAAGTCGAGAGGAACTCCTCGCCGGGCAGAGCGCCGTCCACGTCGATGCGAAGCTGAGCAGCCTCGCCGCGTGCGTAGTGGTCGAGCACGCCCGGGATCGAGCGCGGAATACCGGCGCCCATCAGCACGTAATCGACACCCGCGAGCATCGCGCCGTAAAGGGAAGGCAGCGAGGCCATCTGGATCTTCTCCAGCAGATTGATGCCGACGATGCCCGGGTGCCCCTCCTTGGCGAGGAACACCTCGGCGAAGTTGGCGGTGACCATGAGATCCACCAGCCCGGCTCCCGGCCGGATCGTAGGCATGGCGCAGCCCTTGAAGGAGTTCGCGGCACCCTTGCCCTCGGGAATGTGGTAGGCCTCGATGACCCGTTCGGCGACATTGCGGAAGGGGAAAGCGTCCAGCGCATGCCGCATGCGGCCGTCCAGATCGCCTGCCTGCAGCCTGCGTGCGAAGACGACGGCGAGCAGGGCACTCGACACGACGCCGAGCTGGCCGAGTTGGGAGACGGAGCGTGCGAGCCTCCAATTGGAGACTCCGACGCCCATGCCGCCTTGGATGATAAGAGGTTGGTTCATGAGGGAGTACTGATTCGGGCAGCCGCCAGACGGGCCCGGGAGCGTTGCGAGCCTCGCGTAGGCCGCAGAGTCCGTAGTGAGGAGCCAACAGTACCGAAAAACCAACGCGCGGGACGACGACCCTGCGGGGCCGGCGTGCTCAAGGGAAGCCCGAAATTGGGGGGGGATGGCAGACGGAGGGGCGCCGCGTCCGCAGGTCGGTCAGGGAGTGCCCACTTTCACGGTGTCCTCGGGCGACCAGGGAGTGGCGCTGAATTCGACGGCTTCGGAATATTCAAGTCCTTGATACACATGCTCGATTCCCGGTTCGAGCCGCACGAGAACGCCGGGCTCCAGCGTGTGTTGCGAGGCGGTCCCGTCCACCCGATCGCGGGTGTTTAGCTGGATGCGTCCGCGCAGAAGGTAAAAATACTCGGTCTTGGCAGGGTGGTAGTGCCCACCGCGGCGCACGCCTTCGGCAAACGTGAGAAAACCGAGAAACCGGATCTCCGGACAGGCCGGATGCAGGAGCGTGAATTCGCCCTGGGGCAGCATGAGGCGCTTGGCGCCGGGCTCGGCGTTGCCGGTGGTGTGGACGGGGAGGCGGAGAACTTCGACGCGGGACATGGGCGGAATCAGAGGGGAAAGGATGGGAAATTCGCCACGAAAATCGCACTGGGGATGAATCGCGGCCCACCGTCAGGGGAACGGGAGGAGAAAAGAAAAGGCGCAGCCCGGGGGGGCTGCGCCTTGGCAGGAAACGATTGCGACGTCGGGGACGGCTCAGGCGCCGTTGTTGACGTACTGGGCGAACAGATTTTCCAGGTATTCCTGGTGACCGCTCTTGGGCTTGGGTTCGCCGAGCTTGGTGAGCACGAGCTTCTCGAGCTCCTTGAAGCCGACCTTGCCGGACTCGATGTCGGCGCCGAAGCCGGAGTCGTAGCTGGCGTAGCGGTTGGCGACATACTCGTCGAACTTCCCGTCGGCGAGGATGCGGCGGGCGATCTTGAACGCGAGGGCGTAGGCATCGAAGCCGCCGACGTGCGCGTAGAACAGATCGTCGATGTCGGTGGAGGCGCGGCGGAGCTTGGCGTCGAAGTTGAAGCCGCCGCTGCCCAGGCCGCCGGCGCGGAGGATGGAGACCATGGCGAGGGTGAGCTCGCGGGTGTCGGTGTTGAACTGGTCGGTGTCCCAGCCGAGCAGCATGTCGCCGGAGTTGGCGTCGATCGAACCGAGCATGCTCGCGGCGGCGGCGACCTCGATCTCGTGCTGGAAGGAGTGGCCGGCGAGCGTGGCGTGGTTGGTCTCGATGTTGAGCTTGAAGTGCTTGCTCAGACCGTAGGTACCGAGGAATCCGATACAGGTCGCGCAATCGAAGTCATACTGGTGCTTCGTGGGCTCCTTTGGCTTGGGCTCGATGAGGAACTGGCCCTTGAAGCCGATGGCCTTGGCGTAGTCGACGGCCATCTGGAGGAAGGTGGCCAGGTGGTCCTGCTCGCGGCCGAGATCGGTGTTGAGCAGGGTGTCATATCCCTCGCGGCCGCCCCAGAACACGTAGTTTTCACCGCCGAGCTCGAGGGTCACCTCGAGGGCCTTCTTCACCTGCGCGGCGGCGTAGGCGAAGACGTGGGCGTCGGGGTTGGTGGAGGCGCCGCACATGAAACGCGGGTTGGAGAACAGGTTGGCCGTGCCCCACAGGAGCTTCATGCCCGTGGCCTTTTGGAGCTGCTTCGCATGCGCGACGATCTTGTCGAGATTGCGGTTGCTCTCGGCGAGCGACTTTCCCTCGGGCGCGATGTCGCGGTCGTGGAAACACCAGAACGGGGCGCGGATTTTTTGGAAGAACTCGAAGGCGGCGTCCATGCGCTTGAGCGCCACGGAGACGGCGTCCTTGCCGGACTCCCAGGGGCGCACGATGGTGCCGGGACCGAAGGGATCGCTTCCGACGCCGCGGAACGAGTGCCAGTACGCGATCGAGAAGCGCATGTGCTCCGCCATCGTCTTGCCGTCGAACAGCTCGTCGGGGTTGTAGTGCTTGAAGGCAAGCGGGTTTTCGGACTTCGGGCCCTCGTAGGCGACTGTGCCGACGCTGGGAATGAGTTGTTTGGTCTTTTTCATGGGAGGATGAGTTGAGTTTGAGTTGCGGGGAAAAAACGTCAGGCGGCGGGCGGCGGGCCGATTGTCGCGCCGGGCACGAAGGAGGTTTCGACGAGGACCTTGCGCTGCGCGGAGCCCGGATGGAGCAGCCTGCTGATGAGGCTCGCCACGGCGGAGGCGCCGACGTCCTGGTTGGGGACGCGCAGAGTGGCGAGAGGGGGCAGGCCGGGCGGGGTGTCGTTGCCGTCGAAGCCGACGACCGAACAGTCGCGCGGCACCTCCAGCCCGAAACCGCGCAGGTCGCTGATAAGTTGATACGCCTGGTGGTCCGCCGCGCAGACCCAGGCGGTGACGCCTTCCTCGCGACGCAGCCGGGCGACTTCGGCCGCGAGGTCCGCGGAGGAGGGGAAGGGGCGTCCGCTGGCGATGAGGTTGAGAACCCAGTCCTGACGCAGCTCGAGTCCGCGCTCGAGAATCTCCTCGGCGTAGGCTGCGAAGCGCCGGGAGGCCCAGACGCCGCCCGCGCGGTAGCGCCAAGTGGCGAAACCGATGCGCCGGTGGCCTGCCTGCGCGAGCCTGGCGACGAGCGAGCGCACGCCGCCGTGATCCGTGTCGACCAGATCGATCGCGAGATCGCTGTACTCCATCAGGGCCGAAACCAGGCAGAGCTTGCGCGACAGCATCTCCACAGTCTGCGGCGGGAACGGATAGATGAGGATGGCCCCGCGCCAGTCGGCCTGCCGAATGTGGCCGAAGACCCTGCGCTGGCCGGCTTCGCTCTCCAGCAGCCCCGGCTCGAGCGGAAGCACGTCCACGTCCGCGTGCTCGATCGTCGCGCGGTGCTGAATCCCCTGCAGGATGTGCGGAAAGGTGGAGCGGTCGGAACTCGCCAGAGGCGCCCCCACGAGCACGCCGATGTGCAGCGGCTTGGCCTGGCGCGAGCGCCGCACCGTGCGCGACGGCGAACCGCGGTAGCCGAGCTTCACCGCCATCGCCTGCACCCGCTCACGGGTGTCCGCCGAAATCGAGGGATGGTTCGCGAGACTGCGGGAAACGGTCGGCCTTGAGAGTTTCAAGGCTTTCGCGAGCTGCTCCTGATTGACGCCTGCCATGGGGTTCGAAAGGGAGTCGCAAGGTTTGAAAACGCCTCGGACCGAGGCAAGCACGAAAGTATGCACTAAAAGTGAATAGGAATTGAATCAGGATCAAATCATAGCGGATAGAATTTTCATAAAAAGCTAATTATAAATAAATAGCAACTATGCACATCGTACTTTAGGCGCCATTGATATGTGTGCACAATAGGGGGAAATGAAGGCAGAAATGTTTCGGAGCCCAGCAGCCGGACAGCCTGCGGGAAATAACGATGATTCAAGGGACCCGAGCGCCCGGGCGAACGGGGCTGGAGGAGAAATGGTCGTGTGCCTGCAAAAGGGCCCATCAGGCCCTCCGACTTGTCCGAAAGAGGTCCCCAATTTCGCGACCGAACCCGGGAGGGTCGTCGTGGACGGAATTTCAACCGGCGAATCCGGGCGTGAATCGAGCGGGACGCGGCGCCTACGGGAGTGTCGCCGACGAGGGGCGCGCGAAGTCTGCGAGCAGGCGAACGTACATCGCCTGATAATAGATCGCGGGTTCGGTGAGTTCCCAGGAATTGTCGGGATATGGCTGGTTGAAGTCGGCGTAGGCTTTCCCAGGGGGCTGCCGGGCCACCCAGGTGAGGCTGCCCGAATAATGAGCGTTGGGACCGCCGACGACGTATCCAGGAGGTGGATTCGCGGCGAAGGGCGTGTTGTACTGGAACCAGTCGTGCCAGATGCGGGTGACGGAGTTTTCGGCGCCCAGCGAGCCCATGTTGGTCAGGTAGACGACATTCAACGGATTCACCCCGTGGAAGGAATGCAGCATGTCGAGTGCGCGCTGCACGTAGGTCGCCCGGTCCGGGCCGGCGAGTCCGTAGGTGACTGCGTCATCGGCGAGCGCGCCGTAGGAAGCCCGGACGAAGTTGCTGCCCCAGTGGTAGCACGACGCGGGCATCCAGGCCCGATAGAGATCGGGCTGGGTCTTGTGGGGCATGAACTGCTCCCACTGTGTCGCTTGATCCCAAATGCGCCGGATGCGCAGCACGAGGTCGGGGTCGGCGCCGGGTTGGCGAAGGTACTCGAACAGGGCCTCCGCCTCGCTCATGTCGTAGGCCGGCCAGGGGCGCTCGGAGAGCTGCCGCAGCGTGAAGGCCTTGCGCTCAAATGCCTTTTGATAGCCGGGCTGGCCGGTGAGCAGCCACAGCTGCAGCGCGGCGAGCGCCTCGGCGCGATCCTGCTCCCGTGCGTTGAGGTCGGCGTTCCCGCTCTTGATCTCGCCCGTGTCGACCTTGTACCTGCGCGGATGGGTGCAGTACCAGTTCCACGCGAGCACGGCTTTCGTCTGCAGCAGCACCGCATAGGATTTCCACGGCGCAAATTGCCGGTAAACGCGGGCCGCGTGCGCAAAGATTCCCGCCGTCACGATCGTCGAGGCGGAGGCCTTGGGCCCGTAATACCGCGGACGCCGGTCGAGGCTCAGCGGCGAGACCGTCGCATAGTTGATCTCGCCCATCTTGATGAAGACCCCTCCGTCGCGGCCCTCCATCTTCATGAGCCAGTCCAGCTCCCATTTCACCTCGTCGAGGATGTCCGGAAGTCCGTTGCCCGATTCCGGGATGCCCGTGTCGTCCGTGAAGGCCTGCGGGTTGCTGCTCCACGCATAGAGCAGCGGATGGATCACGTTGCGCAGGAAGGTGGGGTACTTGTTGGTGTCCCCGGCGTCCATCCAACCGCCCGACAGGTCGCGCTCGGTCGACGGATCGCCCTTGGCCCACACGGCACGCGCCTTGCGATCGTTGAGAAACGAGGGTCCGTCGGTCCACGGCGCTTCGGCATACGGCGGCTCGTGGGCGCAGGCCTCGCGCTGATAGTAAAACATCCGCATCGCCGCGCGCAGGACGGGTGCATAAACGTCGGGCGCGATGCGAAACACCGCCGAGCGCAGCCCCGTGCCTTCGTCGAACACATAGTAGTCACCCGGCTGGTTCACCCGGGAAAAATCGAACCACCAGCCCCGGTCGCCCGAATGCGGATCCGTGCGCAGCCGGTTGAACGGTACGGGCGGTGCCTCGAAGACCACAGCGCCGTCCGCCTTGCTCCTCAGCTCCAGCAGGTTTCCCGGCGTGTAGCGGTCGGCCGTGTTGAAGCCCTCCTGCGGGTCGCTGACGACGGCAACCTTCTGCTCCGCGGGCAGGTAACCAAACTGGTCGACATGTATGGCGCTGGTGACCGGCGGCAGCGTGTCGTCGAGTTTTCCCGTGAGGGTGGGCACCGCCCACTCCCGCCATTGGGTGGTCACTCCTCTGGCAGGCGCGATGCCGAGTGCGGCGATGAGGGCGACGGCGGGGAGGGCGAGGGCAGAGCGCAGGGGCATGATGCGGCGATCCTTGGAGGATCGGCACGCTCTACGCAATCGCCGGATGCTCCGACCCGCAGCTTGGGCTTGAAGTCTCGCCGCCCGGGAGCGTTATTGGCCAGATATTCGTGAATGCTCATCCATACAAGTCCGCCCCGGTGACGGATCGCCTGGGGCGCCCCCTGAGGGATCTGCGCATCTCGGTGACCGACCGCTGCAATTTCAGGTGCCCGTACTGCATGCCGCTCGAAGTGTATGGAGTGAGGCACGTGTTTCGTCCGCAGCCTGAGCTGATGGACGGACGCGAGTTGCTCGCGATCGCAAAGGCGTTCGTCGAGTTGGGCGTGGGCAAGATCCGGATCACGGGCGGCGAACCGCTCCTGCGTCCGGATCTGGCTGAGATCGTCTCCGGCCTGCGCGGTCTGCTCGGCGAGGGCGACCTGGCGCTCACCACCAACGGCTGGTTGCTGGAAAAGCAGGCCGCGGACCTCGCCGCGGCGGGTCTCGGACGCATCAACGTCTCCCTGGATTCCCTCGATCCGGCGATCGCCGGGCGCATGAACGGACTCGGGCTCCCGGTCGAACGCATCCTGCGCGGCATCGACGCCGCCTCGGCTGCCGGTCTTCACGTGAAACTCAACTGTCTCGTCCAGCGGGGCGTGAATGAGGACGGCCTGCTCGAACTGTGCGCCTATGCCAGGGTGCGCGGGCTCACCCTCCGGTTCATCGAGTACATGGACGTCGGCAACACGAATGGCTGGAGTCCCGACCTCGTCGTCCCGGCCAGGGAAATCGTCGGGCGCGTGGCCGAGCGCTGGAGCCTCGAGCCCGTGTCGCCAGCCTACCGCGGTGAAGTGGCCGCGCGTTATCGCTATCTCGATGGGGCGGGCGAAATCGGTATCATCAGTTCGGTGACGGAACCGTTTTGCAGCGACTGCCACCGCGCGCGCCTGTCGGCCGACGGTAAGCTTTACACCTGTTTGTTCGCCTCCTCTGGCGCGGATCTTCTTGGCCCGCTGCGGGCCGGCGCGGACACGACCGCCCTGCGGTCCCTGCTCGCGGGCCTCTGGGGCGCGAGGACCGACCGCTACAGCGAGGAGAGGGCGGGCCTTCTCGCACGACACGAGGAGCGGACGAAGGTCGAGATGAGCTATATCGGCGGCTGAGGCCCGGCGGTGCGCAACGATGGGAGCAGTCGCGCCGGTTGACACGCCGGTGGGCTCCCGCGCTTCATCGCGGTTAATCCCCCGCCTCCCGATGATCCCATTCCACGCGGGAGTCTCCCGCCCTCGCCTCCGGTTGTGCGCCGGCATTTTTCTGGCCCCCCTCGTGTTTTCCCTGCTGCCGGCCCCGCCCGCCTCGGCCGCGCCGGCTGCGCCCAAGCCGATCGCACCGATCGTTGCGCCCTTCCCAATGCCGCAGCTTCAGCGCCCCGTCTTCGCGGACCGCGTGTTTGACATCCGCTCCTACGGCGCCGTCGAGGGAGGTTCCTTCAAGAACACTGCCGCGATCGCCCGCGCCGTGGACGCCTGCGCGGCCGCCGGCGGCGGCCACATCCTCGTACCCGCAGGCCGCTGGCTGACCGGCCCCATTCATTTGAAGAGCCACGTGGACCTGCACCTGGCGAAGGGGGCGGTCGTGGTCTTCTCCGATCGCTTCGCAGACTACCTGCCCGTCGTCCTCGTGCGGGTCGGCGGCGTCGATCTCTACAACTACTCGCCCCTGATCTATGCCCGCGATTGCACCGACGTCGCGGTCACGGGCCCCGGCCGCCTCAATGGAAACGGCCGGGCGTGGTGGGCATGGTCGC
>JAJXVO010000159.1 GCA_021782105.1 bacterium
ATCTATACGTGCCGAACAATCTGGTCGTGGTGGTGGTGGGCGCGGTGGACCCCTCGGTGGTGCGCGCGGAGGCGGAACGCTGTTTTGGAGGGGTGCCGCGCGGGCGACTGGCGCCTGTGCTGGTGCCGTCCGAGGAGGCGCAGCTGGCGGGCCGTGCGCTGCACCTGCGCGAGCCGGTGGAGCTGACGCGGGCGGGCATGGCCTGGCGGGTGCCCGGGCTGACGCACCGGGACGCGCCGCTGCTGGACCTGCTGTCGACGATCCTGGGGAACGGAGACAGCTCGCTGCTGTGGGTGAGGCTGCGCGACGACAAGCGCCTGGTTCACAGCATCGACGCCCATTGCTGGAATCCGGGGGAGGTGGGGCTATTCTACATCTCGTTCACCTGTGATCCGGACAAGCGGGAGCGTGCGATGGACGAGGTGCGCGCCGAGCTTGCGCGTGTGGCGGCGAAGGGGCTCAGCCCGGTGCTTCTGCGCAAGGCGATCCGCCAGCTTGTGGTGGGAGAGATCAACAGCCGCAAGACGATGTCGGGCCAGGCGGGGCATCTGGGGGCGGCGGAGGTGGTGGCGGGGGATCTGCATTTCAGCCGCGGCTATTTCGAGCGGCTGCGCGGCGTGAAGCCGGCTCATCTGGTGCGGGCGCTGCGCGACTACCTCAGGCCCGAACTGCTCACGGAAATCTCGACGAGTCCGGCGGCGGGGCCGGAGGTTGTGGTGAAGACGCGGGTGGGGGCGCCGCGGACGGCGGAGTTTTCGGAACTGCGTCTGAAGAACGGCGTGCGGATCGTGCATCAGCGCGATGCGAGGCTGCCGAACCTGCATCTGCGGGTCGTGTGCCATGGGGGCCCGATGCATGAGGCGCCCGGGCTGAGTGGGGCGAGCGCGTTGCTGGCGACGCTGCTCACGAAGGACACGCGCAGCCACACGGCGGACCAGATTTCGCGCCTGATCGAGGGGGCCGGCGGCTCCTTTTATCCGTTTGCCGGAAACAACAGCCTGGGATTTGCGGTGGAGGTGCTGCCGACCGACGAGGACAAGGCGCTGCGCGTGCTGGGCGGGGCGCTGCTCGAGCCGGCGTTCCGGGAGGGCACCGTGGAGATCGAGCGCGACAGCCAGCTTGCGGACCTCAAACAGGACATGGACGACGTCGTGACGTATGCGAGGAAGCGCCTGCGCGAGCGTTTTTTCGGTTCGTATCCGCTGGCCTTGGACGCGAACGGCACCCTGGAGACGGTGGGCGGTCTCGATGCGGAGGCGGTGGCCGGGTTGTATCACCGGCTGGTGATGGCGCCCAACGTGGTGGTGGCGGTGGCCGGGGATTTTGATCCAGACCGCCTGCTGCCGAAGCTCGAGCGGCTGGCGGGTGCGCTGCCGGTGGGCGGCGCGATCGGGCGTCCGCCGGGTTTCGAGGCGCCGGCGGCGGCGCAATGGGAGGAGCGGCAGCCGCGCGAGCAGGCCGTGCTGTTCGAGGCCTATCCGGCGCCGGGGCTGCTCGACGACGATTTTTATGCGGGCGAGGTGGCCGACGAACTGTTCAGCGGCATGGCATCGCGACTTTTCGAGCGGGTCCGCGAGGAGAAGGGGCTCGCCTACTTCATCCGCTCGTCGCGGGTCACGGGCCTGAGTGCGGGCATGTTTCATTTTTACTCGGGCACGGCGGCCGCGAGCGTGGATGCCGTGTATGCGGAGATCGACGAGGAGGTGCGGCGGGTGAGGTCGGGCGGGGTGGAGGAGGCGGAGCTTGAGCGTTGTCGGGTGAGGCTCAGGGCCGCGCGGCGCCAGAGCCTGCAGACGCCCGGAGCGCGTGCGCTCAACGCGGGACTGAATGCCTTGTACGGACTTCCTGTGAACGACTGGGCGAGCTACGACGCGCGTGTGAGCGCCGTGACGCGCGAGACGCTGGCCGAGTTTGCGTGCAGACGTTTCCGTCCCGAGCACCGTGTTCGGCTGGTCGTGAAACCCTGAGGCCGGGCCGGGCGGGCGCCGATGTTGGGAGGCGGATGCCTCGGGCGCCCGTTCGGGACGCATATTTTGCGTCGATGGGGCGTATTTTGGGATCCGGGCTCTAGGGAAATGGAATCACAATCGACACTAAGTGAACGATTTAATGATTTTTGGAGGCAATTTTCAAATATCTGGGAATAATAGTGGGGCTTAGTATCTCTTATTGATACCGGCGCCTATCATCGCCTCCACACGGAGACGACGCCGGCAAAACAGAACTCATCCCTATCCCATCATGAACAAGAAAGTCTCCACGCTTCTCGCCTGTGCAGCCATGGCCGGTCTTTATGCCGGTGCGCTCAGTTCCAACGCGTTTGCCGCCGACAAGGATGCGGGCAAAAACGCGGGGCAGTGCCAGACCTGCAAGAAAGCCTCGTGCAATGGCAAGAGCGGCTGCCACGGCAAGACCGCGCCTGCGCCTGCGCCGCAGAAGTCCTCGTGCCACGCGAAGGCCTCGTGCAAGGCCAAAAAGTCCTGAGTGACGAGCCTTTTGCCGCGCCGGGCGGGCGGGGGTGAACCCGTCCGCCCGCGTCGCGGTCCCGCGAGCCGTTCCGTTCGTATCCGACAATCAACCACCATGCCGGCCAACCGGTTCAACGCCTTCCACGACTACGGCATCGGCCTGGGCCTGCGCGTGCCGCACTACGGGCACATCCTTTCGGAGAAGCCGACGGTCGACTGGTTCGAGATCATCTCCGAGAATTTCATGGCGGACGGAGGGCGGCCGCTGGAGGTGCTCGATCAGATTCTGGAGCAGTACCGCGTGGTCCAGCATGGCGTCTCGCTGTACCTTGGTTCGGCGGACCGTTTCGACCGCGGGCACCTGCGGCGCCTGAAGAACCTGGTGAAGCGCACGGGTACGCCTTGGCTCACCGATCATCTGTGCTGGGGCAGTGTGGATGGCACCTACACGCACGACCTGCTGCCGATGCCCTACACCTTTGCGGCGGCGAAGCGCACGGCGGAGAAAATCCGCTATGCCGCCGACTTTCTCGGCGTGCCCATCTGCGTGGAGAACGTGAGCAGCTACACCGAATACCACGTCTCCGAGATGACCGAGTGGGAATTTCTCAGCGAGGTCGTGGAACTCGCCGACTGCGGGATCCTGCTCGATGTGAACAATATTTACGTCTCGTCGAAAAATCACGGGTTCGACCCCTACGACTATGTCAACCACATCCCTCACCACCGGGTGGCGCAGATGCACATCGCGGGGCACACGAAGTTCGAGAAGTACATCCTCGACACCCACGATCATCCGGTGCTCGACCCGGTGTGGAAGCTGTACACGCATGCCACGCGGCTGTGCGGGGTGACGGCCACGCTGCTGGAGTGGGACGACCGCATCCCTTCGTTCGAGGAAGTGCACGACGAGGCCCTGAAGGCCAACCAGTACATCGCGGAGGCCCGGCAGGTGGGCGCTGCGAAAAAGGCCGCGAGGGCGGTGCGGCGGGCATGAGAGCGCGGAGCCCGCTTCCCGTGCCGGTGCGTGCGCCGTCGGCGTTGCGCACGACTTCCGACCTGCTGGGGCTGCAGCGTTTCATGGCTGCGGCGCTGCGGCGCCGGCTTACGGCGGGAGAGCGCATGCAGCCGCGCTGGACGGACGGGCGCGCGATGACGAAGGTGGCCGGGGAATTCATGAAACCGGGAGACCGCCTGTCGGCCTTCGAGCGGCTGGAAATCTACAACAAGCAGTACTGGTACCGGCTGCTGGAGTCGTTTCGCGAGGACTGTCCGGGACTGTATGCGCTGCTCGGACCGAAGCGCTTCTGGCGCCTGGCGGAGGCGTATCTTGAGGAGTGTCCGCCGCATTCGTTCACCCTTCGCGACCTGTGCGAGGGTCTGCCCGCGTACCTTCGGGCGAATCCCGGTCTGACGGCACCGATGACTGGGGCGGCGGTGGACGTGGCGCGGTTCGAGTGGGCGCAGATCGTGGCGTTTGACGGACCGTCGCGTCCGCCGGTGTCGGAGGCGCGTTTGGCGAAGGCGTCGCCGGGCCGTCTGGTGCTGGGCGTGCAGCCGTACCTGACGTTGCTCGAGCTGGACCACGCCGTGGACGACTACGTGATCGCGGTGAAGCAGCATGACGGCGGATTGAGGGGTGGGGCGAGCAACGCGGTGGGCCGGCGCCGCCGGAAGGGCGCGGGGGGCGGGGGTCCGGTGTTGAAGCGGGAGCGGGTGAGGCTTGCGGTCCACCGGGTGGACAACCAGGTCTATTTCAAGCGCCTCGACGTGCCCGAATACCGGCTGCTGCGCGCGCTGCGCGCCGGTCGCACGCTGGCCCGAGCCTGCGAGATCGCCTTTCGCGGATCCCGCGAAGCGATCGAAGAACGGGCGCGCCGCGTCGGGGAGGCCTTTGCGTTATGGCGCCGCCTTGGCTGGCTCTGTCGGGCAACCTGAACCTGTATTTCATGAAAACCCTCCTGAAATATCTCGATACCGCCGCCTCGCTGCTGCAGGCGCCGTTTCTTCTAATCGTGCGGTTGTACTGGGGTCTGCAATTTGTGCAGACGGGCTGGGGGAAGCTCAGCCACCTCAGCCATGTGGCGGCCTATTTCTCCAGCCTCGGAATACCTGCTCCGCATCTCAATGCCGCGCTTGCCGGCACGACGGAGATGGTCGGCGGGCTGCTGTTGGCGCTGGGCCTGTTTTCGCGGGTGGTGTGCCTGCCGCTGACGTTCCTGCTGGGCATCGCGTATGTGACGGCGGAGCACGCGGCGCTGGCGGGGGTGTTTAGCGATCCGGACCGATTCACGGCGGCGACGCCGTTCCTGTTCCTGTTCGCGGTGCTCACGGTGCTGGCCTTTGGGCCCGGGGTGCTCTCGCTCGACGCGCTGAGGGGTGCGATGGGCGCGAAGAAGGCGAAGGCCTGAGGAAGGCGCATGACGGACGACGAGTACACGCTGCTGGTCGACGAGCATTACGCCTCGCTGTACCGCTTCGCGCTGAGCCTGGCTCGGAACGCGTCGGACGCCTGCGACCTCACGCAGCAGACCTTCTACATCTGGGCGACGCGCGGGAGTGCGCTTCGCGACGGGGCCAAGGCGAAGAGCTGGCTTTTCACGACGTTGTATCGCGAATACCTGCGCACGCGGCGAAGGGACGAGCGGCACTCGTCGATCGAGGAGACGCCCGAGGACGCGGAGGCGCTCGTCGAGCCGGGGCCGGATCTGGTGGCGCGGATCGACGCGGGGGTGTTGATGGATGCGCTGTCGCGGATCGAGGAGGCTTTTCGGGTGCCGCTGGTGCTGTTTTATCTGGAGGCGCTCTCGTATCGGGAGATCGCGGAGGCGCTCGGGGTGCCGGTGGGCACGGTGATGTCGCGGCTCTCGCGGGCCAAGGGCCTCCTGCGGGCGGCGCTCGCGGCCCTGAAGGGGGCGGGCGAGGTGCTGCCGTTCGAGAGTGAAGAGGGGAGGAAGTCGATGCCATGAACAACCAGGAAGCGAAATTTCGCCTGAGTGCGTATCGGCCAAGTGGTGACGACGCCTCAGATCCGGCCATGAACGAGGCTCTCGAGCAGGCGCGCCGCGACCCCGCGCTGGGGGCGTGGCTGGAGCGCGAGCGCGGATTTGACGCGGCGGTGGCGGCGAAGCTGTCGGGGGTCACCCCGCCGCCCGGCCTGCGCGCGGCGATCCTGTCGGGTTCGCGTGTGTCGGCGCGCCGGCAATGGTGGCGGAGCCCCGCCTGGATGGCGCTTGCGGCCTGCCTCGCGGTGGTGGCGGGCGGAGGACTGTTCGCGTTGCGTCTGCGGAGCGGCGGCGTGCCCGACGGTCTTGTGGCGCTGGCGCTACAGGACATGGTTCACGGACATCACGAGGGCCTTACCGCGGCACTCGAGCCTTTCCAAAAGCCGCTTGCGAGCCCGTCGGCCGCGCTGGACCGGGGCATGCCGTTCGACTCGTCGAAACTGGGGGCCGCGGACTGCCGCAGCCTGAGTTTCCACGGTCACAAGGTATTCGAGCTGTGCTTCCTGCGCGGAGGACTGGTATTCCACCTGTACGTGATGCCGCTGGAGGGGAGCCGGGCGTCGGGTCCGGTGTACTCGACCGCGGACGGCCTGTCCACGGCGGCGTGGACGGACGCGAGCCACGCCTACGTCCTGGCGACGAAGCTGGGCATCTCGGCGCTCGAGAAGGTGATTCAAGGAAGCTGATTGGGGACGAAGCGAGGAGTGAGAAGCGGGAATCGAGAAGGATTTCAGCCCTGACCCGGCCGATGGATTGAACAGAAGCGGCGAGGGAAACGAAGGCCAAACGGGCTAGGCTGGAAGCCGGGGGCGTTGGATTATCCTAGAAAATGCAGTCGAATTGAACCACTGACGCACAGAGGACACAGAGATCAGCAAGTGCGAGATGCCCTTTGTTTTATCCCCTTCGCCTCTGAGGTGAGCTCAGAATCCACCGCCACTTTGATTTCAGGCTCTGTGTCCTCCGTGCGTCGGTGGTTCAACTGCGGTATTTATCCACCGGTGAGGTCAACGGCCCGAGGGCCGCGGCACTCATCCTTCTCGATTCCCGCTTCTCACTCCTCGCTTCGTCCTACGGTCGCAGGCTTGGCAGGTCGCGCCATTCGAGCGGGCGTCCGAGGCGGCGCCGGCGGCGCGCGCACAGCAGCAGAAAAAGCTCGGCGGTGGTGAAGGCGTCGCCCTCGGCGGTGTGGCGCTCCATCATCGGGATGCCACAGTGCGAGCAGACTTCCTCGAGGCCGGGGGGACGCTGGTTGGCGTATCCGGTTTTCCGGAACGCCTCGAGTTCGGCCATCGCGAGCGCGGCGGTGTCGATGAGCGGATTGTAGAGCCGCGTGCCGTAGTGTCTCATGAGGGCCTGGTCGATGATGGCGGCGTCGAAGCCGATATGATGACCGACGAGCACCGCGCCCCTGATGAGATCGAGAAACTCGAAGAGAACCTTTTCCTCGGGCTCGCCGCGGGCGGTCTGGGCGGGGGTGATCCCGTGCACGGCGACGGCGTCGTTCAGTGCGGCCCAGGGCTGGTAGATGAGCCAGCTGCGCAGTCCGGCCATGGGCATCGAACCGGAGGACAGGGCGGCGGCGGCGAGCGAAAGCAGGCGGTCGCGGGACGGGTCGAGGCCCGTGGTCTCGGCGTCGATGACGACGATGCGCAGGACGTCGAGCGGGGTGCGCCCCTTGGGGGAGGACCCGGCGCGACCGTCGCGGTAGGCCTCGGCGACGGGGTGGAGGGGCTTGCGGAAAGTCCACATGGCGCATCCCTCAGCGCAGGGAAAGGCGGAATTCGGCGCGAACGTGGCTTTGCACCATGCGCAGGACGTCGAACACGTTGGCGAGCTCGGCGCGCTGGAGCTTGTTGAGCAGGGACGGATCGATGAAGCGGCCCGTATCCTTGCGGCGGAGACCGGTGAGCGTCCGCAGACGGAGCATGTATTCGTAGGCTTCGGAGGCGAGGGCGCCGAGCTCGGCGTGGGGGCCGCCGAGTCCGCGAAGTTCGTCGAGGCGCCCGCCGGTGGAATAGTGGGCCTTCAGACCGTGCTTGAGTGCGAGCACGCGGGCTGCGTCGCGCAGCGGGGCGAGTCCGCGGGCCTTGATGTCGAACTCGCCCTCGCGGTCGCCGCGGCTCTCGACGATGAGATTGCCGAAGAAATTCAGGGGCGGCGGGGTCTCGACGACGTGGCTGGCGAAGCGCTGCAGAAGGCCGTCGTTGCCGGAGGCGTGCCGGAAGATCTCGTCGCGCAGCCGTTCGGCGAGCGCCTTGTCGCCCGCGACGAAGCGAAGGTCGAAGAGGACGAGGGCGCGGAGCACGGCGTCGGAATCGGAGCCGCCGACGAGCGCGCGGATTTCGGCGAGCCATTCCTCGTCGGTGCGGCACCAGCGGGGGTTGCACGCCATCACGCCGCCCTGGCAGCGGGAAAATCCGCACTCGACGAGGCGGGCGACGACACGTTCGGCCAGTTCGAGGAAGTATGCGCGGGCGGCTCCGTCGGCTTCGGCGTTGGCGCCCTTGCCGAACACGATCGCGTTGTCCATGTCGGTGCGCAGGATCTGCTCGCGCCGGCCGTCGCTGCCTACGGACAGCCAAGCCCAGGCGATGCCGGGAGCCTTGCGGCCCTCCTTCTCGAGCGCGGCGATCTCGAGTGCGAGAAGGCGCTGGGCGAGCTCGTCGTAGAGCTCGGCGCAGATCTGGCCGAGGAAAAGCGAGGAGATGCCGGCCTCGAGGTAGCTCAGGGCGATGCCCTCGATGTCGTCGCAAATTTCGCGGAAGCGGGCCGGCGAGCGGGCGTTGCGGATTTCGCGCAGCAGGCCTGCGGGATGGTGTCCGCTGTGGGCCAGCAGGTCCTTCTCGGAGCAGATGTCGACGGCCTGGCTGCGCGCGGTGCCGTCCTCGGTGACGACCACCTGGCCGATGCGTTCGCGTAGCATGAGCAGGAGGGCGGCGGTCGCGCTTGAGCGCGGGGCGATGGTGACCACGGGCACGCTCATGATGGCCGAGACGGGCTGCTCGACGGAGAGGCCGTCGACGATGATGCGGCGCACGATGTTGCTGTGCGTGACGATGCCCATCGGGTGCTTCTGTTCGTCGACCACGAGCATGGAGGGGACGCGGCGCTCGATCATGAGGGCGGCGGCGTCTCGGACGGTGGCCTCTGGCAGGCAGCTGAGCAGGCGCTCGGGGGCGCGGGGCTCGACGAGGGTGGCGCCGTCGAGGTGGGCCTGGAGGATACTCTTGGAGCGTCCGGTGACGCCGGTGCCGGGACTGGAGGAGGCGGGTTCGGGCGTGGGTACGTGGGCGCCCACGCGGGTGGCCCAGAACAGGTGGCGGCGCGCGTAATGGCGGGCGGTGTCGTGGGCGTCGAGCAGGGTCCGCAGGTCGGCCCAGGGAAGGATGTAAAGCACGGCGTCCTCGACGACCGTGGCGGTGACGCGGAAGGGCTTGGACTCGATCAGGGCGGTCAGGCCGAGCAGGTCACCGACGTCGCGCACGTCGACGAGTTCGTTCCTGCCTTCGGCGTTCCAGTGATACTCGACGCGGCCTCGTGCGAGGAAGTGGAGGCCCTCGCCTGGCCTGTCGCCCTGTTTCCAGAGCGTGTCGCCGGCGACGAGGACGCGGACTTCGGCCTTCTGGGCCAGGGAGGAGACGGCCGGGACGGGGAGCATCGAGAACGGCGGGAAGCGCCGGAGCGACTCCGCGATGCGGTCGGGAATAACGTTCTTGGCGGTCATGGCGTCGGGGAAAACGAAAATTACGGACGGCGGTGCGGTGCGCGGCCCTAGCGGGCACGGGCCCGTGGCTCAGACGCCGGTGTGGCCGAAGCCGCCTGCGCCGCGCGCGGTGTCGGAGAGGTCGGCGACCTCGACGGCGGGGCACATCTCGACGCGGTAAACGCCCATCTGGGCGATGCGGTCGCCGCGTTTGAAGACAAAGGGATCGCGTCCGTGA
>JAJXVO010000160.1 GCA_021782105.1 bacterium
GCTGGATCGCCCCCCGAGCGCCGACGACGAGAACTGGTCCGTGTTGTCTTCCATCAGCGCCACAGTCGGCGAAACCCCGTCATGCAGTTGGCGCGAAAAATTCGGAGGAATGTTGAGCACGCCGTTCAGACGCCCCTCCCGCAGGTCGCGCATGGCCGCGCCGAGATCCGTGTACGTCGTCGTCTGGAACGTGCGCGCATTGGCCGCAACCGCCTGGCACATCTCGCGCAGCTTCACCGCCGCAAGGCTGTGGTCCTGATCTACCAGGCCCAGCCGCAGGTTCTTCACGTGACCGCCAAACGCATAGCCCAGGAAGATCAGTTGCACGAGCGGCATGACTAGCGACATCGCGATCAGCGCCGGACTCCGGCGGAAACGGCGCAGGTCGCGCTCGATGATGGCCCAGATTCGGATCATGGCTCGGGTTTCAGTTGGGCGCCCGCCTCATCACAAACTGCCGCGGCGCCGGCGCCTGCAGCGCATCGCGAAGTTGATGGCCCGTGTAATGCATGAATACGTCGTCGAGCGTCGTGCTCTGCACCGAGAGCGAGGCCAGACTCAAGCCCGCGGCCCGCGTCGCCTCCATGAGCGCCGTGATCGTCGCCGGCCCGTTGTTCGACGAGAGGCGAAACACCGGCGGCACGGCCTTCAATTCCGCAACCTCGGGCAACCCACGCAGCACCGCCTCCCAGCCCTCGGGAATCGCCGAAAAGCTCGCCTCGATGACGTTACGCCCAGGGATCGACGCCTTCAGCCGCAGCGGCGAGTCCAACGCCACGAGCTTGCCATGGTCCACAATCGCAATGCGGTCGCACAGTTTGTCGGCCTCATCCATGTAATGCGTGGTCACGATGATCGTCAGATCCCGCTCCCGCTTGAGCTTCACCAGCATCTCCCAGACCGCCGTGCGCGACACCGGATCGAGTCCGGTGGTCGGTTCGTCGAGGAAGAAGATCTTCGGCTTGTGCACCAGTCCACGCGCAATCTCAAGGCGGCGGCGCATGCCGCCCGAAAACATCTTCAGGGGCTTGTCGCGCCACTGCACGAGGTCCACCGCCTCCAGCAGCTCGTCCGTCGTCGCTCGGCTCTTCGACGGCGGGATGCCGTAAAGCTGGGCGTAAATGCGCATGTTTTCGTCGGCGCTCAGGTCGAGATCCGACGTCATCGCCTGCGGGATGACCCCGATCGACTTGCGCACCGCGTTGGGCTCGCGAACAATGTCGTGTCCGTTGACCAGCGCCGTCCCCTCCGTCGGCGGAACGATCGTCGTGAGCATCCGCAGCAGCGTCGACTTGCCCGCTCCATTGGGCCCCAAAAGGCCAAAGACCTCGCCGTGGGCGACGGTGAAATCCAAATGGTCGACGGCGCAAAAGTCGCCGAAACGCTTGGTGAGATTCCTGACCTGGACGTCGGACATGGCTGGGCGGGGGGCGCTCAGGGCCGGAACGGCAGCTCCACGTAGGCGGTCATGCCGACGGCCAGCGCCCGGTCGCGATTGTCGCAGCGCAGACGCACTTCAAAGGTCTTGATGTCGCGCTTGGTGCGGCTGACGTCGCGCTGCGTCGCATAGTCAGCGTCGACTCCCCGGAAAAATACCGTGCCCGTGCGCTCGGCGCCCGACGGCAGTCGGACGGTGAATTTGTCGCCAAGGTGAATGCGGTCGATGTAGGACTCCTCAATGTCCGCGCGCACCCACAGGTTGTCGGGATTGATCAGAGTCACGATCGCCTGGCCCGGGTTGACGACCTCGCCCCGGAGGGCGGCGCGTATGTCAACCACTCCGTCGATCGGTGCGCGGATTTCCGTGTACCCGGCCTGCACCTTGGCCTTGTCGCGCTGGGCCTCGGCCGCCGCAAGCTGCTCGCGGCTGGCATCGAGCGCTGCGCGACGCATCGCCACGCCCTCCGACCCCGCCTTGGCGAGCGCGACTTGAGCTTCGGCGGCCGCGACCAGTTTGTGCGCCGCGGCGACCCGGGCGCTGGCCGCGTCGAAACTCGTGCGCGCCTGATCCAGATCCTGCTCCGAATTCGCCCCCTGCCTGCGAAGGCTCCGGGCCCTTTGAAAGGTGAGCTGTTGGATCTCCAGATCCGCTTCCGCCTGCTGAGTCTGGGCGTGCGCCACCGCGAGATTGGCCTCCGCCTGGACAATCTGCTGACGCGTCATCTCCTCCTGCAGCCGCAGGTCGGCCTGCGCCTGCGCCACCTGCGCCGCCGCCGCCCGCGCGGCGTTTTCATAAAACGAGAGGGCGGCCTGCCACTCCGCCGGCGCGATCAGCGCCACAAGCTGGCCTCGCTTCACCGTGTCGCCCTGCCGTACCTTCAGCTCCTGCAACCGCCCCTGAACCTCGCTGCTGACCACGACCTCGTCGGTCGTGACGATTCCCGTCAGCACAAAGGGCCGGAAGTGCAGTTTCAAGGAGACGAGCACAACGGCCGCCACCGCGGCCGCGAGAATGACTTGGACGACGCGCTTTCGTTTCATGGGACGTGGGCCTCCGGGCGGACAAACAGGGCGTGGCGGATGAAATCGATCACGGCCGCCTTGCGGCGCGCAAGTTCATGTTCGCTGTAGGAATCAATCGGGCTGACGAGCTTCAGGATCGGTGCGATGGAGAAGTAGTGCACGATCAGCGAGGTGATCGAGATGAGCGTATGCCGCACCTCCACGGGACGAAACTCGCCGGCCTCGATTCCGCGCGCCAGCAGCTTCGCCAGGGCATCGCCCCTCGGTTTCGCATACTTCGTGACCAGCGGCTGCACGAGCTTGCCCGCGGTCATGAAATGCTGGTGCAACGATGCGGAGCTGCGCCGGCTGCAGATCGTGTCGAAATGCAGCTCCACGTACCGCAGCAGCGCCGCACGCGCCGAGCCGGGCGCCGTGATCACGGCCAGAGCCTTCGCGTTGAATTCCCGAAACTGCTCCTCGAGGACCGAAGCGTACAACCGGTCCTTGCTGCCAAAATAGTAGTAGATCAGTGCCTTGTTCACCCCCGCCGCCGCCGCAATCGCGTCGATCCGCGCCCCCGCAAGCCCCCGGTCCGCAAACACCCCGGCCGCACCGGCCAGGATCGCCCCACGCGTCTCCTCGCGATGCATCGTCTTCCGCGAAACTGGGGTTTTCTGGATACGCCGGATCATTTGATTAACCGTTTAGTCAATAACGGAACACCACACCGGCCATTGTCAACCTTCGAGGCCCGCTCCGACCAGAATCCCCGCCTACCCGCGAAAGAGCACCGACTCACGATTGAACTGGCTCACGCAAAACCGCAGCGCCAGCGCCGCGTAGACGCAGGAGGACACGAATATGAGCGCAAGCAGGTTCCAATGCCATACGCCCGAGAGCAGCTCCTTGCTCGCGAGGGCTAGGTTCATCACCGGAATCAAGGCCACCCGCGCGCTCAGCTCCAGCCCCGGCATCAGACCGGTCATCGCCGGAAGAAGCACCAGCATCATCACAGGCATCGCATAGCTCTGCGCCTCCTTGCTCGTCTTCGCCGTCACCGAGATCGCGAGCAGCAACGCCGAAAACATCGCAGCGGAGGGAAGCGCCAGGACCACCACCGCAGCCAGCCCCAGCGGATCGATGAGCACGGGCACCTTGCCCGCAACCGCCCCCATCATCGACGCCGCCCCCACACTCTTCGAGGCCAGCAGGGAGCCCCCCAGGGTGACCGTCACCGTCATCGACGCGATAGAAGCCACCACCGTCACGACCGAGGCGGTCAAGACTGTCAGAAACTTCCCCATCACCAGCTCCCCTCGTGTCACTGGACTGCACAGGATCGTTTCCATCGTGCCACGCTCCTTCTCCCCCGCCGTCAGGTCGATCGCCGGATACAGCGCACCCGTGACGCAGAATATGATGAACAGGTACGGGATCATCCCTCCAAACAGGTTGCCGCCCACCTTCTCGGGAGGCGCCACGTTCTGCGTGTTCAAATCAAACGGCTGCACCAGGCCCGGAGGCAGACCTCGCGACTCCAGGCGCGCCCTCACCAAGCCCTGACGGTAGTCCGACAGGACCCGCCGCACCTCCGCCACAGCCAGTCCCGACCGCAATTCGCCCTCGTAGTCATAAATCGTCACCGCCTCCGGTTCTCCCCGGTCGAGCTTTTGGTCGAAACCCGGGGGAATCGAAACCACCGCCCGGATCTTCTTGTCGCTCACCAGCGTCCGCCATTCGGCCGCCGCCGGCATGCACTGAAGTTTCGGCGCCTTCTCGAGCACCGCCCTCACCCCCGGCGAGTCGTCGCCGCCAAGCACCATCACCGCCGAGCGCTCGGCGCGCGCCTTGCCGAAGATCCGCGCCGAGAGAACGCCCACCGCCAGGAACAGCAGCGGCATCACGATCGTGGGAAGCACCAGCGTGGACATCAGCGTGCGCCGGTCGCGCACCGCCTCGCGCAGCTCCTTCGCCCATACGGCACGTATGCGCGAGCCCCTCACGACACCCCCTCCTCCTCACCCTGCACCGCGCGCACAAAAATCTCCTCGAGGTCCTCCGCTCCCCAGCGCGCCCGCAGATCGCCCAGAGTGCCCTCCGCGACGAGCCGCCCGCGATGTATGATTCCAATCACGTCGCACAGTTTTTCCGCCTCGCTCATGACGTGCGTCGAGTAAATCACCGCCCTGCCACGGTCCCGACACCCTCGCACGAAGGCGACGATCCCCCTCGCGGCCAGCACGTCCAGTCCGAGCGTCGGCTCGTCGAGAATCAAGACCTCCGGGTCATGCATCACCGTGCGCGCGATCGAGACGCGCTGCTTCATGCCCGTGGAATACTTGTCCACACGCAGATCCAGAAACTCCGCCAGCCTGAACTCCTCCGCCAACCGCGCCGTGCGCGCCACAATCGCCGTCTCGTCCATGCCGTTGAGCCTGCCGAAATACGCGAGCGTTTCCCGCCCCGTGAGCCTCCCGTAAAGGGCCGTCGTTGCGGCCAGGAAACCCACTTTGCCACGAACGCAGCCAGGCTTCTCGATCACATCGTGCCCGGCCACCGTGGCCGTCCCAGCAGTCGGTTTGAGCAGCGTCGCCAGCATGCGCAGGGTCGTCGTCTTGCCCGCGCCGTTCGCGCCAAGAAGACCGTAGATGCGCCCGGGCGGACACTCGAAGCTGACATCGTCGACGGCCCGGATCTCGCCGCGCTTGCGGTCCTCGAAGTGCTTGGCCAGGGAACAGGCTCGGATCATGACGAACAACCGGGGCCGGCCCCCCACTCATGGTCGCCGAGCAGGATGGACGCAAACAGATCGAGCTGTTCGATGAGGGTGGCATCCTTGCGCCACGCGAGATACACGGGAAACTCGATCACGGCGGGCTTCAGGGAAACGAGGGCCACGCCCTCCGGCGGCGTCCCGTGCAGCCCGGCCGGAAGATAGCCGACGGCATTGCTGAACGACACCTGCGCAAAGACCCCATCTTCGCTCTGCTCATCCGAGGCGATGCAGGGCCTAAAATGCGCTTTCTGCGCCGCCGCGAGCAACCGGTTCCGACGCCCCGGGAAAGTCCGTTCGTCCCAAGCCACCCAGACTTCCTCGCGAAGGTCCGCAAACGACACCCAACGCCGCCGCGCATGCCGATGCCCGCTGGGCAAAACCACGACAGCCGGACGCAGCTCCAGACGGCGGATGTTGAAATCGATGCGAAGCCCCAGATCGACCTCTTCCAACAGCGCCATGTCGACCTCCCCTTCCTTCAAGGCATCGAGCACCGCGGACGGTTCATAACACGCCTCGTGCAGCCGCACGTCCGGACTCTCCCTCGAATATCGCCGCAGCCCGCTCGCGTATCGCTTTTTCCACCACTCACCGTAATGCCCCACCCGGATCTCACTCACCGGCGCCGCAGCCACGGCCCTCGCCTCGCCCGCCGCTTTGGCCGCCGACGCCAGCAGTTCTTTCGAGCGCTCATAAAAGACCTGCCCCGCAGCGGTCAGCGATAGGCGGGAGGCCCCGCGACGAAACAGCGAACACCCCAGGCTCTCCTCCAAATCCACAATGTGTCGGCCCAACAGTGAGGGCGTCAGCCCGCACAGACGCGCCGCGCGCTTGGCGTCGCGTTCGTCCGCCAATGCCAGAAAATAGCGCATGTGACGCAATTCCATGATGGCTCAGTACAAGCGCCATGAGATGACGGCGCCTGTGCCCGCAGGCAACCGCCAAAATACAAAGCCCGCCGGAATCCGGCGGGCTTTGTCAAAAATGCGACGTTCGAGGAACGTTTACTTGCCCGGCACGTTCAGCTTGATGCCCGGCGTCTCGCCAGAGGTCTTACCCGCAGCAGGCGCAGCCGGCTGATTCCCGCCGCCCAATGTGGCGCGGAGCATCATCGCACGCTGCGCCCAAAGGCCGGAGGGGTCGATCTGGAGGACCTGCTCGGCCTCCTTGATCGCCTGGTCGTTTTGACCTAGATCGGCATAATGCCGGAGGAGATGATAGGCCGCCTCGGAGCGGATGGCTTTGAACTGGCGCGCATCGTCGGCGATCTGCTGCAGCGCGGCTTCGCCCTCGCTGGCCTTCCCACCCAGTAGCTCGCTCATCGCGAGACCGAGCTTCGCACGCGCCTCAAAGGGCTGCTTGGCAAGCCCGGGGAGGGACTTTTCGTAGAAATTCGCGGCCGCCGCATAGTTGCCCTTGGAGTAATCCCCATCGGCTACCCGCAGCAGCGCGATGCCCGCCAACGCGCGGCCGGGATGTTCTTCCGCAAATTCCTGCAGCTTTTGGATATTGTCGCCGACGGCGGCGTACTCCTTGCCGATCTTCTTCTCCTGCTGCTGCGCGTACAGGTGATACCCGCCGTAGCCGAGAATGCCCACGACGATCAGCGCACAGGCGCCCAGGATCGCGTTGCCGTACTTCAGCCAAAACAATTGGAGACTCTCCGCAAAACTTTCGGCGGTGTGGCCCGCAGCCGGTTGCGCGGGCGCAGCGGCCTTGGGGTCGGAGGGAGATGCGGGCATGCTCATGTGGATGAAGGAGGGTTACGTGGTAAACGTGCAGGCAAGCAAAGGCCGCTCATCCTGTAAATGACGGAAATTCACGCGGCGCCCCGACGGATCAGTCAAACACCACCGTCTTGTTGCCATACACCAGCACCCGGTTTTCCAAATGCCACCGGACCGCCTGCGCCAACACCATCTTCTCAAGATCGCGCCCCTTGCGTACAAGGTCCTCGACGCTGTGGCGGTGGGTCACGCGCGCCACATCCTGCTGAATGATCGGGCCTTCGTCCAAATCCGGCGTCGCATAGTGCGCCGTGGCCCCAATCAGCTTCACCCCGCGCCGGTGCGCCTGGTGATAGGGCTTCCCTCCCGCAAAGGCCGGAAGAAAGGAATGGTGGATGTTGATCACCGGCCGCCCAAGGGCCTTCAGAAAATCCGCCGACAGCACCTGCATGTAGCGCGCCAGCACCACCAGATCCACGTTCAGCTGCCGCAGGATCTCGAGCTGCCGCCCCTCGGCCTCGCCCTTGCGCTCCGGCCGCACCTCAACGTGGTGGAACCCGATGCCATAGGCCTTCGACGCCGACTCAAGGTCGGGATGGTTGCCAAGGATGCCAACCAGATCGCAGGGAAACTCGTTTGCCCGCCAACGCAGGATCAGGTCGTGGAAACAGTGGTCCGCCTTCGACACGAACAACACCACCCGCTGTTTGCGCGTCGACACGGCTACCCGCGAATCCATGCCCAGCACTCCCGCAAATTCCCGAAACGCCGCCGACTCCCCCTCGACACTGGACGCATTCGACGGCTCCCACTCGATCCGCTGGAAGAAGACTCCCTCCTCGATGTCCCGATGCTGGTCCGCATGCAGGATGTTCCCCCCGCGCGCAAAGATCCAACCGGCCGTCTTGGCGACGAGACCAGGCTGATCGGGCCCGTGCAGAAGGGCGATTAGGGTGGTGGGTTCAGACATGGCGACGTTCTCTCTTTCCCTGCGAAATCGACAGGCGGCCCCAGCCTTGTCGAGCCTCATCCTATCCTCGCCGAAACCGGCTCCAGGCTTCGGACGAGGCTCAAACCTGCACGGAGTTGCCGACGTAATGCTGGATCGGACGCACCCCCACGCGCTGCCGCTTGAGGGCCTTGATGCCGTTCACCGCCGCCTGTGCTCCCGTGATCGTCGTCATCATGCAGATGCTGTGCGCGTAGGCTGCGGACCGGATCTGGTTTTCGTCGCGCCGCGGGATCATGCCGCTGGGCGTGTTGATCACCATCGCGATCTTTCCGTTCTTGATCATGTCGATCGCGGTCGGCCGGCCCTCGGTGAGCTTGAAGAGCTTGTTGACCTTCACGCCGCCCTCCTGGAGCACGCGCGCGGTCCCGCTCGTCGAGTAAATCGTAAAGCCAAGCTGCTCGAGCTGGCGCGCAATCTCGACCGCATGCGCCTTGTCGCTGTCCTTCACCGAGAGAAACACGTTCCCCTCGAGCGGCAGCCCCGGCTTCGCTGCAGCCTGGGCCTTCGCAAATGCAATGCCCAGATCGTCGTCCAGGCCCATGACCTCGCCCGTCGAGCGCATCTCGGGACTCAACGTGATCGTCGCCCCCGGGAATCGCACGAAGGGGAAAACCGCCTCCTTCACACACCAGTGCTTCGGCGTGAGCTCGCGCGTGAAGCCCAGCTCGACGAGCTTCTTGCCCGCCATGACCTTCGCGGCAAGCTTGGCCAGCGGAACCCCGACGGCCTTCGCGACAAAGGGCACCGTGCGCGAGGCGCGCGGATTGACTTCGAGCACGTAAAGCTGGTGGTCCTTGATCGCGAACTGGACGTTCATCAGGCCGATCACCTTGAGCTCCCTGGCCAGCGCATAGGTCGCCTCCCGAACCTCCGCGAGCATCGTCTTTCCCAGCGTGTGCGGCGGCAGCACCATCGCTGCGTCGCCTGAGTGCACGCCGGCATACTCGATGTGCTCCAGCATGCCGCCGATCACACTCGTCTCGCCGTCGCTGATACAATCGACGTCGAGCTCGATCGCATCCTCCAGGAACTTGTCGATGAGCACCGGCTTGCCCGGCATCACGTCGAATACCTGGCGCACTACGCCCTTGAGATCCTCCTCGCTGTACACGATGAACATGCCGCGGCCACCCAGCACAAAGGACGGACGCAGCAGCACCGGGTAGCCGAGCTCGCGGGCGTAGACAACCGCCTCCGCCTCGCTCATCGCGGTGCGGTTGGCGGGTTGCTTGATGTTGATCTTGTTGAGAATCGCCGCAAACAGCTTCCGGTCCTCGGCAATCTCGATCGACTCCGGCGAGGTGCCGATGATGTTCACACCGTTGGCCTTCAGGCTCGTGGCGAGATTGAGCGGGGTCTGGCCGCCAAACTGGACGATCGCGCCCTCGCAGCCCTC
>JAJXVO010000161.1 GCA_021782105.1 bacterium
TTGCGAAGCGACTCCGCCTCGGCGCGATCCGCCGTGGCACACCACCGCGAAAGGTCGCCAATCGAGATCACCCCCACCACCAAGCCGTCGTGGATCACCGGCAGGTGACGGCAGTGCTGCTCCTCGAAGATCCGCATCGCCTCGTCCGAGGTCATGTTCGGCGTCAGCAGAGGATATTGCACATGCATCACCTCGCCAACCTGGGTCGTCCGAGGATCATACTCCTCGGCGATCACTTTGCGCAACACGTCCCGAGCCGAGAACAGCCCGAGCAGCTGCCCACCGTCCATCACGAGCACCGAACCGATGTTGTGCGCGTTCATCTCGCGTACCGCTTCGACCACCGTAGTGAAGGAAGGCACGGAATAAATCTGGTGTCCTTTGAACTCCAGCAGGGTATCGATCGAGGTATTCATAAGGGTAATTTTGGGGACACACCCAGCTTATCCGAGACCCCTTCCTTCTCAACAGCAAATTGACTGCAATGAGGCTAATTTGCGGATGACCCCGTCCTGGGCCAAGCCCTCAGGCCCGGGCAGTTTACGAGACAAACAAACCATCCCGCATCGGGCGCACATGGTCGCAGGCCTTCGCAATGTCGGGATTATGCGTGACGAGCACGACGGCCTGGCCGTTTTCCTTCGCCAGGCGGGTGAGCAGATCGAAGACCAGATTCGAATTGCGGACGTCGAGGTTGCCCGTCGGTTCGTCGGCCAGGATGATGGTCGGCTCGTTGGCCAGGGCGCGCGCCACGGCCACGCGCTGCTGCTCGCCGCCCGAAAGCTGCGTCGCCAGGCGCCGGGTCTTTTCCTCCAGGCCCACCGAGGCCAGCAGCGAGCGGGCGCGATCCACCATCTGCGCCGGCGTCAGCCGCCCGAGTTTGCGCATGGGCATCATCACGTTTTCAAGCGCCGTGAACTCCGGCATCAGAAAGTGAAACTGGAAGACGAACCCGATGTGCCGGCAACGCGCCGCCGTGCGCTCCTCGTCCCCTATCGCCGACATCGGCCGGCCGTCGATGGCGATCTCGCCCCCGTCCGGCTTGTCGAGCAGTCCCAGCAGGTACAGCAGCGTGCTCTTGCCGCAGCCCGAGGGGCCCACGATCGCGTAAACCTGGCCCCGCTCGGCCTCGAACGATACGCCGCGCAACACGTGCACCCGCGCCTCATCTTGACCGAGGTAGCGTTGAAGCCCTTCGCAGCGCAGCGCCTGCGCTCTCACATTCGCGACTCCGCTCATTGGCCGGTCCCCCTTATCACGTCGCCCGGCTCGAGCCTCGCGGCCCTGCGTGCCGGCACCAGGCTCGCCACCATCACCATCACCACCGCGGTCACCACCGCCGCCACGTAGTGCCAGATCGACCACGAGACGATGAAGGTCGTGGTCTTGAAAATGCCCGTGATGTTCAGAGGCACCCGCGACACGGCGAAGGTGATCGTCGCTCCGACCAGCACGCCCAGCGTCGCCCCGATCGCCAGCACGATCCCCGCCTGCCACAGAAAGATGTGGCTGATGTCCTTCTGCGTGTAGCCCATCGACCGCAGGATCGCGATCTCCTTGGTTTTCTCCATGACGATCATCGCAAGCGTGTTGAACATCGCCAGTCCCGCGATGAGCGTGAACACCGAGACGGTGATGGCGGACGAGATTCGCAGCGCCTTGAAAACGCCAAGCCAGGTTTTTTCCCGGTCCTGCCAGGCCCGCACCCGGTACTGGAGCACGGTCTGCATGTGCTCCGCGTCCTCCGGCGCCCGGTCCTTGTCCTTGAGCCCTATCTGCAGGAAACTCGCCCCGTTCACCTTCTTCAACAGGGCGCGCGCCTGGCTCATGTGCAGGTAGACCCGCACACGGTCGATGTCGCTCACGCCCGTCTCGTAGATGGCGGCCACGTGGTAGCGGTGCGACTCGCCCCCGTAGATCAGCTCGAAGGAATCGCCCACCGCCAGTTGCAGCCGGTTCGCCAGTTCACGCCCGATCAGCGCCCCCGCGGGCATGCTCCTGAAATCGGCCAGGCTCCCATCCACGATCTGGCTGCCGAGGTCCGAAACCTTGAGGTGATCCACCACGTGGATACCATAGGCCTTCGCCGAATCCGACTTGAACGAACTGCGGATCGCGACCGATCCCGTCAGCACCTCCGAGATGCCCGACACGTTGGGAAACTGGCGCAGGCCGCGGATCAGCTGCTTGGGATTGTCGATGCCCTCGATGTACTTGGGCCCATCCTTCTCCTCGATCTCGAAAAGCGATCCCCAGCGCCCCGCCGCGATGCTGCGCATCGTGCGCTGGATCTTGTCCTCCACGCGAATGGCCCCGTTGGTGCCCAGGATCGTCTTGATGAAGTAGTCCTCGAAGCCGCTCGTGGTCGCCTGCGTGACGATGAACAGCCCGACGCCCAGGACGATGCAGGACAGGCTCATGGCCATCGCACGGCGCTTGGCCGTGAGAAAACGCAGGGCGATGATGAAGTTGGGGGACAACATGCGGGATCGTCGTTCAGCGCTGCTCGCGGCGCGCGCTCATTTCCACCTCGGGTCGTTCACCGGCGCGATGCGCACGCGCTGGCCATCCCTGAGGCGGTCGAATCCGTCAACCACCACCCATTCGCCCTGAGACACCCCTTCGCGGATCTCCGCCGCGGTCATGCTCAGGTAACCGACCTTCACCTTGCGCACGTGAACCCGCCCGTCGTCCACCACAAACACCTCGTCGCCCAGCAGCGCGCGGCGAGGGATGATCGTCTTCGCCTGATGCTCGTCGAGGATGATGGAGACTTCGCCGGTGATGCCCGGCAGCAGTTTCTTCGGGTCGATCTTGACGCCGAGATCCACCTCGTAGCGCTGGGTGTCCGGATCCGCCGTGGACATCACCTTCTCGACCTTCGCGGGAAATTGCTCGATGTCGTAGGGAAGGAACTGCACGTAGGCCTTCTGGCCCACCTTCACGCCGGCGATGTCCTCCTCGCTGATACGCGCCTTGACCGTGCGGCTCGTCGAGATCAGCCGGCAGATCGGGGCGCCTCCGCCGATCAGGTCGCCCGCCCGCGTGTAAACCAGGGCAATGGTGCCGTCAAATGGCGCGCGGATCGTCATCTTCTCGATCTGCCTGCGGCCGATCGCGATCGCGTTCTGGTAGCCCTCGAGGGTGAGCTTGTTGTTCACCGCCTCCGTGTCGCATTGCTGCTCGATCGCCTCGAGCTGGCGTTTCTGGGCGCGCAGGTCCGTCTCCGAGATGAGCCCCGCCTTGAACTGCCTCTCGGCGTTCGCGTACGCGTCCTTCGATGCCTCCAGCTGGAAGACCAGAGGCGAGCCGATCTTCATGCGCTGCTTCGCGGCCTCATACTCGGCCTGCGTGCGGTCCAGGCTGAGGCGCAGGTCCGTCGTATCCAGCCGCACCAATACGTCGCCGGCCTTCACGCTCTTGTCGAGCGCCATGGTGCTCGACAGCACCCGCCCGCCCACCTCGCTCTTCAGGTCCATCGTGTACTCGGCCTCGACGGTGACGCTGCCCGAGACCGCGCTGGTCGCCATGCCCTGCTTCACGCGGACGACCGGGACGATGGGACGCATCCAGAACAGGACGGCGTAGGCCGCGACGGCGAACGCGGCGGCAACCAGCAGCACGCGCAGCAGGACACTCTTCGGTTTATTGGGCATGGCTGAGATAGGTGACGGGGATCCTGTTGAGCGCGGGGTCCATCCAGAGCAGGCCGACGAGGTCGGACCACCGCATGTAAAGGTCGGCCCGCGCCGACATGGCGGCAAGCTGGGCGTTCAACACGGCCGTCCGCGCCTGCTCCACCTGGGCCTCCGAGGCGCGGTTGGCCTTTTGCTCGCCCTCGATGTAGCTCAGGCCGCCCCGCGCGAATCCGAGGCGACGCTCCGCGATGGCCAGCGAGCGCGCCGACAGATCGCACTGCTCCACCGCATCCCGCTTCCGCGAATCGAGCGAGGCTTCCACCGTCTGAAGCTGCAGCATCGAGCTGCGTTTGTCCGCAAGCGCCTGCTGCTTCGCACCCCGCGTGGCAAAGCCGTCGAAGATCGGCCAGTTCACCGCGACACCCACCATCTGCTCGGAGGTCGCGCTCTGCGTGGCCCGGTTGGAGACGAGGTAGGTCTGGCTCTGCATGGAGGTCTGCGCCACCGCATCGAGCTTCGGCAGGAGCCGCACCTTCGCGATCTTGTAGCGCAGCTCGCTCTCCCTGACCTGGTCGCGCGCGATTTCCAGCGAAGGCAGGCCGGCCTCGCGGCCCGTCTGGTCGAAATAGGTCACGAGCGCCCCGGCCTGCGCGGCGCTCCAGTCCGGACGCGGCAAATCCGAGGGAATGCTGTCCGCAGCGATGGCCTTCAGGCCCGCCAACTGCGCGATCGATTCCCGCGCCTGCGAAAACGCAAGGGCGTCCCGATCATACCCGACCTGCGCCTCGTCGAGGTCCGTGCGCTTGGCTTCGTAGTCGTTGGCCGTGATCCGGCCCGCCGCCAGCTGCTGCTTGTCGTAGGCGAGCGATTTTTCAAGCAGCCGCAGCGTGCGCTCCCGCATCGAAAGCGCCTTTTTCTGGATGATCAGACGAAGGTAGAGCGTGCGAATCTGCCCCACCAGATCGCGATAGGCCTGGGCATACCGCTTGTGCGCAATGTCCTCGTCCAGGTCGCCCGTCTTCGCCTGCGCCCGCAATTCGCCCCAGTGGAACAGCGGCTGGCTCAGCGTGAGAAAATAATCCAGGCCCACCCGCGAGTTGTTCTCGGTGCCCGTGGTCGAGACCGCCATGTCGGCGTACCGCACGTTGCCGGACAGCGAGGGATACAGCCCCGAGTACGCCATCGTCCGACCCGCCGCGGCACGCGACAACTCGATGTTCTGCGCCATCATCTGCGGCGACTGCGTCATCGCCTTGTCGATGACCGCCTCAAGGCCGGGAATGCGCGCGTCCGGAAGCGTCGCCGACGGGTCCGGCTCCCCTCCCCTGGCAGACACCGCCCCGGTCAACGCAGCCATTCCCACCAGAGCCAGGGTCAGTTTGCGCGTCAGGCGCTCGAGCGGAAAGGCAAAGGATGGGCGATGGCGTGACAGGGTCGACACTGGGATCGAAGACCTCGCCGAATTCCAACCTCCTTGGCAATCTCAGAAAACCATCGCCGCCCCCGCGGTGCTTTTGGCTTGATCCGCCCCTTTCCTCAGGTCTCCGGTGGTCCCGTCATGCGCGGCCTTTCCAACCCCTTCAGCCTCCTCTGGCGCCACCGCGACCTCGTCGTGCAGTTCACGCAACGCGAATTGCGCCGCCGCACCAAGGGAAACCGCCTGGGCCGCGTCTGGGTCATCCTCTCGCCGCTCCTCATGCTCGCCCTGTATCTGTTCGTCTTCGGCCTCATCATGGGAGGCCGCTTCGGCGTCATCAAGGACGAGACCACCTACGACTTCGCCCTGGCCCTGTTCCTCGGCCTGTCGATCTTCCAGACGCTCGGCGACACCCTCGGCAACGGCCCGCTTCTCATCATCACCCAGCCCAACTTCGTCAAGAAGGTCGTCTTCCCCCTGGAAATCATCCCCGTGGCCAGCGTGATGGCCTCGATGTACAATTCGCTCCTGAGTATCGCCCTCATCCTCGTCGTCGCCCCGTTCAGCCATGTCGGCGGCTCCTGGATGAGCCTCCTGTACCTGCCGCTCCTGCTGATCCCGCTCACCTTCCTCTCCCTCGGCCTGTCCTGGGGCCTGTCCGCAATCGGGGTCTACCTGCGCGATACCGCCCAGATCATGCCGCTCGCCGCCCAGATCGTCATGTTTTCCAGCGCCGTGTTCTACTCGCCCGACAAGATCCCCGAACCCGCCCTCAGATACCTCCGGCTCAACCCGGTTCTCGATATCTGCGACCAGGCCCGCCGCGCCATCCTATGGCATATGCCCATCGACTGGAGCGTCGTGCTCTGGATCTACGTGTCCTGCTTCCTCGTCCTCATCGCCGGTTACGCCGCCTTCCGCCGCCTGCGCCCCTTTTTCGCCGAAGTGCTCTAAACCTGCGCCAATCAACCGCTCTTCGGTTGACACGGTCGCCCTAGCCCCACAATGGCCGGTGATTATGAAAACCGACCTCTTCAGCCTGTGCGACTTCGCGGCGGATTATAACGGCAAGCTCAGCGTGATCGGAGTCTTCGACTCCCTTTACACGAAGCAGGACTCCGCGGCCGTGCGCCAATGCAGCGTCGCGCTCCGCCTTCGCTATGACAACAAGGACGAGGGCAAGCACACGATCAAGTTGTCCCTCTCCGACGGCGAGGGTAAGACGGTCGTCCAGCTCGTCGAGACCGAGATCGATCTGCGCGCCTCCGAGACCGCCCCCACCTCGATCCTCCAGCTCGCGCTCTCCCTCGGCAACCTCACCCTGCCCAGGATCGGCATCTACTCCGTGGATCTCCATGTCGACAGCCGCCAGGTGTCCAGCACCCCCCTGTACCTCTACAAGGTGACCGCCTGAGTCGCGCCCCAGCGGCCCGATTCCCCGTTCAGGGAGCCATCGTCACTCGATAGGCTCCCACCTCGTACGGCAGCCGCACGATTCCGTGTACCGCGTCCTGCTCGGGCGTGCTCGAGACCTCGAGGATCGCCGCGCCCAGGATGCGCTGCCAGGTGTTGTCGTCCGACTCGCCCGCGCCGGTGCCCACGTCGAGGGTGTACTGCCCCTCCTTCAACTCGACCTTGAAGCGCATCACCACCAGGCGCGCATCGCCCGCCTCGATGCCGTCGATCAGGCGCCGGATCGCGCGCAGGCCCGTCGCAAAGACCACCTGGCCGTGCCGGTCCCGGACCTCTATGCCCGCGCTCACCAGCCGCACCGCCCGCTGGGCCCGGACGAGCACGCTGACCGTGCACCAGGTGCCCTGCTTGAAAACGCGTGACGACTCGCCCCCCTCGTCCTGCATCCAGATGCTCGCCAGCTCGACGCCCCCGTCGCCCAGCCGCTCGCAGTCGCTCAGGTCGAGCGGCGACACCCGCGGCACCTGCCTCTGCTCGCTCACCGCGCTCTCCGCGCTCACGCAGACCTGATTGCCCGCCGCCGCGCTCATCGCGGTGATGTATTCACGGACGCACTTCGACGCCTCTCCAAGAAACCGCTCGCGCCCCTTGTCCAGCCAGAGCGCCCGGTTGCACATGTTCAGAACGAACGAGGTGTCGTGCGTCACCACCAGCAGCGTCACTCCCCGCGCCATCAGTTCACGCATGCGCCGGTTGCATTTCTGCTGGAAAAGGATGTCTCCCACGCTGAGCGCCTCGTCGATGATCAGGATGTCGGGATCCACCGACACCGCCACCGCGAACGCCACGCGCATGACCATGCCGGTCGAGTAGGTCTTTACCGGCTGGTCCATGAACTTCCCAATGTCCGCGAACTGCTCGATCTCCGGACACTTCTGGTCCATCGCCTGCCGCCCGATCCCCAGGATCGAACCCGCAAGGTACACGTTCTCCCGACCCGTGAAATCCGGATTGAAACCCGATCCGAGCTCGAGCAGCGCGGTCACCCGCCCATGGATGTTCACCGAGCCGCCATTGGCCTGAAGCGTGCCCGCCAGGATCTGGAGCAGCGTGCTCTTTCCGGCGCCGTTGCGCCCGATGATGCCAAAGGCCTCCCCGCGCCGCACCTCAAAGCTCACCCGGTTGAGCGCGAGCACCGCCTCCGCCGGCAGCGCCGACAGGTCGACGGCACGCCCCCGGCCCGCCGCGCGCCCCATCCAATGCCAGAAGCTCCGGTCGCTGTGATAGATCTTGCTCAGATCCTGCACCCGGATGGCCACGTCGTTGGTAAGGGAGTCTCTCATGCGATCGGTCCTTTTTCTGCGTGCCACAGCGCCCCAACTCAATAGGAATTCGATCCGACCCGCCCCGACGTGCCTTTTCACGCAGAAACGATTCCAGCTGCCGCCGCACTCTACGCGATGCTGGCGCTGGCCGGCCTCGGACCATCCATGCTCGCCCTCGGCCCCCGCGCCAGCCGCGTCGCAATCGCCGCCTGCGCCCCCCTGACCGGCCTCGCCCTCGCCCTGCTGGCCGCGACTTTCGCCGTGCAGCTGGATCTCCCCCTCCATTCCTGCGCCTGGCCGCTCACCGCCGGACTCCTCGCCTCGAGCGCCCTGTGCGCCCTCGCCGCCCTCAGGCTCCGCGGCCGGACCCCTGACGCCCGCGCCGAGGCCTCTCCGCCCCTCCGCGACTACGGCCTGCTGTTCGCACTCGCCGCCGCCCTACTGCTAGCACCCGCCCTCATCGGCGGTCCGCGGACCACCACGCTCAAGGGCAATCTGTACGATGATCTCAACTACGTCATCGGCGCCCGCTACGTCGGGGCGCACCCCCTGTCGTGGCAGGCCTCCGAATCCTCCGCGGCCCTCGTCCGCACCGACCCGGGTCTCCTGCTCGTAAAGCGTTTCCTGTGGTCCGAACGCACCCCCGTGCTCTCCCTGCTCGCCTGGTCCGCCCTGCTCGTCGCCAGACCCGTGATCGAGGTGGAGTTTGCCTTCACGCTCGTGTTTTTTCTCCTGGCCGTCGGCCCCGCCTACCTGCTCTGCCTCGACCTGGGCGTGCCACCCCTCGTCCGGTTCCTCGCCCCACTCGCCGTCGCCTGCGGCTTCTGGGCCCAGATCGTCCTCGATCTGCGCGCCATGGGACAGATCGTCAATCTTCCCCTCTCGCTGGGCCTATGCTGGTTCGCCCAGCGTTCGCTGTCCGGACGATCCACCGCCCCCCCCGCGGGAAGCGTCGTCCTGGGATCCCTGCTGTTGTGCACTGCCGGGCTTGGTTACCCCGAGATGGTTCCGAGCCTCGCCTGGGGACTCGCCGCGGCTCTCGCGTGGGGCGCCTTCGGCACCAGGCTCGCCCGCTCGACTGTCCGCTCCTGGGGTCTCGCCCTCCTCGGCGCACTGCTCCTGCTCACCACCCAGGGGGTCTTCTTCTGGAGGCTGCTCGCCCGACAGCTCTACCTGAGCGTGGTCCGCGGACCGGCCATGGACTGGCAGGGAGACTGGTTCCGCTTCCTCCAGACGCCGTCCCCGCTTGCGGGACACTGGGGCCTGGCCTGGGGGCCTCTGTGCGCGTCGACCGCCTGGCGCTCGGCCTCCGTCTCACTCGCCTCCCTGCTCACCCTCGCGCTCGCCCTCGTCCTGGCCCGCGTGCTCGTCCGCGCTGTCCGGCGCAACCGGACCAACGTCAGCCCCCTGGCTCCCTCCTTTGTGGCACTGGCCACCCTCGCCGCGTTCGTCTCCGGGTTTCTCGTCCAGGACGCCATCATGCACCTGGTCGGCAATCCCTGGGCCGGCGCCAAGGCCCTGTCGTACGGT
>JAJXVO010000162.1 GCA_021782105.1 bacterium
AGCTTCGCCCCTCCCCCTCCACCCCCTCCCATTTTTATAACTTAATTTTCCGATCCCACTGTCCAACGGACGGGGTCCACCTCAATGGGAGTCGGATGCGACGCAAGCCACGCTGATCGCCCAGGCTGCCGCCGCCGTGGGGGAGTTTCCGCTCACGACTCCGGACGACTCTGCGCTGCTGGTCACACTCCCCGCCGGGTTGTACACGGCCGAAATCAAGGGATCCGACGGAGGCTCAGGCAACGCGCTCGTCGAGGCCTACCTAGTCTCGGATGGCAACTGAGATCCCGGGTCCCGCCCGAGCCGTTCCCATCCCGTCCCCGGTCCTCCAACCGTCTCATCCGGCCTTCGAGAGAATCACCTGAAGATTGGATACGAGCACGCCGCTGGTCATGGCGCCCATGATCCCGACGCCCCCTTGGTCGTTGCCGATGATGAAGAGATTTTGCAGCGCGGTGCGTCCATCCCATGTTTTCTCCGCGCCGCCGTAGATCGTGCCACCCGGATGGTGGGTGTAACGCTCAACGGTCAGCGGCGAGAACAAATCCTCGACGAGCGGCCGGGCCTGCGAGAGCTCGGGATAATACCCGTAGGTGATCCGCAGCAGCTCGTCGGCGTAGCGGCGTTTCTGCGCAGCGTAGGCATCGCGATCAGCAAGGCTCCATTCGCTCGCATGGGAAAAGCACGAGATCTTGAAATGAGCATGTCCCGGCTGCGGAAACGCATAATTGTCGTTCGCCGAATACGTGATCAGGTCGCTGAAAACCCGGTCGCCCGGAATTCGCCAGGTGTAGTCGACGCGGCTCGCGGCAAAATGAAGGGTGTCACGAATGCCGAACTGCTCGAGCGGCCGATCATAGGCGCCGATCCATTGAAACACCGAGATCGTGCCCGGCTTTCCCCATTGCGATCCACAGAGTTTTCCCGTCTCCGAGAGCCCCGCCGAAGACAGGAAGCGCACGCCTTCGATCACCCGTCCATCCGCAAGCGTGGCCGCCCGGACTCGCCCCCCATCCACGGTCAACGACGCGATCGGCGAGCGCGTGAGCAGTTCGCCGCCGAGCGACCTGAAGCGAGTCTGCAGCCGGTCGAGCATCGACTTGATGTCGACGGGACTCCCGCAGCCCTCGATCAGGAGCGAGCGAAAGAGTATGGAAAACAGGCGAGAATCGATGGTGCCCTCCTGATGCGCTCCGTAGCAGAGGATGGGCAGCGCGAGCGCGGCGACGAGCTCGGGCGAGGCAATAAAGGAGCGCAGAAATTCAAAGCAGTCGGCGTGGCTCGCCTGAAGCACCACGCTTTCCTTCTCGACCACGGCGCACAACCGCCGAAACCCGTCGATCTCCGACGGAAAGCGCGCAGCCACCGACTCCTCGAGCACGCGCGGATCGTTGTCGAATGCCAGGGTCACTCCGGGAAGCGAGATGCGCGACGGGTAACGCGGCGGGCGGATTTCAAACTCGTCCCAGCTCATCCCGAGATTGCGCATCACCAGATCGCGGCCCCAGCGGCGGCTGGTGGGCCGAAAATTGGTGACGGTGTGCAGGCCGTTGCTGAAAAGATGCCGGCGGTCGAGCTTGTGGTAGTAGGAATTGAGTCCGCCCAGCTTGCTGTGCGCCTCGACGATCACGACACGCTTGAAAAACTGCGCACAGCGGATGCCTGCAGCCAGGCCCGAAAGGCCTCCGCCAATGATGACAACATCCCAGGGCTGAGGGCTCTCGGCACTCATCGCGCGGAAAAATGCAACCGACGTCCGCTGGGGCAGGCGGCAAATGTCGAAGTCACGGGAGATCGAGTATGAACGTCGAACATGGGCGGTTCGGAAAAAAACAAGGGCCTCCCGGAGTACGGAAAGCCCTCAGACCTCAAGCGCGCGGCGGCCTTCCGCCTGCAGGCGCTCACTTGCCGAGCGCGGCGAACTTCGGCACGAGGTATTCGGCCGAACTGTCGAGCGAGGCGAGCTTCAGGTAGTCGGCTTCGGGCACCTCGATGCCGTGGCGCTTGCGCAGCTCCATCACGATATCGAGGAAGTCCATGCTATCCAGCTGGAGCTGATCGCGCAGACGAACGTCTGGCTTCACATTCGACAAATCTTCATCGGGGGCAATGTCCGCGATGATGTCGAGGACGAGCTTCTTGCATTCGTCTTTGGTCATAGGTCTTACGGCAGTCGGTGGATTAGGCGAAGTAACGTTTTACGATCAGAGTCGAGTTGATTCCCAACATTCCAAAGGAGTTGTTCAGGATTGTGTCAACCTTGGCAACTTTCCTGGGCGTGTTGATGACAAGATTGGGCAGCGCGCACTTGGGGTCGAGCTGGTCGATATTGATGGTCGGATGAACCGTCAGATCGTCGAACGACGGCAGGTTGCCTGCGAGCTCCAAGGCCCCGGCCGCGCCCATGCAGTGACCGATATAGCTCTTGGTGTTGTTGATCGACGTTTCCGTGCAGTCGTCGCCGAAGACGGCTCGCAGGGCTTCACATTCCTGGATGTCGCCCATGGGGGTGGCGGTCGCGTGGGAGTTTACGATGTGGATATCGCGAGGCTGGAGTCCCGCCTTGGCGATCGCGGCGCGCACACACTCGACCTGTCGCTCGGGATTGGGCAGCACGTAGTCGGTGGCGTCGCTGTTGATGCAATAACCGGAAATTTCGGCGTAAATCTTCGCGCCACGAGCCAGCGCATCCTCGAGCCGCTCCAGGGTGTAAAAGCAGCCGCCCTCCGAAATCACGATGCCATTGCGCGACACATCGAAGGGGCGGGAGCTCTTGTTGATGTCGGTCGGATGACTTCCGAGGGCGTTCTGGGACTTGAAGCCGGCGAAAATGCCGAAGGTGCGGACGCTTTCGCTCACGCCGCCGCAGATCGCGAAATCGACCTCACCCAGGCGGAGCATCTGGCTGGCGTGGATCAAGCCGACGTTACCCGCTGCGCAGGCGGCGCCCAACGTGTAGGCGGGGCCCGTGGAGCCGAGATGCAACGATACCTCACCCGCAGGGTTGTTGGCGACCGTGCGCGGGTTGTGGTAGTGATTCCAGAACTTGGTATCGTATTTGAACTGAGAAATATTGTAGATCTCGTTCTCTGTCTCGACGTTGCCGTGCTCGGTGATGCCGATGTACACGCCGGTGCGATCCTTCTTCAGCGCCTCGGGAGCCACCCCTGCGTCCGCCAGCGCCTCGCGGGCGCAGTAGACGCCGATCGAGCCTGCGCGCGTGCCGACCCGGATATCTTTGCGTTTCTGATACTTCAACGGGTCGAAATTGCAGACACCCGCCGGCAGCTTCCCCATGTAGCGGACGTCGATCTCGCTGATGTGCGCGACGCCAGCGAGCAGGTTGGCGCGGAACTCCGACAGGGAATTGCCGTTGGGGGCGGTCAGGCCGACGCCTGTGATGACGATCCGGGAGGACGAGTCGCGCATGGAAAAGGAAAAAGCGCTAGCCAAGGCCGGGCAGAACGCAATACAAGGCTATTCCTTTCCCCTATGAACGTCCTTGTCGTCGGAGGCGCCGGGTATATCGGCAGCCATTGCGTCCGCCAACTGATCGCCGCCGGGCACCGTCCCGTGGTGCTCGACAACTTGGTGTATGGACACCGTCGGGCCGTGCCCACAGAACTGCCCTTTTACGCGGCCAATCTCGGAGACGCGGAAACGCTCAAGACCATCCTGCGCAAGGAGTCCATCGAGATGGTGATGCACTTCGCCGCCTACTGTTATGTCGGTGAGTCGGTCACCGCGCCGCTCAAGTATTACGAGAACAACGTCTCCGCCACGCTCCGACTGCTGGGCGCCATGCTGGAGGTGGGTGTAAAGAAGTTCGTCTTTTCCTCCACTTGCGCCACTTACGGCAGCCCTGACCACCTCCCCATGACGGAAGACCTGCCGCAGGCGCCGATCAATCCGTATGGCCAGACGAAGCTCGATGTCGAAAACGTGCTCAAGGCTCTGGCGACCGCCCACGGCCTGAGTTTCGCCGCCTTCCGGTACTTCAACGCCGCCGGCGCATCGGAAGACGGCGCCATCGGCGAGGATCACAATCCCGAGACTCACCTGATTCCCCTGGCCATCGACGCAGCCGTGGGCAAACGCCCCAATCTGCAGATTTTCGGAACGGACTACCCCACACCCGATGGCACCTGTCTGCGCGACTACGTGCACGTCGACGACCTGAGCCGCGCCCACATCGCCGTGTTTCCGAAGCTCGGCGAACCCGGTCAGCGCTATTTCTACAACCTCGGTACGGGAAAACCTTTCTCCGTGCGCGAAATCATCCGGGCCGTGGAGAAGATCACCGGGCGCAAGATCCCGGTCATCGAGTCGCCGCGCCGAGCTGGCGACCCCGCCGCGTTGTACGCCGACTCGTCCAAAGTCCAGCGCGAGCTGGGGTGGAAGGTGAAGTTCCCCGACGCCGAGTCTATCATCGCCACCGCCTGGCGCTGGCACTCGGGCCATCCGAACGGCTACGGGGACGAGGCCTGAGCCACCCGGTCCGGCTCACCCTCGTGGCGGCGCCGGACCCATCCATGGGATACGCGCGTTCAGTTCGGCGCCTGCGCGCCAGCTGATTCCGCCGCAAGGGTCCAAAGGCGCGTCGAGGCCTCCATGCAGCAGCGGCTGTTGTGATACGGGCATTTCCAGAAGCCCGCCTTGTAGCGGTGCGGCTCGAGGCTTCCGTCCCTCTCGACGCCCCAAAACCACTCGCCGTGCTCGTGGTCGATGAGGTGGGTCTCGATGAAACGCCACACGCCGCGCGCAGCCTGATAATATTTCGGGTCACCAGAGAGTTGATACGCGTTGATGAACCCGGTCAGCGCCTCGGCCTGCTGCCACCACTCCTTGCTGCCGTCCGTAATCACCCCCGCGGGATTTGCCTCGTTCATCAACCCGCCGTCTTTGTCGACGCCCTCGGCCAGGGTGTCCGACGCAATCTTCAGGCAAATCGGCTTCACCCGCGCCTCAAACGCCGGATCCCCCAGGACGCCTGCCGTCTCGGTCAGGAGCCAATTGAACTCGATATCGTGGCCGAAGGACGTCGTCGTCGAGCGTGGCGTCCAGTCCGCGTCGAAATATAGGATCAGGTGCGATCCGTCCGGCGATAGGACGTGGGTGATCATCACCTCGGCCAGCTGACGCAGATTGGTCCGGAGCCCCGCATCGGGCCACGCCCGCAGTAGGTTTGTATACGCCTCCATCAGGTGAAGATTCGTGTTCTGCGACTTGGCGTATTCGGGTCCGATGTCGCTCAGGCGCGCACCGGGCGGACGCTTCCAATCGCGGGTGAAGGCCTCCAGATAGCCGCCGTGCGCACGGTCGTGGCTGTATTTTTCAAGCAGGTGGTAAACCTCGATCGCACGGTCAAGCGCCGCCTGGTTGCCGGTCGCCAGGTAATATTCTGCCAGCCCATAGATCGCAAACGACTGCCCGTAGACTTCCTTTCGGCCGTCAAGAATCCGACCGTCGGGCGAAAGCTTCCAGAGGAAGCCGCCGTCCTTGGCGTCCCAAAACCGTTTCTGAAGCGTGTCATAGGCGTCCTGCGCCATCGCCAGGTAGGCGGGATCCTTCGTGCGACGGTAGGCCGCCGAATACGTCCACAGGATGCGCGAGGTGAGCAGGCAGCCGATCGGCGCATCCGGACGCACCGTACCGTCATTCTCGATCTCGCCTAAAAAGCCCGGTCCTGCCGGATTTCTGAAGTGTTTTATCCAATACGGCAGGATGTCCGTGCGGAGCTCCGCATCGACGCTGTTCGCAAACGCTTCGAGTTCCGAGGATGACGGCGCCGCCGCGCGAGCCGGAGAGGCAAAGGCGCTGCCGGCCAGAACGGACCCGAGGCACGCCACGGTCACTAGCATTCGGGAAAGGAACATATCGCTTGCAGTGTCCGCAACGCAGCTGGCATGGCACGCCGAAAGCGGCAGGCCGCCCTGGCGAGGCGCGCAATCATTCGAGCGAAGCCGCCTCCAGACCCGCCCAGCCTTTGGTAACCTCCCGAGTGATCGGTCCACCCGCCGACGCCAGCAGGCGGTCCCCTAATCCCCTCACTGGCATCACGCCCATCACGGAATTCGTCACAAATACCTCCTGCGCGCCAAGGAGCTCATCCCAGGTGATCGCCCGCTCCAAGGCTCCAACGCCGCAGCTGCCCTTCAAGATCGCCCCACGGACCACCCCCGGGAGCAGGCCCTCCGACTCAGGAGGCGTGGCGAGCACCCCTTCGAGCACACAAAATACGTTCGTCGTGGCGCCCTCCAACACGCGGCCGCCCGCAGTCACCAGGAGCGCTTCGTCAAAGCCCGCGCCGGCCGCCGCGCGTTTGGCGCGCAGAAATCGCAGGTAGGCGATCGTCTTGAGTCCGGACAGCGTAGCGCCTCCTTCGGCCTCGACGCGATACAACCGCGCGCCCAGGCGATACAACTCAGGCGCATACGTGGTGGGCCGCAGTTGGATGAGTTCACTGGTTCCCTCGACGTCGCGAAACCAGGTTATCCGAAGCGCCCCGTCGCACGCCCCCGCCTCCCGCGCCAGCATCAGACACCGTTCCTTCAATTCGGCGATCTCCGACGGACGCCCGAGGTCAAGCGCCGCCGCCTGGACAGTCAGGCGCCCGTGATGTTCGGTCATCATTGCCGGTCGGCCACCCACTAGGCGCAGGGTCGTGAACACCCCGTACCCGAATTGAAAACCCTCGGACAGCGGCGAGATCCGCAGTGCGCCTGCGTGCTCGATCCGTCCGTTGAGCATTGCAAGTGGTGTGGTCATCGGGACGTGCATCGGTTCAAGCGCAGGTCCCAGGTCCCGCCAAGCCCGAAGGATCCCCTCCTCCGATCTCTTCGCGCAACGTCTGAAGTTCCACGCCCCGCAATGCCGCCTGCATCGCCAGGCCCTTGGTCAGGGTCTCCTCGTACTCCCGCGCCGGATCCGAATCCCACACGATTCCACCCCCGACCTGATAGCTCGCCCTCCCCTCTCGGCAGATGATCGTGCGGATCGCGATGTTCAGATCCGCGTTTCCGTCAAATCCCAGATATCCGATCGACCCCGTGTAAACCCCGCGCGGACCTTTCTCGAGGGCTGCGATCGCATGCTGGGCGCTGATCTTCGGAGCTCCCGTGATCGAGCCGCCCGGAAACGCCGCGCGCACGCAGTCGATCACGTCGAGTCCCCTCTTCAGCTCGCCAGAAACCGTCGATACCAGGTGGTGCACCGTTGGATGGGTCTCAATGCGATAGAGTTCATCGACGCACACCGAGCCGATTTCGCAGACGCGCCCGAGGTCGTTGCGTTCGAGGTCCACGATCATGAGCAGTTCCGCGCGATCCTTGTCACTCCGCCACAGTTCGTCGCGCAAGCGATGATCCTCCTCTTCATTGCGCCCCCGCGGACGCGTTCCCTTGATCGGCCGCGTTTCAACCCGCCTCCCCTCCAGCCGCAGGAACCTTTCGGGCGAACTGCTCGCGATCTGCCAGTCTCCCGCGTTCAGATAACACGCGAAGGGCGCAGGACTGAGCGCCCGAAGCCGCCGGTAAAGCGCATAGGGATCACCCCGCATCGGAAGTTCAAATCGCTGGGAGAGGTTGACCTGATAAACCTCCCCCGCCGCAATCCGCGCCTTCACCGAACGCACCGCCGCCTCGTACTCGGCGCGGTCAAAATTCGAGACCGCGCCCGCCTCCAGCGAGCCGTCGCCCTCCTCCTCCATATTCTCCGCTCCCTCCTCGAGCGCATCCCTCAACCTCGCCAAAATGCGCCTTCCAGAGGCCCGATGAACCGGGTTCGCCACGCACCATGCTCCGGGCACCCCCCGTTCGAACATGATCACGCCGTCGTAGAACGACCACTGCATCTCCGGAATGCCCTCCATGCTACCGTCCGGACGCGGGATCCGCTCGAGCCGCGAGCCAAATTCATACGCAAGCCCCCCCACCGCCCCCCCGGGAAAGGGAACCCCGTCCACAGGCTCGGTCGAAAAGCGTCGTAGCTGCGCTCGAAGCACCTCCAGCGGCTCCCCAGGCTCCCTGCGCCAGACCCCGTCTTCGGTCACGGTCGTCCCTTCCCCGTCCGTCCGGATCACCAGAAAGGGGTCGAATCCGATAAACGAATACCGTCCGAGGCCCCCGATGTCGGAAGCGCTGTCGAGAAAGCAGCTGCCCGCGCGCCCCGCCAGCCGGGCGAATACCCGGTCCGCCGTGCGCCCGCAGGGGACGTGCTCGCATTCAACGGTGGTCATGCTGTGTGCGTGTGAGCCACGGACGAGAGCGGGGAATCCCTCCGGACGCGAGTCAATCGGCGCAGCCCCCACCCCGGGGCTCATCGAAACCGCAGCCTCCCTCGCCTCACGCGGGCACCCAACACGTCCCTTGCCTGGACCGGGCAAATTTCGCCAGTCACGCTGCCGCCGCCCCTGTTTGGGACTCACTCGTTTGATTCTGCGGTGTCCCGGCTTGCGTGCCGCATCGATTCGTGGGCGCATCAACGTCATGCGCCCCACCCCGCCCCCTCCCAGCTCCCATGGGCCTCTCCGTGCCGCGGCCGCGGCCGCTCTCGCCACCGCGGCTTTCCTCTGCTCATGCGCCGCCGCCGTGATTCCTCCCGAACCTGCCTGGGTCAATCACGCGGTCATCTACCAGATCTACCCCCAGACTTTCCAGGACTCCAACGGCGACGGGATCGGCGACATTCCCGGCATCATATCCCGGCTCGATTACATCAAGAGCCTCGGCGTCGACGCCATCTGGATCAATCCCTGGTTCGATTCGCCCTTCAACGACGCGGGCTACGACATCCGCAATTATTACAAAATCGCCCCACGCTACGGCACCAACGCCGACGCCCGCCGCCTGTTCGTCGAGGCCCACAAGCGCGGTCTCAAGGTGCTCTTCGACTTCGTCACCAGCTACACCTCCATCGACAACCCCTGGTTCGTCGCCTCCACCCACCAGAAGCCAAGCCGGACCTGGAACTGGTACGTCTGGACCAACAACGCCTGGAAGTTCGAACCCGGCCAACGCTGGGTCCACGGCTACGGCCAGCGCAACGGAAACTACCTCTCGAACTTTTTCTGGAACGAGCCCGCGCTCAACTACGGCTACGACCATCCCGACCCCGCCAAACCCTGGCAGCTTTCCGTCGACAACCCCGACGTCCTCGCCCTGCGCGCCGAGATGA
>JAJXVO010000003.1 GCA_021782105.1 bacterium
ACCCTTAGTGCGGAGGGGCTCGGCAGCGAACAGCGAAGAGCGAAGAAAACCGGGGCCGAAAAGGGCGCCGGCGCCGATCGAGGCGAAGGCGAGTGCGCCCTGACGAATGAAGAAACGGCGGGAAACGGGAGTGGGAGTGTTCATGACGGCGACCGCGTCAGCGGCGTTGGAATTCAGGCGACCCGAGGATCAGCGCGACCAGGCGCGGAATGTTTGGGAAAGTCATGTTCGAATGGGCTCGTGTTATCGTCTGCTTGCAGAGCACCCGTCGGGTGGCGGGGGTCAGCGTCGATCCGAGCATCCGGCGGTCGAGCGCATCGACCAGGTCGTCTATCGATCCGCGCCGGACCCCGGCGAGCAGCGTGCGATAGTCGGGGCGGGCGTCGCGGAACCAGCCCGACGAGAAGGCGAGCGTGAAATTGAACCGCTGCACCAGCGCGCCCGAGGTGATCCAGCGCGAGGAGTTTTCGGAAAATCCGGTGGGAGGCTCCCAGGAGTAAGGTGTCTGACCCATCTGAAAGACCTGAACGAGGGCGGTGCGCGCCAATGCGGATGCGGGCCGGGGAGCGGGCACGGGTGCCTCGGTCGGGTCGGACGCAGGCGGATTGGGCACAATGGCTTCGATTTTGGCACCGGTGGCGCGTAGCGCCGAAGCGACGAATTCAAAGGGGGATTTGGTCTTGTCGCCCGCGTACTGAGGGCCGAGGAACTCGGGACTGGTGAAGAGACAGCGGTAGACTGCGGGCAACGAGCCGTGTGTCGCCAGGAAGACCGCGGCGACCCGGTTCACGAGGTCGGCGGGGGGATTGTCGGCGACGAAGCGCTGGCAGAGTTCGCGGGAGATGTGCCGGGCCGTGGCCGGGCTGGAGGCGAGCAGGTCGAGCACGTGCTCGCCGTCGGAGATTCCTCCGTCAGGGGGTATCCGGACACCCAGTACGACTTTGGGCCCCTGGTCGTGCCAGTAGCGCAGGAACCGGAAGGAACCGTTGGCGGGATTGATCGTCCAGCCCGTGAGACAGCGCGCAACTTGGATCACGTCGTCCTGAGTGTAGCCTCCGTCCACGCCGAGCGTGTGCAGCTCCATGATCTCACGGCCGTAATTTTCGTTCAGACCGCGTCTGGCGACGACCGGGCCGCCGGGCCGACGCCGGATGGCGAGCACGCGCGAACTCTTCCAATTGTCGAGGTACACCAGCATCGCGGGGCTGTGCGCGGTCGCCCCGAGCAACTCGCGGAAGGTTCCCCAGACATGGGGCCGGATCGTGTCGCGTTCATACGATTCGACCGTCGCGCGATCGAGCTCCTTGCGGGCGTCCACGTTGAAGTGATTGAACCAGAAATCGACCAGCACCTCGTTGAGCTGTCGGTTGGACAGCACGGCGCGAATCAGCTTGGCCTCCTGAAACTGCGCGAATGCGGTGGCCAGGAGCTGTTCGGGCGGATCGACCGGCGGGGGCTTGATTGGGTGCGGCGCGGGACCGGCGTCGGTCGTCGCAGCCGCCTGTTGCCCCAGGCGTTTTTGCCTCTCGCGTCGCAGCACGGCCTCCTCGCGGTAGGCTTGGACCAGCGTCGAACAGGGCAGGTCGAGGGTGCCGAGGCGTGCGAGGGCGGCGTCGGCCACGGGATCGGAAATCGATTGTGGATCGAGCTGACGATTTATCCAGGTTTTGACACCTTCTCCCTCGATGGCGCGAATGTCACCGGGGCGCGGCCCATAGCCGAGACGGTTGAGCACGTGGAAAGCCTGGGCTTCGGGCCCCCAGCCGGGGGCAGCATCCGTGGACGGCGAAGGCGCTTGCGATCCCGACAGCTGGGCAGCACTCGTCGTTCGGAGAAACCAGGAAAAGACGCATCCCAGGGCGATCGGCCATAAGGAGGGTTTCATTCGGCGATAAGACGGCGGAATGGGAGGGGTGCGTTACATCGTCATTTTGCAGACGGTAAGGGGCGGGGTAGGACGGTGGCCGGGGGGCTCCAGGGGATTGAGGAAACGCAGTTTGGGCGAGGGGCGCGCCGGAGTTTTCTGGTGCAGGCTTTCCGGATAGGGGCTAGGTTCTGGGCTTGCCCTCCGACAACGAGTGACCTTTCTGCAACGTGGCAACAGGGGCGCTTGGTTCCGGCTGCCGCTCTGCAATCATGTCTCTTCTCCCCTTCACGAGTCAGCTGATCGCCGACGTCGGCATTTCCTTCGGAGACGAAGGCAAGGGTCGTCTCATACCCGAGGTGGTCGAGGAACTGGGCGGATCCGTCGCTCGGGTGTCGACCGTGCTCAAGGTCAACGGCGGCGCGAATTCGGGGCACACCGCGGGAGGCATAAAGCTCAACCTCCTTCCAGCGGGCGTGGTGGAGTCGTCGGTCTCTTACCTGTGTCTGGGCGCGGGAGTCGTGGCCGATCCGCGCAAGATCTGGTGGGAAACCCGTCCCCTCGAACGCAAGGGGTATACGATCCTTTCGCGGCTGCGCATCGACGAGCGCACGCTGGTCTCGGACCTCACGCACCGCCTGCTCGATCTGGCCTGGGAGGATTACCGGGTGAACGTCATCCACGAGGAGCCTCGCGGTTCGACGGGCCGTGGAATCACGCCCGCGTATCAGGACGAGGTGGGGCAGTGGCAGATTTGTTATGCGGACTTTTTGGATACGCGCGAGGCCTACGCCCGCAAGCTTGCCCAGCGTGCGGACCGCGCCCTGCTGACCATCCGGCACGTCTGCCGCGTGAGTGCGCAGACATGGTCGTCGTTCTTCGACAAGCTGACGGCTGCCGAGCAGCGGGCGAACGCGGAGGCGATCGAGATGGGCGTGTTTGCCAAGGAGGAGTTCGACTTCACGCGTTTCCGCGGCGCCGAGCCGTTCACGTTGAATCTCGGTGCGCTCACCGAGGCGTACTGGACCGCCGGATCGGCGCTCGCACGCAACATCGTCGAGGTGCGCGAGATCGTTTTGGGCGAGATCGCGCAGGGTCGCACGATCATCGGCGAATTCGGCCAGTCGTACTGGCTCGACAAGCGCAACGGTTTCTCCCCGAACCAGACCGCGTCGCATACCTACGCGCCGGAGATTTTCGAGAGCGCGGGAATCCCGGCCCAGCCGGTGCACATCTTCGGCGTGGCCAAGGCCTATGACACGAAGGTCGGCACACACACGTTCCTGACGCAGATGGACGAGGCGCATCCGCTGAGCCGGATCCTGAAGCGCATCGAGTTCGGCACGAGCACGGGGCGCCAGCGCATGGTGGGCTGGTACGATGCCGTCGAGAAGGGTGATGCGCTGCGCTACGGCGGGTATCACGACCTGATGATCAACAAGCTCGACGCGCTCACCTACGCCGAGGATTGGTCGGGCGACCTGCAGGTCTGCGTGGCATACGAGGATGCTTCGGGCAAACGCTACCAGCATGTTCCGCGCAACGAGGCGATCCGTCGCACGCTGCATCCGGTTTACGAGAAGCATCCCGGCTGGAGCGGGGACATCTCGGGGGTTCGCCGATTTGGGGACCTCCCTGAGAATGCGCGCCGCTACGTGGCCGCGATGGTCCGTGGCGTGGTGCGCGTGGCCTATGGCGATGCGCTTCCTGCACGCCTTCCCAACCTGCGCTACCTCGGCGTCGGCCCGCTGCCTTCGCAGCTGATCAAGGACGTTCCGCCGACCGCGGAGCTGTTGAAGCTCTGAGCGGCGTGCGGAAGGAATCGAGGAGCGGGATACGGGAATTGAGAATGATTCCAGAGCGCGAAGCGCTTCGCTTATTCCATCCCTGTAGAACTCGAGGAGCCTGTGCTCAGCCCTTGCGGGCGACCTCGATCACGTCGTGCGGCGTGGCTTCCTTCTGTCCTGCGGGGCTGACCCGGCAGAAGCGTGCGTTTGCGCGAAGCTGTTCAAGGGTGGCGGCGCCGAGATAACCCATGCCGCTCTGCAATCCGCCGACGAGGGAGGCGAGCACGTCGTCGACCGTGCCGCTGACTTCCTTGAGAGCCTCGATGCCTTCGGCGGTGAGCTTGCGGGTCTTGTCCTCCTTGTCGTGCCCGTAACGCGCGGCGCTGCCGGCCTTCATCGCGGCCAGACTGCCCATGCCGCGGTACTGCTTATAGAGCTTTCCGCTGATCTCCATGATCTCGCCCGGGGCCTCCTTGCAGCCCGCGAGCAGCCCGCCGAGGATGACGCCGTGGGAGAGGGTGAGGGCCTTGACCATGTCGCCCGACTTGGTGATGCCGCCGTCGGCGAGAATCTTCACGTTGCTGGCGATTGCGCCGCGGCCGGCGACGTGGAGCGCCGTGAGTTGCGGGATGCCGACACCGGCGACGATGCGGGTCGTGCAGATCGAGCCGGGGCCCTGGCCGACCTTGATGACGTTTGCGCCGCACTGGGCGAGGAATTCGACGCCGGAGGCGGACGTGACATTGCCGGCGATGATCGTCAGCGAGGGGAAGGCGCTGCGTATCATCTTTACCATGTCACCGACGCCCGCGGTGTGTCCATGAGCGGTGGATACGGCGACGGCGTCGATCGACTCCTCGACCAGCTGCTCGACGTGGGAGAGGATGCGATCCTTGTCGAGCGCACCGCTGGACCTTCGCACGGGGGCGATCGCGGCGCCGCAGACCAGGCGAAACGCCGAGTCGCGCGCGGCGCGCTGTCGGGAATTGGACTCGCCCATGATGCGCTCCACGTCGGTGGACGTGACCAACCCGCGCAGATGGTCCTCGGAGTCGACGACGAGCATCTTGTTGATGCCGATGTTGTCGCTGAAGAAGCGATCCGCGAACTTGATGGCGTCGTTGCCGATCTCGCGCACGTTGACGGTGATCAGTCGCGCGCGCGGCGTCATGGCCTCGACGACGGACTTGTGGCGATAGCGCTCCTTCACGATTGAACCGGGAAGCAGGCCGACGAGCCGGCCAGACGCGTCGACGACCGGAAAGGTGAGGAATCCGTAGCGTTTGTCCTCCACGAGATTCAACACGTCGGCCACGGTGAGTTCGGGCCCGACTGTGATCGGATCCTGAATGAAACCGTGGATGTAATGCTTCACGCGGGCGACCTCCTTCACCTGGTCCTTCCCGGGCATGTTGTAATGGATGAGTCCCAGGCCGCCGTTGAGGGCCATCGCGATCGCCATGCGCGATTCGGTGACGGTGTCCATGTCGGACGACACGATCGGGATCTGCAGGCGGAGCGCCTCGGACAGCTGGGTGGACGTGTCGGCGTCCTTGGGCAGAATCTCAGAGTAAAGCGTCGAAAGCGACACGTCGTCGAACGTGAGCGCCATCGGGAGATTGTTTCGGAAGAACGCGTCGGCGGGCTGGTAGAACTCCGTGTCGACCGCGTGGGCGGGACTCTTGGCAACGTTACTCATGTGTTGCCGCTATCGCAGTACGGCTTGGCCCCGAAAATACAAACGAAAAAATCGGAAGGCGGCCGGCGTGGGCTGAGGTCGCGCGGCAAACGGACTTTACGAGACGGGCGGCGGAGGAGATTCTGCGCCCATGCGGTTCCTATTGAACCATCGTCGTTACCTGCTTCCGTTTCGCGCCTCTGTGCGCACGGCGCACGGCGTCTGGGCGGAGCGCGAGGGCGTTTACCTGCGCCTGGAGGACGGACAGGGAAACGTGGGTTATGGCGAAGTGGCGCCGATCCCGTGGTTTGGGACGGAAACGGTCGATGAGGCGCTCGGAGCGCTCGAGCAGCTTGCGGGCAATTTGGACGACGAGCAGGTGCGCCTGCTGCCCGTGCGGCTTGCGTGTCTCAAGGGCGGGCTGACGGCTGCGATCGCCGATGCCCGCCGCACAGAGGAGACAAACGCGGCTCGCCCGGGCGTGGATTTTCTGCCGCTCGCCGGGCTGCTGCCCGCGGGTCGGGCTGCGTTAGCAGCGGTGTGCGACAAGGCGGACGCCGGATTCCGCGTGTTCAAATGGAAAGTGGGCGTGGAGGATGCCGCGGACGAGCGTGCCATGCTCGACGACCTCGTGGCGGCGCTCCCGGAAGGGGGTCGGCTGCGACTCGACGCGAACGGAGCCTGGGATCGGCGGACGGCGCAGCGGTGGCTCGAACATTGCGCGGACCGACCCGTTGAATTCGTCGAACAGCCGGTGGCCCCCGACTCGAGAGGGGCGGACGACCTGCTGCTTGGGCTTGCGGGCGACTTCCCCACGCCGATCGCGCTCGACGAATCGCTGGTCAGAGATGGCGACGTGGAACGTTGGCTCGGGCTGGGATGGCCCGGCGTGTACGTGGTGAAAACGTCGCTGCTGGCCTCGCCCGAGGCGTGTTGCGCGGCGCTATCGAGGGCGCGCGCCCGAGTCGTGTTTTCGTCGGCGTTGGAGACCGGCCTCGGGGCGAAAGCCGCGCTGGGGCACGCCTTCGCCTGGGACGGCGAGCGGCTCGCGATGGGAATGGGCGTCTGGCCACTGTTCGAGGACAGCCGTTTCGACGGTCCGCCATGCCTGCCATTTGTTCGCAGGGCCCAGGTCGACGATCTCAATCCCGAGAACCTATGGAACGCCTTGAGCTAGCACGTTTGCTCGGTTGGAGGGGAGAGGTCCTCAGAGGAACGGAACCCCGCGTCTGCAGCCCCATGTCGTCCGACGAGCTTCGGGAGCAGTTAGCCGCGGCCGCGGCGGGAGACGGTCCCTTGTTTCTCCTCGATCGTGCGTGGGGTCCGGTGGAAAGATCCCGCGCGGAGGCGGTGATTGCGGAGCCCGACCGCGGCGGCAGCCTCCAACGTGGCTGGATCTGCCTGCCCACGGGAGGAACGAGTGGCGGAATCAAATTCGCGCGGCACGATCAGGACACGCTCGCGGCAGCCGCAGCCGGTTTCCGGACCCATTTCGACCTCCAGACGGTCAACGCCGTCGGCGTGTTGCCGCTTCACCACGTCAGCGGCTTCATGGCGTGGATTCGCTGCCAACTGAGCGGCGGCCGTTATGTCCAGGCGGACTGGAAGCAGATCCTGCGCGGTGGCGTGCCCGACCTGCCTGACGGCGACTGGGTGATATCGCTGGTGCCCACCCAGCTCCAACGGCTTCTGTCCGTAGCGTCCGCCGTGGACTGGCTGCGCCGCTTCCGGTGCGTGCTGCTGGGCGGGGGGCCGGCGTGGACGGACCTGCTGGCGCGCGCGGCGGAGCTGCGCATTCCGCTGGCCCCGTGTTATGGCATGACGGAGACCGCGGCCATGGTCGCGGCGCTGCGGCCCGTGGAATTTTCAGATGGGATTCGAGGAGCCTACGCGCCGATGCCGCATGCCAGGATCGGCTTGGACGGGCAGGGCCTGGTACGAATCGAGGGAGCGTCGGTGTTTCGCGGATACTATCCTCTCCACGACGAATCCGGCATCGTGACCCCGCAGGATTTGGGGGAGTGGGACGCATTCGGCAGGCTCCGTGTGCTGGGGCGCAGGGATCAGATGATCATCAGCGGAGGCGAGAAGATCGCGCCGGCGGAGGTGGAGTCGGAAATCCTGTCGACCGGCCTCGTGGACGACGTGGCCGTGCTGGGGGTGCCCGACGGCGACTGGGGTTCGCAAGTGGTGGCCTTTGTGCCGGCCGCCCTGGAAGACGGGGTCGAGGAACGGATCCTCGGTGCGCTGCGTGCGCGCCTGGCGCCGTTCAAGGTGCCGAAGCGGTTCGTCGCCGTGACGCCCTGGCCCCGCAGCGGACAGGGCAAGGTCAACCGGGAGCGCCTGCTCGAGGCATGGCGGGCGCGGGAGCCGCGCGGACGCGCTTAGTTCAGCCCGAAGTGCTCGGGCTTGAAACCGCGCGCCTTGAGCGCCGCGGCGAGCGCGGTCAAATCGAGGCGGGCGCCCGGCTTGAGGTCCTTCGATGCGTACCATCCCTGGTGCATCTCCACGGCGAACTGGATCTGGTTGCTCTGCGAATTGATCGGGGTCTCGTCGTAGGGGTACATGGGATACACCTCCTGAAGCACGCCATGGGCGTCGAAATAGCCTATGTCCAGCGGAGTGGGGGTGTTGCGCATCCAGTAGCTCAGCTGCTGGGGGGAGGGGTAGACGAACACCATGCCGTCGTCCGGGCCGAGGTCGCGTCGCTGCATGAGCCCGCGCTCCTGTTCGAAATGCGAGACGGCCACCTGCAGGTGGGCCGGCACGTCCCCGACCTTGATCACAAAATAGTCCGCGATCGTCTTGGGTTCGGCCGCGGCGGCCGCCGCCTTGGCGGACGTGCCGTCACCGCAGGCGGAGAGCAGGAACAGGCAGATGCCGAGGAGGGAGGACTGAAACAGCCAAGAAACCGGATTTGCGTTTTTCACGGGCTTTGTGGCTAATCGCCAAAAATAGAAAGAAGCCATCCAATTTTTCCATGCGCACTCTCTCAAGACTCCTGTATGCCGACTCCGAGCGCAGCTCGGACATGCTTTATTTCGGCGGTTTTCACGCCCCCGATCCCTTCATCGCGATGGAGGTTTCCGGGCGGAAAATCGCGATCGTCAACGCCCTCGAGTATGGGCGGGCGCGCAAGGAGGGGAGGTTCGATGAGGTTTTGTCGCTGGAGCGGATCCAGGCAGAAGCCACGCGTGAGAAGCCGAAGGCCGGGGGTGGGGTGGCTCAGGTGATCGCTTGGGTCGCCAGGGAGCTGAAACAGCGCCGCTTCGTGATCGCCGACGATTTTCCGGCCGGTCTGGCCCGGAGCCTGGAGCGTCTCGGAATATCCCTCGAAATCGCATCGGGCGCGATGTTTCCGGCGCGCGAGATCAAGACCACGGCGGAGGCCGATCTGATCCGCGAGGGCAACCGCTGTGCGGCCCTCGGGATCGCGGCGGCGGAGCGGCTTTTGCGGGCGAGCAGGATCAAGGCCGGCCGCCTGATCCACAAGGGCAAGCCGCTGACGAGCGAACACCTGAAATTTGCGATCGAGGTCGCATGCCTCGAGGCGGGGGCGCTGTCCCTGAACACGATCGCCGCGGGGGGCGACCAGGCCTGTGATCCGCACTGCACCGGCCAGGGGCCGCTTCGGGCCAACGAACTGATCATCGTGGACGTTTTTCCTCGGGTGCAGTCCTCAGGATACCACGGGGACATGACGCGGACTTTCCTGCGCGGACGGGCCAGCGACGCACAGAGTGCGCTGGTGTCAGCCGTGCGCAGCGCGCAGATGGGCGCGCTCAAGGCCGTCACTGCCGGGGTGAACGGCCGGGACGTGCACCGCGGTGTCGTCGCGGCCTTCGAGCGCCTCGGCTACGCGACCGAGCGCGGGCCCTCCGGAGCGACAGGATTTTTCCATGGCACCGGCCACGGACTGGGCCTTGCGGTGCACGAACTGCCCCGCCTCTCAGGGGCCGTCGACAGCATCCTTCAAAAGGGCGCGGTCGTCACAGTCGAACCCGGCCTCTATTATCCGGGCTTGGGTGCCTGCCGCATCGAGGATGTCGTCCAGGTGACGGCATCCAAGCCGCGCATGCTCTCCGACTATCCCTACGTATGGGAACTTCGGTGACGCGGGTCCGCTGAAACACGACGCATCACGATGCCCAGGGCACTCTTTCTCGACCGCGACGGCACCCTGATCGTCGACAAGGTCTATCTTTCCGATCCCGACGGCGTGGAGCTCTTCCCCGGGGTGGCCGAGGCGTTGCGCCGGGCAAAGGCACTCGGCCACCGGCTCTTTTTGTTCACCAACCAGTCCGGCATCGGCCGGGGATATTATTCCATTGAGGACGCGCTGAGGGTGAACGCCCGGCTCGATGCGATGATCGGCGGCCCGCAGCCGGTGTTCGACGAGGTGTGCATCGCTCCGGAGGCTCCGGACCAGCCCATGGTCTACCGCAAGCCGTCCCCGCGCTTCATCGTCGAGACGATGGCGAAATACGGACTGTCTCCCTCGGATTGCACGATGGTGGGGGACTCGGCGGCCGACATTGGAGCCGCGCTTGCGGCCGGGATCCGTGCCGTCGCCGTGCGCACGGGCAAGGTCGACCCAAGCGGACTAGCGATTGTCGCAGATAATCGGATACCGGTCTTCGATACCTTCGCGGCTTACGCGGCGGCCGAGCTGTCGGCCTGAGCACGGCTGACTTTCTAGCGGAAAAGCGCCTCGGCGGATTTCACCCACTGGTGCCGTCGTGCCCATGCCCGTCCCGCCTCGCCCATGCTTGTGCGCAGCGACGGATCGGCGATCAGGCGTTCGAATGCGGCGGCCAGCTGGGCGGGCCTGTCGGGAGGGACAAGGATGCCGGTGACGCCATCCATGACCGCCTCCCCGACGCCACCGACGGCGTGCCCCACAATCGGAATGCCGTGAGCGGAGGCTTCGAGGTAGACGAGTCCGAAACCTTCGACACTGTCGCCATGGTCGATGCTGGTCATCGCGAAGATGTCCGCGCGGTCGTAAATCATGTCCAGTTCCTCGTCGGAGACGTCGCCAAACAGGCGTACGGACAGATCGGTCTTTGCGATGAACGCGCGAATGCGTTGATCGTAGCCGTTCTTGCTTTGGCTGCCCACGATCCAGTATTCGATCTGGCGGCGGAAGGGTGCGGTGAGAGACCTGAGGGCCTGGATCGTCTTGAGGTGCCCTTTGCGGGGATGCAGGCGCCCAACGGTGAGAATGATGATCCGCCGGTTCGCGAGCTTGCTGCCGCTGTGAACGATGGCGAAATCGGACCGCAACGCTCCCGGCGTCAAAAAGACCTTCCCGCGTGCCTCCGGAAAACGCTCGAGCAGCAGCCTTTGGGTGTAATGGGTGAGGGTGCTGATACGGGTCGCATGGTGAATCAGGCGCCGTGTGAGAAACCGGTAAAGGGGGTTGCGGTGAAAACGCTGAATTTCGGAACCGTGAAAGGTGAGAATCAGGTGCTTGGGCCTGAAGGCCTTGAGCCCCTGCAGGATCATCATCGCAAGCATGGGTCCTGGTTCCGGGAGATAGACGGTCGCGTAACGCAGCCGCCGCCGCTCGCGGATCAGCTCTCGTGCAAGACGCAGCAGGCAACTCAGGTCATGGGTGCCCTTCAGGGGCAGGCGCCTCATCCGGAAGGGCCAGTGTTTTTCTTTTTCCGTGGGCGCCGACTGTGCCCAAACCTCAACATCGTACCCCATGCGGGCCGAGGCCTTGGCCATCTCCTCAGTGAACGTGGCAATGCCGCCGCGCCGAGGATAGAATTCGTGCGTGATCAGAAACAGAGGATGGCTGGCGGAACGGTCGATATTCATGGGACTTGGCGTCCGTGTCTGGCAAACGGCCTAGTTAAGCCGTCGTGCACTGTGATGCAACACGGCAGTTCTCGATTTACGCCCGCTTTACTTCGGTGGTATTTGGAAGATGCGCTGTGCGAATGGCCTGCACTTACACCCGACACCCAACCCGGCCAGTGCAGGTGCCCAGAAAAACCGGGGTCGGAGCCCTCATCATCGCGCCCTCGCTTTTGATGGCCACCGACGAAATTTCCGGCTCTAGTGCGGAGAAATTCTCCATGGCAGACCTGATCTCAGCCCCTCCTCTTACTGAAGCCGAGCTGGCGAAACTGTGCCGCGGTTACCTAACGCTTGGCGTGGCGATCATCCTGAACGTGATCGGCACAGTCGCCCGGTTCGGGCCTCATGTGATTCCGGTGATGGTGGTGGGCGGTGTGGGCATGTTCGGCTCTCTGATTCTTTCGGTCATCGCACTGTTTCAGGTTGCTCGGGGGATGAAATTGTCGCCCACGATGCTGGCGTTTACCTGTATGCTGATCCTGATTCCCTTCGCGAGTTTTGTCGTGCTGTTGGTCCTTAGAATCAAAACCTCTGAAACGCTTCGACAGGAGGGCTATATGATCCGCCTGTTGAGCGCCGCAAGATCATGAATTCCTCATCTCCTTCGACTCGCGCGGCGGGGCGGCCGTGGCGATTGATCCTGGGCCTTGCTGTGGCCGGACTGGTCGCGTCGGGATGCGCGGGCATGCATGGCTGGGTGTCGAAAGCCGGCGATGGTCCGGTGGCAGGCGGGGCGCGGGTCAGCGTGCCCTTGGGCCATTGAGGCGCAGGGGCGTGGTTGCGGGCGCGAAGCACGGGATTACGACGTTCATGGACGAGCCCGACCATCCGGTAATTCTGGCCTGGCCGCCGCTGCTCTTTACGGCGGTGGTGGTGAGCGGATATTTCGTGCATCGGGTCGACCCCATAGTGCTAGGTCCCCTGCTACCGGCCAGGGGTGTGGCGGGTGCGGTGGCCTTGGTTTCCTGCGCGCTGGCGACGTGGGCCGGGCTGGCGATGAAAGCTGAAGGCACTGCGATCCATCCGTCGCATCCCACCACGGTGATTGTCTCACGCGGACCCTACAGCCACACGCGGAACCCGATGTACGTGGCGCTGTGCCTGCTGGCGTTTTCCGCAGGCCTCTGGTCGGGCGATTTGTGGATGTTGATGGCGGTGCCGCTGCTGGCCTGCACCCTGCATTGGGGCGTGATCCGGCGCGAAGAACGTTATCTTTCCCGCAAGTTCGGCGCGCCGTACCGCGCCTATTGTGTCGCCGTGCGCCGATGGCTGTGACGCAGGAGTCGAAAGACCCTGAAACTTTGGCCCAGTCGCTGGGTTATCCCATCCATGAACCTGCGCTCCCCCCTCGGCACCCTTTGTCTTGTTGCTGCAACGACACTCTCCGCTTTCGGTTATGTGAACCGGACGGTTGAGAAGTCCTTTGACGTGAAAGCGGGAGGCTCCCTCCGAATCGAAACCTCGAATGGCATGATCCGCGTTCAAACTTCAAAGGATCCGGTGGTGAGGGTCGTGCTGAAGGAAAAGATCGCTGCCGACGACGACGCATCGGCCGACAAGGTGCTGAAGGATCTGACCTTGGACATGAGCCAGTCGGGCGACGATGTCACCGCGCGCGCCAAGATTTCGCGTGGGACCGGGGGCTGGTTTGGAGGATGGAAGGAGCGCGTCGCCCTGTCTTGGGACATCACGGTTCCGGAGCACTACAACGTGACTTTGAACACCTCGGGAGGCTCGATCCAAGTGGGAGACCTTGAGGGTGCGGTATCCGCCGACACCTCGGGTGGGTCGATCGAGATCGGATCGATTGCCGGTACGGTACGGGCCGACACCTCGGGCGGACACATCAAGCTCGAGTCATGCACCGGACAGGCCTCGCTCGACACCTCGGGTGGCTCGCTGCACGTCGGGACCGCAAAGGGGGCTCTGAAGCTCAACACGAGCGGCGGATCGATCCACGTCGAGCACGCGGAGGACACGGTCTGGGCCGACACTTCGGGCGGCTCCATCGAAGTCGGATTTTTCGGGCCGCTGAAGGGGCAATGCAAACTCGACACCTCGGGCGGGTCGATCGTGGCGAAGCTCGATGCAGCGGCTGCGTTCGATCTGGTCGCCGACACTTCGGCGGGCACGGTGCACTGCGATTTTCCGATCGAGGAGCACGGACGGCACTCGCGCGATCATCTGGATGGCACGGTCAATGGAGGCGGTCCGCGCCTCGTGTTGGACACGAGTGCGGGCAGCATCCGGATAACCAAGCGTTGAGTCAGGGGGCGGCGCATGGGTGGGCGCGCGCCCGCCGGTCACTGGATCTCAGGGCTTGGCGGTCGATCCCGCCAGGCCCGCGGGGAGATCCTCGCGGTTGAGCATTTCCGGGCTGCGATAGAATTCGCGGGCAAACCGGTTGTTCGCCGGGCTCCAGTTGGCGTCCCAGCACAGGAAGAACGTGGTGCGCTGGAAATAGGCGGTCATTCCGTACGCGAATTCCCTGTAGTCGAAATTCCCCGACGGCTGCCCGCCCGTGGAACCGGTGGGGCCGAATTCCGTGAAGCCCCATGGTTTGGGCAGCTTGGACTCCACGGCATATCCCGGCACGTGCTGAGGATCGACATGGTTCGTGTAGGAATCGAGCCCCACGATGTCGACATAGGCGTCCCCGGGATAATAGGCCGTCGTGTCCTGCCCGTGGTTGGGGGCATAGACCCAGAGCAGGTTGTCGAGATGGCGCGTCTTCGTGAAGTAATCGAACATGTCGCGCCATAGGCGCACGAAGGACGCGGGGTCCTTGTGCCCCCACCAAAACCAGCCGCCGTTCATCTCGTGGAACGGACGCCAGAGCACGACCACGCCATCCTTCTGGAGCTGGTCGAGGCCGTCGGCGATGAGATCGAGTTCGTGGCGCCAGCGGCGATTGACCTTGGTCCCCGGCGTAAGCAGCGCGTCGAGCGTCACATTTTTGTCCCGCAACCCGTAGCCGGATTTAGCGGTGGGATCGTAGAGATGGGTGCTGATGGTCACCAGGCCGCCGTCGCGCCAGTAGGCGAGGGCCGTCCGGTTGGGCAGGCGCGTGTCGAGTGTATCGCGGTTGAAGTCGGCGTAATCGACGCCGATCAGCGCGGGCCAGCAGCCGGTTTCGGCATGGATTTTGTCGGGCAGATTTCGACTGTCCTGGGTCGCGTAACCGAGAAACTGTCCGGTGAGGATGTGCCGGCCATGCCGGCCTTCGAGACTGGCGATGAAGGCGAGAATTTTCAGGGCCTGCGGTGAAGCGGCAGGATTGGCCGGTGTGGCGGGCGCGGCCGCAAGGCAGGACGCGAAAAGCAGAAAGTAGACGAGAAGACGGTGAAACGGGCGCATTGAAAACGGGGAGTGGAATGGAACGCCCTGGGCGAGGGCTGCCGAGGACCGGCGAACATGGAAAATGCGCGGCGCAACGACGGCGCGAAGGGCGCCGATGCGCACGAGAAACGCGGGGACGCGTTCGGAGCGGGCTCAGCTCGCGGCCTGCTTGACGCGCTGCACGGCGCCGGCAACACGGGCGCGGACTTCCGCCCAGTTTCCGGCGGCGAGCAGGGATTTTTCAACCATCCAGCTTCCTCCGCAGGCGAGGACTTTCGGATGCGCGAGATAGGAGGCGAGGTTCTGCTCGTTGATCCCGCCCGTCGGTATAAACTTAACCTGGGGGAAGGGCCCCGACAGGGCTTTGAGCGTGGCGAGACCGCCGTAGGCTTCGGCAGGGAAAAACTTGAGCACGTCGACACCCGCGGCGAGCGCCATGCCGATGTCGGTGGGAGTGGCGATGCCCGGGAAAATCGGGATCTGTCTGGAGCGTGCGAAGGCGATCACCTCGGGATAGGTGCCGGGCGAGACCAGGTATCGGGCGCCGCATTCGATCGCGAGACGGGCCTGGTCGACATTGAGGATCGTGCCGGCGCCCACGCAGAGAGCGTCGAACGCCGCCATGATGCGGATCGCTTCGGGCGCGGCTTTGGAGCGAAACGTCACTTCGGCAAGCGGGAGGCCTCCGTCGACGAGGGCCTTGGCCAGAGGTTCGGCTTGGGCGATATCCTGAATCTCGATCACCGGCAGCAGCCGGTGTCTTTGGATGGTGTCCTGTACGGGAAGGGGCATGGGCAGGGAGGGAAAGACTGAATCGCAGCAAAGTTCGATTCCGATTCCAAGTCTCCATGCACCTGCCTGACCGTGGAGTTTTTCCGAATCCCTCCCTGCGGCACCACGGGCATGGGTTGATCTCCCCAGTCGGATGGGAAAAACTACCCCGTCGCATCAGTTGCCCAATCAAAGTGCCGATAAGACCGGGTAGAGCTTCCATCTGATTGGTTCAGATGAAGGCTGAAGTGTGTGTTGTGGTGATTCCCGGCCCGTGGCGACAAGCGCCCGGGCCGGTTCCACAAACAGAGTCCGCGTCTCAGTTGGCGAGCGAATGCTGCCGACTGGAATCGGGCATGCGCAACGAAACCGTGCCTGTGGAAACATCGAGATGCACGGTACGATTGATCGTTCCGCCCACGTCATGACCGCTGATCACGCACGGGCAGCTGATTAGGAATTTTTTGACTGCCTGAAGGTTGCGATCGCCAATCTTGAAGGGGTCGGCGCCGTTGATCACGCTCGCCCCGCCGGCGATGAACAGCCGGATGCGACCGAATTCGGCGCGTAGACCGAACAGGGCGTTGAATAGCAGCGGTAGCCCAGTGTCCGCAAACATGGCGGGTTGGGCGGCGGCCTTTTCGGCCGACAGTTTCGATTCGGGAAGCATCAAGTGCAGGATGCCGCTCGCTTTGGAAACCGGATCATAGGCAACCACGCCCACGCAGGAGCCCAGCGCATAGGTGCTGAGTGTCACGTTGGTGTTGTTTGACACAGCCATATCCCCTACGCCGACCACGACCTTGTGGGCAAAAATGGATGCAATCGTTGGGGCACCTGCCATGGCTTAATCGTAGTATGCTCTCGAGCCCGGAAGGCTCGAAAGGAAGGTGGGAGTGCAGGCCATGAGTGTCAGTCTATAAATCGCGACGGAGGATAATTCGGCTCAGATGGGGCCAACTTTAGGCCCCGAGCAGTTAAGTTTTTGTAGCCCGTCGGGTTTCCTGTCCGTATGCAAATGGAAGATACCCGACGACGCGGGCGCGGCTAGGGGGAAGCCCCCGGATCAGGCTTGGAGATAAGTTTTCCCCTTGTAGGTGGCCGCCAGGGCCACAAACACCAACGCGGCGAGCACCATCAACCCGGCAAATATCCAGAAAAATGTGGCGAGGCCGCCCGCGAGTGTTTCGAGCGGCGCCAGGAATGCCACCAGCACGTTGCCCAGTGTCACGCAGATGAGCCAGAAGCCCATGATCGTCGACTTCATGGCGCGCGGAGCCTGCGTGTAGGCGAATTCGAGGCCTGTGACCGAGACGAGCACCTCGCTGGTCGTAAGGATGAAGAATGGGATCACCTGCCAGAGCACGTGGACATGGCCCGGGCCGACAGCGGAGATCCGCATTTGGATCAGGGCGACGCCGACAAACGCGAAGGCGGCCAGAAACATCCCGATCGCCATTCGGGTGAGCGGTTTCATGGGCCGGCCTTTCCTGTCGAGGGGGCGGTAGATGAGGAAATTGAGCGCGGGGATGATAATCATCACCATCAGAGGATTAAAGGCCGAGACTTGGGCGGGCAGCAGATCGATGCGTTCGGTCCCGCCTCGGATCGCCTGAAGGATGACCGCAAGCAGGCCCCAGCCGACGAGGATCGCCAGAGCGCTGAGGGTCGTCTTGCGCGACAGCGGGCGGTTTGAAATCCAGGTAAACAGCCAGACCGCTCCGAAACAGGCGGCCGCGACCACGGCAGGGATGAGCCAGCCATACCAAAGGACGGTCGGAACGACCAGGGTGAGGTTCATCATCTTGGCCTGCTGCACCCAGGTGGACGAGTTCTGGTCGAACAGCGCCCAAAACACGCCGACCATGGAAAACACGACGATGACTCGCAGGACGGCGGGTGGCCCCTCCGCCGCCTCCTCGCCGAAGCGCGCGCGCGCGGGCAGCCAGAAACTCTCGCCCGACCGGCGTTCGCCGCGATGCTGGAGGCAATAGAGCAGCACCGCGAAAAACCCGTTGTCCTGTCTGATCCGCTGCCGCCAGGCAAACAGGGCGGCGCCGATGGACAGACCGGCGAGTGCGGCGAGCGCGTAGGGCCAGTCGGCCTCCACGATGTGCAGGGCGGCCCGCCCCACGGCTCCCGCCTGGTCGCTCATCGCGGCTTTGACCACCTCGTCCGCGACGGTCGCGCCGACATAGGCCATCACCAGCAACGGAGCGCAGAGAAATGACGATGCGAGAAAATCCAGCAGCCCCAGGCGCCCACCCGGCGAGGGCGGCACTTGAACGGACCGCTTCCTTCCCATCCAGAAGACCAGCGTTGCCAGTGCCATGAGCACCCCCGGCACGCCGAAGGCAACGGCGGCCCCGTAGGATTTGTAGAGCACGGGCGTGAGGACCGACGCAAAGAAGGAGCCGAAATTGATGATGAAGTAAAAAATCTGAAAGATCTGCTGAACCAGATGCGCGTTCTTCGACGTGAACTGGTCGCCGACATTGGCGGACACGCAGGGTTTGATGCCTCCCGATCCGACTGCGATGAGGATCAGTCCCGCGTAGACGGCCGCAGTCGCAGTGGAGAGATGTCCCTGCGCTCCGAGATGGCCGCCGAACGCCAGGGCTGCCTGCCCCACGCAATAGATCAGCGAGACCCAGAAGATGACGCGGTATTTGCCGAGCAGGCGGTCGGCGAGAATCGCCCCGATCATCGGAAACAGGTAGACGCTCGCGTTGAACAGGTGGTAGGTCTGGGTGGCGCGCAGAGTGGCGTCGGAGACGGCGCCGGTTCCGGCGCTTTGCTCGGTGGCAAAACCGAGAAAGAGCGAGGTCAGGTAGATGAATAGAATCTGCCTCATGCCATAAAAGCTGAAGCGTTCTGCTCCTTCGTTGCCGACGATGAAGGGTATGCCGGGAGGGAAGCGGTCGTCGCGTTCCTCCGCGGCCTTGGGGTATGAGGCGGGCGAAGAACTCATTCGATTTGCCGCGAGCAAATCAGGAAACAAATCCTGAGCCAGAGGAAAGCGATACGGGTGCGGCCCCAGGGCGCCGGACGCGGGCGCAAAAAAGCGCGGGCTGGAACGGACCCGCGCTTGAAAGGAGAGAAACGCGCCGCGCTCAGGCGCGCAGCTTGCTGCGCCAGCGGTCGATCGGGAGCGTTGCGATCGCGATGAAGGCGAGCTGGCTCAGGACAAATGCGATCAGCCAGTAAAACGCGGCGGCCATGAAACCGTAACTGTGAAGTCCGACGCCCAGCATGTTGGTGCCAAACCAGGACCAGGAAGTGACGATGTTGCCGAAGATGGCTAGGCCCATGAGCCCGCGTTGACGGACCATGCCGCCCCAGCGGGCATGAAGGATCACAGCATTCCAGAGAACGATGATGAGCGCTCCATTTTCCTTGGGGTCCCAGCCCCAGAAGCGGCCCCAGGACTGATCGGCCCAGATTCCACCGAGGATGGTGCCGATCAGGCTGAACAGCGTCGCAAAGCAGACGATGCCGTAGACCATGCGCTGCAGCGAATCGGCCGTGTTCTGGTCGAGCGATTTGGTGAACACGCCGCGGACCACGTAGATCAGCGCGAGGAAGCCCGCGAGGTACGTGGCGCCGTAGCCGACCGTCACAGTCACCACGTGCGTCGCCAGCCAGAAGTTGGAGTCGAGCACGGCGCGCATCATCTCCATCGTGTCGCCTCCGAGCGCCAGATGCTGGGCAATGACCAGCGTGCAGAAGCCGACAAAGCCGCCGGCGACGCTCGCAACCGCATTGCGGTAGAAATATTCGAGCACGATGCACAACGCGACAGCCACCCAGCCGACGAACAGGGCCGACGAATAAAGGTTCGTCACCGGCGGACGTCCTTCAAGCCACATGCGAAGGATGATGCCGATGGTCGCGACGACGAAGGCCAGAACCATCGTTCCAAAGGCGGTCCTGCCCAACACCTCGGGAGCCGCGACCCATGAGATGATCGCGAGCAGGAAGGCGATCACGTAAAGCGTGTAGGCGGTCGCAAAGGGTTCGGCGGAGTTGAAGCGCGCCTCGACCGAGGATTTGAGCACATCACTCCGAAGGGTCTTGGCCAGCTGTTGATGATACAGCCGAACGATCTCGTTGAAGTCGGTCGCGCGTTGCGCCTGCCAGGCGTACGCCAGACCGGCGTAGGCGAGCACATTCGGATTCACTTCTCCCGTGCCGAAGGTCTCCTCGAGCGCCTTGCCGACATTGCGCCAGTCGTCGGATTTTTCACCCTTGGACGGAGGAATCATCAGAATACCGGCGTTGTCCGCAATGAACGAGAAGCGATTCGCGTAATCGAGGATCTCCTTGTACAGCTTTTCGTCGTAGGGCTTGTTCGCCTCCTTCGCCCGGACCGCCGCGGAGCCGGGAACGACGATATCCTGGAAGCGCTTCAGGTCGGAGAGCAGATCCTTGGTATCAGGAGTCTGAAGACTGAACCGGATGCGCTGGTAGAGTGCGAGATTCTCGTGGAGCTGAAGCACCGCACGCTGGAAGGCGTCGCGCTGACCGTTGTCCACCTGGCTGGCCATCTGGGCCTGACGCTCGACCTCGTCGACGCGCGGACGGAGCTGGTCGAAGGAGAAGAGCTTATCGCCGGCCCCGTCGGCGGGCTTCAGATGCAGGATGGTGAGGACATCCGGATTGACGATTGCGAAGACCTGCATCGTGTCGGCAGTCTTTGGACGTACGAGCATGTCGAGAATCCAGGCTTCCGGCGCGATGGATTTACCGTCGGCGTCCTTCACGGACTGGTGTCCCTGCAGCATGAGCAGGGTGGTCCGTGCAACGGAGTCGATGGGCTTCACACGCCCGTCGACGAGGACGGGCAGTTTGCCAAAGCCGACGAGATCGAAGTCGGTCTTGTTATGAGGAGGCAGGAGGGTCGAGAGCACCCAGGCACAAAGCAGGGCGACGAACGCGAAAGGAAGAATGCGGCGCATCGTGGAAATCCGTTAGAGGGTGGCGAGGGTGTTATCGGGCCGCAGCGGCAGGGGCGCGGCGCTTGCGCACGAAGCCGAAGAGCATGATCGTGAAATGGATCAGCAGGCCGACCGCAAGCATGAGGCAGGAGATGTACGGCAGCAGCCAGCTGGGGTTCCGCACCACCTGCAGCACGCTGAAGCCCGCGCCCGCGCTGTTCATCTGATACTGGTAGAACGTGAGGCCGCCGTAACGCAGCGGATTGTTCATGTAGATGCGCACGATGCGATCCTCCTTGCCGTCGGCGGAGCGCAGCCGGACGATACTCGAGAAATTCTTTGGAATATCGGACCCGGGATAGACGTCGTGGTGGAGCGACTTGAGCGTCAGGCTAAACGGCATGTAGCGGCGCTCGACTCGCAGGGCGATCGTGTAGTTGTGGCCGTCGTACGTGAATGCCTGGGGCATTCCCAACTGGGAGGACACCAAATAGGTGCCGAGCGAATGGTCGGGGCCGATCAGCTCCACGAAGGCCGCGGGAGTGTTGGTCTCGTCGGGCTTGTAGGTGAGCGGCGCGTCGGTGGCCAGGACCTGGGGCCCGATGCCCACATTGGCGAGCGAGGGCTGCCCCTTGTCCGCGTCGGTGCGCATGCGCAGCACGGAATTGGGATAGTAGGCGCGGGCGACGATCTGGAAGGGCAGGGAGGGCACCTGGATCGCTTTGTCCTTCGCGAGCATCGAGGTGGGAATCGCTACCACGTGGTCAACCTTCGGATCGGTCGTGTCGATCACGGCGAGCTCGAAATTCGTAAAACTTTCCGCGTACGACTTGGTCTCTCCCGGGGCGAGCTGCATCTGGTATTCCTTCTGCCAGATACCGGTCAGCAGTTCACCGACCAGAAGCACAATCAGGCCGAGGTGCGCGATGATGATGCCGAGCCGACGCCATTTGAACGCGAAGCGGTAGATGTGGGCGGCGACGAGATTGACGAAGAGGAAGCCACCGATCAGGTAGCCGCCGGGAAAGATCGGGAGCGAGAACCCGCCGCCAGTCGGGTGCCACATCACGAAGAACGAATGGAAGTACTTCTGTTGCACCTCCCAGATCCCCAAGTTGACTTGGGCAAGCGTCGCCACGAACACCAGAATGATGGACATGACGAGGAGCACGACCGTCAGCTCCAGGGACGTGAAGAAGCGAATGAGGAGAGTCTTGATCTCTTTAAACATGGCTTACTTGGCTTTGACCGACTTGAGGAAGTCGACGAAGGCGGACTTCTCCTTTGCGAGCAGGCTTGAAGGGCCCTTGAGTTTGAAAAACCACGATTCATCGCCGCGCACCAGGACGGCGCCTAGGATGCCGTCGCCGCTGCCGTTGTTCATGTCGACGAAGGTGAAGGGAAGGCCCGACGTGGTCTTCATCGCGACCGTCTCCGCCTCGGCCTTCGCAGGGTCGAGCGGTGTCAGGCCAATCTGGCCGCGCCAGCGGTTGACATTGTCGACCAAGCCGCCGGCCGCGCCGGGAAACTCGAAGACGGAAATGTCGCCATCCTGATTGGCGACCGAGACCGAATAACTGCCGCGTCGCATGGTGCCGAGCGCCTTGGGCTGCCAAGAGGCAGGCACTGTCCAGGAAAGCGTGTTGTCTGCCGCGGAGGCGGTGGCGCCGCCCGTGGCATCGGCCGGCAGGCCCATCTGGCCGGAGTCCCCCACTGCTGGATGCCCAGGAGGCATGGAAGGCATTCCGCCATCAGGATTTGGGCCCGTTTGCCCCATGAAGGGTGCGGGAGTCTTTTCCTTGGGAATGGTGTAGGTTTTGATTCTGCCCTTGCTGCATCCGCCCAGGACAAGGCCTGCTGCAGCGATCAGAAGGATCGAGGTGCGACGAGACGACATGAGAGGGCAGATTCAGCATTCCTTGCCAAAGTGCAACTTCATCCAAGCCGATTTCATTGGGGATTTAGGCGTAGTCTTCGGTTGGGCGAGGGCTTGCGAATAAGTTTAGATATTTCGCAATTTACGGCCTTGATTTTCTGATAAGCCCCCTGATAGTTAGGAGGCTTATTTCATGTCGTCATCCCAAAAACCGTTCGCCGCGCCTGTGTTGAAACTCCGGCTCAAGGACATTCCTCGCTACGAATGTATTCTTGATATCTCGAAGCAGTATCCGGAGTTGAATCCTGTGTCGTGCGAGGCGTTTCTCCATCTTCTACGAACGGGGGATGATCTGGCTCGCGGAGCTCATATCTATTTTGCCCGCAACAATATCTCGAACGGGCGCTTCCTGGTGTTACTGCTGCTTTTTGACTGTGCCCGCGGCGAACCGACGCCCCGGACGCCGGCGGAACTGGCGGACCTGGCGTGTTGCACGCGTGCGACGATGACCGGCTTGATCGATACGCTGGAGCGCGACGGCATGGTTCACCGGGTGCCCGACACTCAGGACCGGCGGATGATGCAGGTGGAAATCACAGAACAGGGGAGGTCTGCGATTCGTGGACTGCTGCCCGACCATTTCCGGAGGATCACCCATGTGATGAGCAGCCTCACCGAGGACGAATGCCGCACGCTCGTGCGGCTGCTGCAGAAGGTCTTGGAGAAATCCGCTTCGCTTGAGCCGTTGGAGCAGGGGACTTCTGACACCGACACCTGATTTTTCATCTTCATCCAGTTAACCAGCCAAATACCTAACCTATCATGAAGAAATCAACCTTTTGGATCCTGTCTGTCACGGGCCTGGGCACGCTCGTGGCCGTCTTGTTCCTTGTGAAGATGGCCGAGTTCAAGGCCATGGCTCAAACCGCCGACGCCCCGATTCCTCCCGAAGTTGTCACCTCTTCGCCCGTGATGCGCGCAGAGTTGCAGCCGACAATCCAGGCGGTGGGTTCGCTCGCCTCGTATCAAGGCGTCACGGTGACCACCGAGGCCGCCGGCATCGTTTCCAAGATCTGTTTCAAGGCGGGCGCCAAAGTCCATGCGGGCGACCTGCTTGTTCAAATGGACATCTCGGTTCTCCAGGCGCAACTCGAGTCGGCCGAGGCTCGGGCCGAGCTTGCGCGGGTCAGTGCACGTCGCGCGAGGGACCTGTATGCAAAGAACACGATTGCCAAGGCCGATCTCGACACCGCCGAGGCTCAGCTGAAACAGGCCTATGCCGACGTCGCGTCTGCGAAGGCCCTCATCGCACAGAAGGAAATTCGCGCCCCGTTCTCGGGACGCCTGGGTGTCCGGCAGATCAATGTCGGTCAGTACATCGATCGCGGCAACCCGATCGTCTCCCTCGAGTCCCTCAATCCCATCTACGTCAATTTCACGGTGCCTCAGCAGCAACTGGCCGACATGCAAACCGGCTTGGTGGTCAAGCTCAGCGTCGACGCCTTCCCCTCTCAGGTCTTCGAGGGAAAGATCACCGCGATCAATCCCGAGGTCGACAGCGTGATGCGCACCGCCCAGGTGCAGGCGACGCTCACCAACGCCGACGAACTGCTCCATCCGGGCATGTACGCTACGGTGTCCGTCGTGCTTCCCAAAAAGGTGGAGGCTCTGCTGATCCCCACGACGGCGGTCCTCTATGCGCCCTACGGCGATTCCGTTTTCGTGATCGATGAGAAAAAGGACCCCAAGACCGGCGTGGTCGGGCATGTGCTTGAGCAGCGCTTCGTGCGTCTCGGACGCGCAGAGGGCGACTTCGTCGCCGTCGAGAAGGGCCTGAAGGAGGGCGACCATGTCGCCTCCACCGGCGTGTTCAAACTGCGCAACGGAGAGGCGGCGGTGATCGACAACACCCTGCTCCCTAAGTTCTCGCTCACTCCCAAGCCCAGCAACAGCTGAGCCGCGGCGTCCGGTGAACCGTGCGGGTCCGCCCGCCCGGATCGCGGACGCAGAGTGGCCACATCTCCCCAATGAAATCCTTTACCGACATCTTCATTCGGCGGCCCGTGCTCGCCATCGTGGTGAGCCTCGTGATCATCATCGCTGGTATCCAGGCTGCGCTTACGCTCAATGTCCGGCAGTATCCGAGAAGCGACAACGCCGCCGTGACCGTGACGACCGTGTACGTCGGCGCCAGCGCCGACCTTGTCCGCGGCTTCATCACGACTCCCCTGGAACGCGCGATCGCGGCCGCCGACGGCATCGACTACATGCAGTCGCAGAGCTCCCAGGGGCTCTCGACGATCACAGTCCGCCTGAAGCTCAATTACGATCCGACCAAGGCGCTGGCCGAAATCAGCTCGAAGGTTGACCAGGTGCGCGGCGACCTGCCGCCGGACGCCCAGATTCCGGTGATCAACGTCGAATCCGCCGATTCGTCCTTCGCCTCGGCCTACCTGAGCTTCTCGTCGAACATCCTTCGGCAGAACGAAATCACCGACTATCTGGTGCGCGCCGTACAACCGCGCCTGACCGCCGTCCCAGGCGTGCAGCGCGCCGACATCCTCGGCGCCCGCACCTTCGCGCTGCGTGCCTGGCTTAAGCCGGACCGCATGGCGGCCTACAACATAAGCGCCTCCGACGTCCGCCAGGCGCTGGCCTCCAACAACTACCTCTCCGCCCCGGGCATGACCAAGGGTTCGCTGATCCAGGTGAATCTCACCGCGAACACCGACCTGCGGTCCGTAAGGGACTTCAAGCGCCTTGTCGTGCGCGAGAAGGACGGTGCGGTCGTGCGCCTCGAGGACATCGCCGACGTGAGCCTCGGCGCCGAGAGCTACGACACGAGCGTGCATTACTCGGGCCAGACCGCCGTGTTCATGGGCATCTATACGCTGCCCAACGCCAACTCCATCGACGTGGTCAAGCGCATCCGCACCGAGATGGCGCAGATCCAGAAAGAGCTGCCCACCGGCATCAAGGCGACCATCGCGTATGATGCCACCGACTACATCAACAACGCCATTCACGAGGTGGTCGACACGCTGCTCGAGACCCTCGTCATCGTGATGGTGATCATCTTCCTGTTCCTCGGGTCGTTCAGGTCCGTGCTGGTCCCCATCGTCGCGATCCCCGTATCGCTGATAGGCGGTGTGTTCCTCATGCAGGCCTTCGGCTTCACGATCAACCTGCTCACGCTGCTCGCCATCGTGCTCTCGGTGGGTCTGGTCGTCGACGACGCGATCGTCGTCGTCGAGAACGTCGAGCGACATTTGCGGGCGGGACGAACGCCCTACGAGTCGGCGATCCTGGGTGCGCGAGAACTCGTCGGCCCGATCATAGCGATGACGCTCACGCTTGCGGCTGTGTACGCGCCGATCGGGTTGCAGGGCGGGCTCACCGGTTCGCTCTTCCGGGAATTCGCGTTCACCCTGGCCGGTGCCGTGCTGATCTCGGGTGTCGTCGCACTGACGCTTTCCCCGATGATGTCGGCGAAGCTCCTGACCGCCGACGCGGAGCATCACTGGCTGCCCGCCCACATCAACGCGGGCTTCGAAAAGGTGCGTTCCCTCTACGGCAGGATTCTGTCGAACGTTCTCTCGGCGCGCTCCGCGGTGTACGCCGTGTGGATCGTGCTCACCTTGCTCGTGCCGCTCCTGTGGATGTTTTCACCCCAGGAACTGGCGCCTGCTGAGGATCAGGGAGTGATCTTCGGCATCGTCGACGCGCCGTCGAATGCGACGCTCGACCAGACCAGCCAGTTCACGGCCGCCGCCAACAAGGCGTTCATGAGCGAACCCGAGACGAAGTTCACCTTCCAGATCACGAACCCCAGCGGCGGTTTCGGCGGCATGGTGCTGAAGCCCTGGGACCAGCGCAAACGGACGGTCTTCCAGATCCTCCCGGATGTCGCCGCCAAGCTGCATGCCATCCCCGGAATTCGGATGTTCCCCGTGACCCCTCCGGCGCTCCCTGGCGGCAGTCAGTTCCCGATCGAGTTTGTCATCGCATCGACTGCGAATACCAGCCAGGTCCTCGCGATCGCCCAGAAGGTCCGCGATGCGGCGCTGGCCAGCCACAAGTTCGCCTACGGTCCCACGCTGGATACGAAGATCGACCAGCCGCAATCGGAGATCGTGTTCGATCGCGATAAGGTGGCCGCGATGGGCCTCAACCTGCAGCAGGTCGGTGCGGACATTTCGTCCATGCTCGGCGGTAACTACGTCAATCGGTTCAACATCGAGGGGCGCAGCTACAAGGTGATCCCGCAGATCGAGCGCATCGGCCGCCTGAACCCGTCGCAGCTCGAGAAGATCTACGTCACGGGTCCCGGCGGAAAACTCATCCCGCTAAGCACGATCGCGACGATCAAGAACACCGTCCAGCCGCGTTCGCTCAACCGCTTTCAGCAGTTGAATGCGGTGACCTTGAGCGGCGTCTACATGGGTTCGCTCGACGACGGGCTGAAATTCCTGGAGACGCAGGCAAAGAAGGTGATGCCCAAGGGCTACGTGATCGATTACACGGGCGAATCGCGCCAGCTGCGGCAGGAGGGCGGAAACAAGTTCTTCATGACCTTCGGCCTCGCGCTCGCGCTGATCTTCCTGGTGCTGGCGGCGCAGTTCAACAGCTTCCGCGACCCGTTCATCATCCTCCTCGGCTCAGTGCCCCTGGCTCTGTTCGGCGCCTTGCTCTTCACGTTCATCCGGATGCCGAATCCGAACGTACCCTTCTTCACGTCGCATTTCTCAACGACCCTGAACATCTATTCGAAGGTCGGTCTGGTCACCCTGGTCGGCCTGATCGCCAAGAACGGAATTCTGATCGTGGAGTTTGCGAACGTCCTGCAACGCCAGGGCAGGGCGAAACTCGCGGCCGTCCATGAGGCTGCGATGACCCGCTTGCGCCCGGTGCTGATGACCACGGCGGCCACGATCGCCGGACATTTCCCGCTCACGCTGGTGACGGGGGCCGGCGCGGCCGCGAGAAATTCAATCGGTTTGGTGTTGGTCGGAGGCATGGCAATTGGCACCTTCTTCACGCTGTTCGTTGTTCCAGCCCTCTATATGTTGATCGCCAAAGACCACAAAGCCGACGACCGCGCTCCCGTGATTGCCGATAACCTCGGCCAGGAAGCTGGCACCCATTGATAGGAACCTTCCCAAGAATATAGCCATGAAACTCCGACACATCCTACGCACGGCGCTGCTCGCGTCCGCGGTTGCCGGCGCCCTGAGCGCCGCACCCGCATCCGAGTCGAGTCCCGCGCCCGACACGCTCGACCTCCAGTCGGCATTACGTTTTGCCCTGGAGAACAATTTCGCGATCCGCGAGGCGCGGGAGCGAATCAAACAGCAGGAAGGCGTTCAAATCGAGGTCCGCGCCCAGGAGATCCCTCAGGTCGCGGCAACCGGCTCCTACGACGGCAATAGAAAGGAGATCTCGCAGTACTTCCCCGCGCGATCCCAGAGCTGGGCGATCGGCCTGCAGGCCCGTGAGAATCTGTATGCTGGCGGCGGAGTCTCCGCCTCCATCCGTAACAGCCGACTTCTGCGTGACGCGGCCGTGCTGGATCTCCAGAGCGTCATCAATCAGCAGCTTCTTCAGGTCAGGACCGACTTCTACGCCGTGCTCCTGAACCGCCAGCGCATCATCGTGCAGGACGAGAATGTGAAGCTCCTCGAGGAACAGTTGAAGACGGCGGAAAGCCGTTTCGAGGCCGGCGCGGCCTCGAACTTCGAGGTGCTCCAGGCCAAGGTCGCCCTCGCTAACGGTCGCCCGCCCCTGATTCAGGCAAGGAACGATTACCGAATTTCGATCGAAGTGCTGCGCCAGGATCTCGGCCTGGTGACCAACCGGGGCACCGACATGAACAAGACCCCCGAATTCGTGGGCACGCTCGCCGTGGGCACGCCCGTAAGTTACCAGCTGAGCGATGCCCTGGAGGCCGCGCGCGAGAAGCGTCCGGAGGTGCTCCGCATCGAGAAGCTGGTGGCTTCCGGTTCCGAAGGCGTCAAAGTCGCCCGCGCCGGTTATTTCCCACGACTGGATGCCGTCGCGGGTTACAACTGGGCCATGGGAAGCCCCGATGCCGCGTGGTCCGATCGCAATCAGGGCTGGACCATCGGCGTGCAGGGACAGTGGAACATCTTTGACGGCCGCGCTACCGCGGGCCGCGTGGCCCAGGCCCGCTCGGTGCTCAACCAGACCCAGCTTTCACTCGAGCAGACAACCCTGGACGTCGAGGTTCAGGTTAGGCGCTCCTTCTCCTCACTTCAGGAAGCCTGGGAGTTGGTCGAATCGACCGGCAAGGTCGTCCAGCAGGCCGAGGAGGCTCTCCGTCTGGCCAACGTCCGCTACAGCGCGGGTTCCGCCACTCAGCTCGATGTTCTGACCAGCCAGGTCGCGCTCACGCAGGCGCGGCTCAATCAGCTCAGCTCGTTCTACGGCTACAATGTCGCGCTTGCGACCCTCCGTACGTCGATGGGAGAGGCCGATACCTACGCGACCAGCAAGTGATTTTCTTCTGCCGCCGCCTTCTCGCGGCGGACTGATTTCGACAGCCTCGTTTACGAAAGGGACGAGGCTGTATTTTTGGGGTGCGAATCGGATGCCTCAGGCCTCGTCGGCCAGAAAGATCCAGCGCTCGACGTCGATGTGATGTTTCTTGAGCGCCTGGGCGTACTCGGTCTTCGAAACCAGGCTGTCGGGGGAATTCATCACCATCTGGATTTTCCCGCCGGGAAGATGCTGCTTGAGCAGCAGCACGCACGCGTCGTAGTCGCGGCTGTCGTAATCGACGCCCAGCAGGCGATAGGCCTCGTCTGTGCTCGCGGCGCGTTTGGTCTCGGTCAGCATTCGATCCGTCGCGTAGGCGCCGAAGCCCGCGCCGCGGCCGTCGTTGTGCAGCAGCAGCACGGTGCCGGATCCGTAGGTGACGATGTGTTTGACCGTCTGCATGAATTTGTCGCGGTTCTCCACGGTGCGGAGCGGGAAGCGGTTGAAGAGCGATTCGCTCTGGATTCGGACGACCGGGATGTCGCTCGCGCAGGGCCTGCCGTGCGTGAGCACGACGAAATCCTGGTTCGTCACGATGTCGTAGTAGACATGGACGCGGAACCAGTAAGGGGTGCTGAGCAGATCGCCGATCGGATCCTGCGGGTTCTCACGCTGGAAGGTGGCGAGATTGTCCGCGTTAATGTGCACTAGGAAACGGTTTCCTCGGATGAGCTGGTAGCCCTGGACGAGCGGGTGGGGACCTTCGAGATGGCGATCGGCCTCCCTGCGTTGAAAGAGTTCGTTGAACGTCTCCTCCGAGAGCAGGATCTCGTCGTCCACCGGGCGCACGGGGAGAAAATAGCTCGCGGCGTAGATGAAGCGCTGGGCGTTGGCGACGGCGTGGGGCCTGAAGGGAACCACCGGTTCCGGAGGCAGCGCGCGCCGGATCCGGCTTGCGCCCGGACGCGTCAGGATATGACCGGCTGCCGCCTTTGAAGTCAGGTAGGCCAGGTTGAAGGGGGATGGTTCAATCTCGAGCGTTTCGGTTCGCGCAACCTCGATCCCGAGCGAACGCAGGGCGTCGACCTTGTCCGGGTTGTTGGTCAGGACGACGAAAGGAGCCCGTATCCCGAGCAGAATGCAGATGTGGGCGATGTTGTCGTACCGCCGATGATCCTTCTCCAGCCCCATCGCCGCGTAAGCCTGAAACGTGGAGACTTGGTCGAGGGAGGCCTGGACGAGCATGCGATCGCGGGCCTTGCCGACGTATCCGACTCCGCGACCTTCCTGCATCAGGTAGAACAGGATTCCGCTGCCCGCCTCGGCGATCCGACGCAGGGCTCCCTCGAGCTGCTGGACGCAGTCGCAATCGCATCCGCGCAGGGTTTCGCTGGTGACGCACGACGAATGGACCCGCGTATAAAGCGTGGCGGCGTTCACGATGTCACCGAACGCGAGCGCGATGATGTAGTGTTTGTCGATGATGTCCTGAAAGACATAGGCCCGGAACGTGCCGAAGCGCATCTCGAGCGAACATTCGGCGAGGAACAGCGTCTGCCCGTGCACGGGGCGATCCGTGATCTCCCGCGGTGCGAGCACGGAGCCCCCCGCGTGCTGCATTTCGGCAACCAACCAGGAAAAGTCCTGGCTCGGGACGGCGGGATCGAGTGGCGCGGGCGTCGTGGACATGGGCGGCGGGGAGAAAAGGATGTCCGCGGGAAGACGGGGCGCAACGTGCGAATTCCGGGCTCGCTCCGTCTGACTTCTCCGACGAAACTTCGAAAGTCGAACCCCCCGCATGCGAATCATCGACGCCCACGTTCACCTGTATCCCGACGAGGCGAATAGCGATCCAGTGGCCTGGGGGACGACGAATCTTGAGACGCACTGGGTTCAGCTTTGCACGCGGCGCCGCAAGGACGGCCGGCCCGTGCAGGCATTCCCCTCTGTGGAGGGCCTGATCCGAGCCATGGACGAGGCCGGCGTCGAACGCACCGTGCTGCAGGGATGGTATTGGCAGTTTCCTGAAAACTGCGCCTGGCAGAATCGTTTCTACGCCCGGTGCGTGAAGGAGCATCCGGATCGGCTGAGCGCGTTTGCCACGCTTCATCCGGGCGCGGGGAGGGGCCAGACCCTCGCGCTTGTCCGCTCTGCCCGCGAACAGGGATTTTGCGGGCTCGGCGAGCTCAGTCCCCATTCGCAGGGATTCGATGTCGCAGATCCCGTCTTCCAGTCGGCGATGGAGCTGGCCGGCGAGCTTCATCTTCCCGTCAACCTGCATGTCACCGAGCCGCAAGGACGACCGTATCCAGGACGTGTCGACACGCCGCTGCGCGATTTTCTCTGGCTTGCCCGTACGTTTCGGGGGACCAATTTCATCCTCGCGCATTGGGGCGGCTGCCTGCCGCTGAGAGACGAGGAGGCGGTGGAGGCGATGAATCTGTTCTTCGATTCCGCGGCGTCTCCATTGCTCTACGGCCCGGACATCTGGCGGCGTTTTTTTGCGGTGGTTCCGCCCGAGCGCGTGCTGTTTGGCTCGGATTTTCCCCTGGATTTGTATCCAGGTTCCGAGGGCGAACCAGGGATCGCGGGCCTGGTTAGGGAGGCTCGGGAGCAGGGTGTGGACCTGGAGGCTCTGGCGGCCACGACGGTGCGCCTGCTGCACCTCTGAGGGACTTCCGTCCTGGTGCGTTGCCGCTAGCGGCGGCCGACGGCAGGCAGTGAAAAAGCGCCGAGAAGGCGCCGCTCGCGCAGCAGTGACATCGCGCGCGCCTCGGCGCGGCGCATCACTTGCTTGAAGCGTGGCTTCAGATCGTCATAGCCCGCGAGGTGCAGCCATCCATGAACCACGTACAGTGTGAGTTCCTCGCTGAAGCGCCGCGATCCGCCGCCCGTGCAGCGCAGGGCTGCGTCGGCCGATACGCAGAGTTCGCCCGCCTGACCCAGATCGGATTCGCCCTCGAACGTGATGACATCCGTCTCGGTCGGGTCGTCGAGGAAGTCCCCGTGAATCGCGGCGAGCGCGCGGTCCGAGAGGAACGCGAGCGAGAGCTCGCCCGGCGGGCATCCGCCGCGGAATCGCCGGGCGGCCGCGTCGAGCGCGGCGATGGCGGCCTCGAGTTTGGGAGCGTTGACGCGGAGCCCCCGACGGGCGACATGAATGGAGACCGAGCGAAGCATGGCTTACTTTGGATACTCGATCCGGTTGTGAAACATGTTGAGGAGCGTGGACGCGAAACTGTCTTTCACCTTTGCCAGTTCGGCGAATGTGAGGGGGGCACGATCGAGTTGGCCTTCATCGATCCGATCGGCCGTGAGGCGGTTGATCAGCTCCTGCAGGGCTGCGGGCGTGATCTGCTTGAGCGAGCGCACCGTGGCCTCGACCGTGTCGGCAAGGGCGATGATCGCGCTCTCTTTGAACGACGGAGTCGGGCCGTCATAGCGGTAGATGTGCTCGTCCACCGGGACAGCCCCCTCCGCCTTGGCGTGGCACGCCTTGGAGTAGAAAAATCGGATGAGCGTGGTTCCGTGGTGCTGCTGGATCACCTCCATCACCGCCTTCGGGAGGCGGTGTTTCCGGGCGAGCTCGATCCCGTCCGTCACGTGTCGTTTGATGATTCGCGCCGACTCCTCGGGCAGGGTCGAGTCGTGTGGATTGGACGCCTCGTTCTGGTTTTCGGAGAAAAATCCCGGGTTCCGGGTCTTGCCGATGTCGTGGAAGAGGGCGCAGACGCGGGCGAGGAGCGGATTTGCACCGATGGCCGCCGCGGCGTTTTCCGAAAGTTGGGCGACCACCAGGGAGTGGTGATAGGTCCCGGGCGTTTCCAACTGCATCAGACGCAGCAGGGGATGGTTGTAGTCGGTGAGTTCAAGCAGGGTGATGTCGGTCGTGCGACGAAACAGCGACTCGAGCACGGGGAGCAGACCCACCACTGCCACGCCGGTGATCATGCCGGTCGCCAGTCCGGTGGACATCTGCCGCACGAGAATCGCCATGGGAGTCTGTTGGACAAGGCCCAGCGCGAGCGTGACGCAGCTGACCACAAGGCCGCCCGCCACGGACGCCCGCACGACGCTGCTTCGGCGGCGCACCGAGTGGCACCCGGAGATGGCCACCATCGACGCGAGGAAGGTGATCACCTGCACGTCAAAGCGGTTTCCATAGATCACTCCGGTGAATAGGGAGATGAACAGCGCCATGAAGATGCCCGATCCCGCGTCGATCAGGATCGCCACGATCAAGGGCGCCATGCCCGTGGGCGCAAGAAAGGGCAGGGTCGCCGCCCAGGTTGGATTGTGAACGAAGAAGTCCGCCGTCAGCAGCGAGTACGTGAGGCGGACCAGGGCGAGATTCACGATCACCACGAGCGCGAGCAGGGCGAGCCTCCCGTTGCTGCGCAGCGTGTCGGCGTCTTCGATGCGGATGTAGATCACGCACGCGGCCACCATCGCGAGCACCATGATCACCCGGCCGAAAAGCTGCAGCCCCTGGTCGATCATCGCATTCCCGTGCTCGCGCAAGTAATCGCGGTGGGCGAGCAGCATCTCGTACTGCTCGGGCGTGATACGCGTGCCGGCCTTGATGATCGTCTGCCCCCGCTCGACGTTGACGGTGATCGGTCGCAGCTGGCGCACGGCCTCGGCCTCGCGCCGCTGTGAAGCAACCTGGTCGAAGACGAGGTTGGGAGTCAGACCGTTGCTGAAGAGCCGGAACAGGGAGAGTGACAGCTGGCGGGGCATGCCCTCTGCCGTCAGATTTACGCGCAGGTAGATCAGCGCCTCCTCGAGCGATTGGACGGGCCGCTGGACGATTTCGCCGCCGGGTCGCATGATCTGGAAAATCATGACCGAACCGGGTTCGCCGTTGTCCGCGGAGAGGGATTGGTCGTGCACGCCCTCGCTGTAGATCTCATGCAGGACGTCGAGGCAGCGGTTGACGAGGTCGGTCCGGGCGGCGGCGTCTCCGTAATCGTGAAGGGTCTGGACATCCTCGAGGCTCGCCCGATAGGGACCCTTGCGATTGAAGTCGTCGACGATGTCGGCGAGGGCCTGATGGCGGTTCGCAAGCGACGGGGAGTCGGCTGGGAAAGCCACATCGTATTTTTTCAGCGAGTCGAGCAGCTCGTTGATGTGGGTCGCGAACTGAGTAAACGGCCCAAACTCGAGACGATAGACGGGAGGCAGGCGGTTTCGCAGGCGCTCCCGTGCAAGCCTCGACTGCTCCTTGCTCACGAAGCTGAAAGGCTCGTCGGCGTGCACGCTCACCGTGGCGATCTGTCCGGGGAAAGCCGGAAGTTCGGCTGAGTTCACCCCCTCGTAGCTGATCACCACGATGGAGGTGACCGTGAGGAAGAAGATCAGCACGCCGATCACGCGGCTCGTGTCGAGGAACTCGATCGGCCGACTCGTGATGCGCAGCAGCCCCTGGGGTTTCCTGGGGAAGAACAAGTCGCGCAAGGTTGAAATCGGATTCACGGGAAACAAGGGGGCGTATCAGGTCGACGCAGGCGTCGAAGTCATCGGGTTCTCGTATTGCTCGTAGGCTTCGATGATCCGCAGCACGAGCGGATGCCGCACGACGTCGGCCCCGCCAAAATAGTGGAAGTCGATGCCGGCAATGTTGCCGAGGATTCGGCTCACCTCGATCAGACCGCTCTGCTTCGAACGAGGCAGGTCGACCTGGGTGACGTCGCCGGTCACCACCATCCGCGAATCGTCGCCGAGGCGGGTGAGGAACATCATCATCTGCTCCGGGGTGGTGTTCTGGGCCTCGTCGAGCACGATGAACGAGTGTGACAGCGTCCGACCGCGCATGTAGGCGAGGGGAGCGATTTCGATGACATTTTTCTCCGCCAGGCGCGCCACGTCGTCGGGATCGAGCATGTCATGCAGTGCGTCGTACAAGGGGCGAAGGTAGGGGAGGATCTTCTCGCGAAGATCGCCGGGCAGGAATCCGAGGGCTTCGCCCGCTTCGACGGCTGGACGCGTGAGCACGATGCGCTGGACTTGATTCTTGAGCAGAGCCGAGACCGCAGCAGCCATCGCGAGGTAGGTTTTCCCCGTGCCCGCAGGGCCGATGCCGAACACGATCGGATTCTTCTGGATCGACTGCAGATACAGCTTTTGTCCCAGCGTTTTGGGCACGATGCTCTTGCGGTTTGTAGTGATCACCAGCGGTTCTCCGAACAGTGCGGCAACCTCGTCGGCTCGGCCGCGCGCGAAAGTGTCCACGAGGCGTTGGAAATCGGGCGACCGAAGCGCCACGCCCTGGTTTCGTGCCTCGTTCAGATAGCCAAACAGGGTCTCGGTCCGGGCAATCGCCTCCGTGCTGCCCTCGACCTTCAGCCACTCGTCCCGCGTGATGAGCCGCACATCGAGGGCTCGTTCTACCAAGGCGAGGTTTTCCTCGTGTCCCGCGTAGAGGGAACTGAGGTGTCGCGGGCTCGGATAGAACAGCGTTTTTGAAGGCATGATCGGGATCGGAGCACCGGAATCGGGGAGCGGCATCCGACCGGAGAACCGGTCCGCCGCATGGGAAGCCCCGGGCGGGTCAGCGTTTGGGGCCGCCCTCCGTCAGCTCGCGCGCGGCGGAGCTCAGTTTTTCCCAGGTTGCTTCGAGTGCCTGGGGAAGTACACGCGTCTCGCCCAGCACGGGCATGAAATTCGTATCCCCATCCCACCGGGGAACGATGTGTCCGTGCAGATGTGGAATACTTCCTCCGGACACCGCTTTGCCAAGGTTGAATCCGACGTTGAACCCATCGGGTTTGAGCGCTCGCTGCAGGAGCACCTTGCCGAAGATGATGGTCTGAAAAAGATCCGCGCTTTCTTCAGTGCTGAGGTCTTCGAGGTCGATGCATTCCCGGAAGGGAATGGCAAGCAGATGCCCTGGGTTGTAGGGAAAACGATTGAGCATCAGATAACTCAGACGGGACCGATGCACGATCAGGGCCGCCCGGTCATCGCCCAGGCCCGGGAGGGTCGAGAACGGCTTGTCCGTCTTGGGTAACTTCGGCGCTTCAATGTAATCCATGCGCCAGTAAGCGTGGAGCTGCTGCATTGCGGAAAGAGGGCAGAAAAAGAACTCGGCACCCCAAAGTCAAAGCTCCTGCTCACCTTCCCCCCGGTACCGCGCTCGCTTACCCGAATTCCAGCTGCCGGGTCTGGCCCGATAATTGGAACCTAACGTCAATCGTTATAGCATTTTAGATGCAAACCCGTCTCTCCTCTCTCCCCGCACCGATCAAAACCATCCTTTTTGTGGTATCGAGCCAAGGGCTTTCGGGGTGCGATGTGCGCTAGAAGCAAAAAAACGAGGTTGGCGGGGCGCGGAAAACCCTCTGATCTGGATGCGAAACTATGACTCTCTTCCCTCAGAACCGTCGCCGTGTGGCGATCACCGGAATCGGAGCGATCTCGCCCGTAGGCAACACCGCCGCAGACACCTGGGCGTCGCTCCTCGCCGGACGCAGCGGAATCGGGAAAATCTCCCGTTTTGACCCCACGGGTTGCCCGGTCCAGATCGCCGGCGAGGTGAAAAACTTCGATCCTGCCGCATCGCTTCCTCACCCCCTTTATCCACGTGGCTCCGCCGGTGATGCCGTCACCTGCATTCTTCCGCCCAAGGACGTTAAGAAATTCGGCCGATTCACCCATCTTGGCATCGGAGCCGCGCTTGAGGCCTATGCGGATTCCGGTCTCGATGCCCACCGCGCTGCCATCGCCCCCGAGCGCTTCGCAGTCAATCTGGGTGTGGGCATGGGTGGCCTTCCCGAGACCCTGGCGATGTACGACACGCTCAAGTCCGGAGGCTACCGCCGCATTTCGGCATTCTACATCCTTCAGACCGCTCCAAATATCCTCGCGGGCCAGCTCGCCATCCTCCTCGACCTCAAGGGGGCCAACATGAGCGTCGCCTCCGCCTGCGCCACCAGCGGTCATGCGCTCGGCGAGGCAGCGCGCTCCATCCAACGTGGCGATGCAGACGTCGTCATTGCCGGCGGCGCCGAGGCGGTCGTCACCAATCTCGCGATTGGTGCCTTCGCGCAGATGCGCGCCCTCTCGACCCGCAACGACGACCCCGAAAGGGCGTCCCGGCCCTACGACAAGGACCGCGACGGCTTTGTGTTGGCGGAAGGCTCCGTCGTTTTCGTGCTCGAGGAACTCGAACTTGCCAAAAAACGCGGGGCCCGCATCTACGCGGAACTCTCAGGCTACGGCGCCACGGCGGACGCCCATCACATCTCCATGCTTGCACCGGGAGCCGAAGGCTCGCGGCGCGCCATGCGCCTCGCCCTCGGCGATGCCGGAATCAGTGCCGATCAGGTCGGCTATGTCTCAGCCCATGCGACGTCCACCCCCGGCGGCGACGGCGAGGAGGCGGCTGCGATCGCCGCCGTGTTCGCCGATGCCAGGGATTGCCTCCACGTGAGCGGCGTGAAATCGATGACCGGACATCTTCTGGGTGCCGCTGGTGCAATGGGCGCCTTTGCGGCGGTTCGTGCCATCCACGACGGATTGATCCCGCCGACGATCAACCTCCAGGAAGCCGACTCGGAATGTGCGGCGTTCGGCCTGGATTTCACGCCCAACAAGGCGGTCGCCAAACGCGTCAATTACTCCCTGGCCAACAGCTTCGGCTTTGGCGGCACCAACGCCTCGCTCGTCTTTTCGCGAGTCTGAGGCGGCAGGCATCGCGCCCGCGCCCCGCGTCGCCACGACGCCGGGCGCCACATCGTGCGGCTGCGCTCCGATCCCTTAGCGTGAAAAGCGGATCGGAATCGTGACCGTGCAGGGCACGCCTTCACCGGCCTTCATTGCCGGCTTGAAGTGCCACTTCTTGCTCACGCAATCGATGGCGCTCTGCTCAAAGCGGGAATCGGTCGACTTTACGGCCTGGACGCCAGTGACGTTTCCGCTGCCGTCGATGGAGACCCGTAGCACCACGATCCCCTCAATGTGCTTGGCGGCCAGATCGGCCGGGTAGACGGGCATCGCCGTGCGATCAGGAGCCGGAAGCTGGTCAAAGCCTCCAGCGGCTTTCATGGCCGGCATTGCGGCACAGACGAGAAGGGCGGCCAGAAGGATCTTGCTGAAACGGGTCATGACCCAATCAGGCTGCGGAACGTGAAGAGGGGTGCAAGACCCCGAACAGGAGTTTTGGTAAGGGTATTATCCTTTAACGACTACCCAGGAAAATTACGGGCGTCGACATCCCCACTATCCTCGGGCAATCAGCCGCCCGGGCTCCATCTGAGCAGGGTCGTGCTTGTCGGCGGAAGCGTAAGCACCAGGGAATAGGGCAGACCGTCCGATGGGACTTGCTGGGCCATCCGTCCACCGTCGTTGCCCAGCCCAGTGCCGCCGTAATACTGGGAGTTCGTGTTGATCAATTCGCGCCAGAAACCGGGACGTGGCACGCCCACTCGATAGCCCTCGCGCAATACCGGCGTGTAGTTGCCCACCACGACGATGAAGCCCGACTCCGCTTGGTCGGTGCGTAGGTACGAGAGCACGCTTCGGTCGCCGTCGTTGCAGTTGATCCAGCGGAATCCCCGATGATCGAGGTCGTTGGCTCCGAGCAGGGGGTCTTCCCGGTAGAGACGGTTCAGGTCCCGCACCAGCAGGCGGATTCCCTGATGGTCGAGGTACTGGAGCAGGTGCCAGTCGAGGCTCCCCGCATAGTTCCATTCGTTGCTCTGCCCAAACTCGCCCCCCATGAACAGGAGCTTCTTGCCCGGCCACGCCCACATGTGGGCGAACAGCGCCCTGAGGTTGGCGGCCTTGTCCGGAATGTGCCAGGCGCCCATCTTGAGCAGCAGCGAGGCCTTCCCGTGGACCACTTCGTCGTGAGAGAGCGCGGTGATGAAATGCTCCGAATACTGGTAGAGCGCTCCGAAGGTCAGGTCGTTGTGGTGCCACTTCCGATGGATGGGTTCCTTCGAGAAATACCGGAGGTTGTCGTGCATCCACCCCATGTTCCACTTGAAGTCGAAGCCGAGGCCTCCCTGGCCGGTCGGCTTGGTGACGCCCGCGAAGGCCGTGGATTCCTCGGCGATCATGAGCGCCCCGGGGAAATAACCGTGCACCAGATCGTTCGTTCGCTTCAGAAAATCGATAGCCTCGAGATTCTCTCGTCCGCCGAATTTGTTCGGAATCCATTCCCCCTCCTTGCGGGAGTAATCGAGGTACAGCATCGAGGCCACGGCGTCGACGCGCAGGCCGTCGATGTGGTAGCGCTCAAACCAGGCGAGGGCGCTCGCGATCAGGAAGCAGCGCACTTCGTTGCGGCCATAATTGAAGATCAGAGTGCCCCAGTCCTGGTGCGCACCCTGGCGCGGATCCGCGTGCTCGAACAGGTGCGTGCCGTCGAATTCCGCGAGCGCGAAACTGTCGCGCGGAAAATGGGCCGGGACCCAGTCCACGATGATCCCGATGCCGTGCTTGTGGAGATAGTCCACGAAATACGCGAAGTCCGCCGGCGTGCCGTAACGGTGGGTCGGCGCGAAAAAGCCCGTCACCTGATATCCCCAGGAGCCGCCAAAGGGATGCTCCGACACCGGGAGCACCTCGATGTGGGTGAAGCCCATCTCGAGCACGTATTCGGCAAGCGCGGGCGCGAGTTCGCGGTAGGTGAGGGGGCGGTTGGCATCCTCGAACTTCCTGCGCCACGACCCGAGGTGCACCTCGTAGATCGAGATCGGCCGGTCGGCCCGGCCCGCCTGCGAGGCACGTTCGGCGATCCACGTGTCGTCACCCCATGGATATCGCTCGGCATCATAGACGACGGAGGCGTTGTTGGGCGGCGCCTCGAAGTAGGTGCCATACGGGTCGGTCTTCATCAGCAGGTTGCCCCGCTTGTCCCGGATCTCGTACTTGTAGAGCTCCCCCTGGCCCAGCCCGGGAATGAATAGCTCCCAGACTCCAGACGCGCCCAGCGGCCGCATGGGATGGTAGCGCCCGTCCCACTGGTTGAAATTGCCCACCACCGACACCCGTTCGGCGCTGGGCGCCCAAACAGCGAACGCCACGCCCTTCGCCTCGCCGTACTGGCGCAGGTGCGCTCCGAGCTTCGAATAGACCCGGTGCTCGTTGCCTTCGTTGAAAAGATACAGATCCTGCTCTCCGATCGTCGGCAGGAAACAGTAGGGATCGTAGATCTGACGGTATTCGCCGCTGTGATGCAGGACCCGAAGCATGTATCCAAAAACTTCGGTGTGGCGGGAGATGAAGGTCTCGAAGAAGCCGTCGGGGGACAATGGCTTCATCGTCCACGTGCGGCCCGTCGCCGTCTCGACCACTTCGCATCCCGCCGCGTCGCGCTGGAAGGTGCGCACCGCGAGGCCCTGGGTTTTCCCCCGCGTCGCGGGATGCATGCCTAACCACCGGTGCGGGTCTGAGTGCGTTGCGGACAGGAATTTCGACAGCTCGGCGTGGGGAATCAGCATAGGGAGCGATGTGCTCGCTGGAACCTGAACGGCCGGCCGGTTTGCGTCTAGCTTTTTGGAGAGGCCGAGCGGCCCGGTTGCCCTGTCCTGCGCCTAGTCGCCGGGCCGGCGGGTGAGCAGGCTGGTGTTCAGTCCGGGCAGGCGCTCGCTGAATTCCTCGCCTGGCGACGCCTGGCGCAGCGCGCGCTGGACCATGCCCATTTTCGCGTCGAGATTGTCGATCATCGAGACGAACACCGCCTCGGGCGTGGCCGCCCAGACCGCGGCACCCCACTCGGGCTCGCCCTGATGGCTAAGGATGATGTGTTCGAGACGCTCAAGCCGTTCTGCGTCGAGCTTGCTGCGAAGGCCCGCTTTGCGGACCAGCTGGTAGCCGAGCACCACATGCCCCTGGAGGATGCCGCGCCGGCTGCGGCGCGTGCTGAGGGAGCCCTCGTATTCGATGACCTTGCCCGTGTCGTGCAGCAGCACACCTGCCATCGCCATACTGGGATCCACTTCGGGATAGAGCGGCAACAGCGCCCTGCAGGCCCGGGCCATGTGCACTGTATGCTCGAGCAGGCCGTGCCGATAGGCGTGGTGCATCGAGATCGCGGCGGCGCCCGTGCGGAATGTTTCGCCGACTTCCTCGAACACGGCGCGCGTGGTCATTCTCAATTCGTCGTGCGTGATCAGTTCCACGTGCTTGAGAAGATCGGCCCACAGCTCGGCCGCGTCCTCAACGAGCGCTTCCATCAACGTGGGATCCGCGGCGATTTCCTCCTCGCCAATCGCGGAGGCCAGGGTGACGCGCGGCGAAAAACGCCCCTGGTACGAGTCCACCTTGCCCTCGATCCGGATCGCTGCCCCTTCGCCGGCCGTCTTCACCGCTTCAAACGCGGGATTGTCGGAAAAAACCGTGCACGAGAACGTGCCGCCCCGGTCGCCGAGCTCCACGCTCAGGAAGGGATTGCCGTTGCTCGCCGTCTTCGACGTGAGGCGTTTGATCACGAGGACGGCCGAGAATGGTTTGCCCGAGGATCCCTCGAGGCCTTTCAGTTCGCGGACGCACAGGCAGGGGAGAGGTTCGTGCATGGCGGGTGGGCGATGATGGCTTCAGGCGTAGGTCTTTACCAGCTGGGTGAAGGTGCGGAAAAACGGATGCGCGGCGTCGCCCATCATCGAGTAAAACACGGTCTCGCTGGGCAGCACGTTCACGCCCGCCCGC
>JAJXVO010000163.1 GCA_021782105.1 bacterium
CACCAAACACCCCATCCCTTTCATCCCCTTTATCCCTGTTAAAAAATCCAGTTCCTTCCCCTCCATCCCTGTGAAAATCGGATCGGACGCGACGGGGCGATAGCTTGCGCTCACGTGAACGGCTCTCAACCTTTTGCCCCTCCTGCGCCATGCGTTGCCTTCTGATCTTCGCCGTCTTGTGTCTCGTTTCGTTGGCGGGTCGTTTGCGCGCGGATGGCGTGGGGCTGGATTCGGCGGACCCGGCAACGGTGGCGTCATGGGTGAATAGTCCCGCGGCCGATGCGGCGCTTCGGATCCCTGGCAACGGGCGTTGGTTGCGGCTCCGCATGCCCACCGATCCGGCATCCTGCGCCAATGCGGCGTACGTTGCTCGCGCCCAGGCAGGGATGGCCGCGCTCAAGAAGGCAGGGTGGAAGCTCTGCGTCATCGTCCAGTGGGGCAATTGGCCAAGCGGCTCACGGCCCGGCGGGCATCTGCCGTTGGATTTGCGCGAGGCTTACAATCAGTTCCGGCTGGTGGGAAAACTCTACGGGCCCTGGGTCGATGCCTGGGAGATCGACAACGAGCCCGACATCGGCTTCGTGCCCGAAAACGCCGAGACCTACGCAGCGTATTTGAAGACCGCGTACGCGGCGCTGGGGGACGAACAGTATTTAACAGGGATGGAGGGGATGAAAGGGATGGAGGGAATGGGGGGCGGTACCGCCGCGGACTTGGTGCCACAAGATTCTTCGAGGGGAAAGGGTTGTCCGAGACCGGCGAGGGAAAGTCATCCCGTACTTCGCACGTCTCCTAGCCATCAATCCCTTTCATCCCCTCCATCCCTGTTAAATTCAACTTCCCAACATATCCCCTCCATCCCCTTCATCCCTGTTAAAATAGACCGTGTCCTCATGGCCCCCCTGTCGCTGCCGCCGGGGCCTTGGTTCGAGACCTTTTTGAGGAACGACGGGCTGAGCTACACCGATGGGTTCAATTTTCACTACTACGGCTTCGCCGCCGATCTGGGCGGGGATTATGGGATGTTTCTTTCCGCCGTAGGCGGACGGACATTACTTAACAGGGATGGAGGGGATGGAAGGGATGGATTGCCTGGTTGCGGATCGAGTTTGGAGCCTTCGACCATGCCTTCAGGTAGTCCGCGATTGGTACCAATTCAGGCAATCAAACCCTGCCCACCCAAAATCCAATCCATCCCTTTCATCCCCTTTATCCCTGTTAATAATCAGTTCAACCCATCCCTTCCATCCCCTCCATCCCTGTTAAATCCCAGTTTCCATGCGGCCGGGCTGAGCTTCATCCCTTCCGACTTCGGTCTCTCCAAGCCTGCCCCGTGGATGAAGCTCATCGGGGCGAAGGTGGGGCCCTGGGAGGCGTCGCCGGCGATGGCGTATGTGCTCGGGTCGCACGAGGCGACGTGGTCGAGTGGCAAGTCGAAGCGTTGGGTCGTAACCGTGCCGCGGCCATCGCCAATCGTGATCGACGTGATCGCCGCGGATGGGATGCATCCGTTCAAACAATACAGCGGTTACTGGATCGAAGGGGAAGACGGCCACCCCGGCTCCTACCTCGCCCGCGCGAGCGTGGTGGTGTACAATTTCTCGGATGAAACGGTGACGGGGCAGCTGCTGCTGCCGAAGGAGTTTATTAACAGGGATGGAGGGGATGGAAGGGTTCGGGAGGACGAACCGTATTTAACAGGGATGGAGGGGATGAAAGGGATGGGGACGTCAGGGGGAAGCGGACCTCTCTGCAATGGCTCTTCGTTAAACGCGGGCCAACTCCGGGGCGCAGTGCACAGACCCCACATTCAATCCGAAACTAACCACTCCATCCCTTCCATCCCCTCCATCCCTGTTCATTCAACGTTAGCCCCGTCCTTTTCGTCCCCTCCATCCCTGTTAAGACCAGTCTCCCTTCCGATTTTCATGACCGAATTCGGTTACGCAATGCTGTCCAAGCCGGCGTCGTGGACGATCCAGGGGCGCGTGCGGCAGTGGATGTGGTTCCGCGACGCGGTCGCGCAGATCCACCAGCTCGGCATCGAGGGGGCGATGGCGTTTTACGTCCCGCCTTATTTCGAATCGGGGCTGTTTGAGTTCGGATTGGCGATGGATCCGAATGAAAGAAGCGGGGAGCGAGGAGCGAGGAGCGAGAATTGGAGCGCGGTGGTCCCGGTGAAACCGAAGGAAACGAAACTGTCCAAGGCGGAGTTGGAGGAGCAGGCGAGGGCGGTGGCGAAGCAGCGCGTGGAGGTGCTGCGTGCCGAGGCGGAGCGGCAGGAGCGGAGCAGGGAGTACAGGGCTGGAGAAACAGATTTAACAGGGATGGAGGGGATGAAAGGGATGGGGAGGGACGAACCTATTTTTAACAGGGATAAAGGGGATGGAAGGGATGGGGTTGTTGAGTCGCGGGCTGTCACTGAATCGCTTGATCGAACTCACGTCTCTGTCCGAGCTGAGGCTGAGATAACCATGCCAAAGTCTGAAGATCACAGAACCCACCCGATCCCCCCCATCCCTTTCATCCCTGTTAATAAAGCGTCAGCCCAGCTCTCCCTCGCGCCGCATTCACGGACGGTCATCCCGGTCTGGGTCGCGTTCGACGGGCGGCGGTTTGTGGGACGCGATATTACAATCCGGTTCGTGCCAGAAAAACAGGGTTTTAACAGGGATAAAGGGGATGGAAGGGATGGATCGAGTGGGCCACGGGCTGATCTAGAATTGTCCGCCAACCCAGGACGTCAGCGGAGTCCGGCGTCCAGCAATTTCACCGAGCTGCGCTCCCCCAAAAAAACCATCCCCCCCATCCCTTTCATCCCTGTTAATTCAACGTCAGCCCCAGTTCCCCCTGCTGTCTGGGCTTCCAGGCTCTGGCCGGATGCGGATGGGATGCGGTGTCTGACCGTCGCGAATCTGCTGGTGCCGGCGAACGCCTCTGAAATCAATCGGCGTGCCCTCGAGGCGGTGCCACGGGTGCGTGAGGAGCCGCCCCGGTTGGCCACGGGTCCGGGCTACGGCACGCCCGGCGTGAAGATCGAGGCCTTGCCGGACGGGTGGCGCATCACCGTCGAGCGCAACGAGCCGGATCCGAAAGGCGGATACGGTGATCTCTATCCCTGGTTTGCCGAGATCCCCTGGCCTGACGGCCAGGCTTTTCCGGCAGGTGCCATGCTTTCGTTCCTCTACGCCTCGCCCAATGCTGGATCGTCCGGCGCGGGATTCGATTTCCGGATACGCACTGCGAACGGCGACCTCTTCGGTGTGATGCCTCCTATAGTCGCGCACACCTATGTCCTGACCTATCAGCAGGCGCGCGGGAACTTCACCCCGGTCTACTACGGCCGCATGAACCTCCCCTGGCGCTTCCGGGACAATCGGCCCGTCGCCCTCGTCTTCCAGCTTCGCCCCCGGCATTTGCCGGCGGTGTACGAGATCCGGTCACCGCGCCTGGTACGCTATGAACGATGAACACCAAGGCGTATTTAACAGGGATGGAGGGGATGGAAGGGATGGGTTGTTGAGAGACGTGCCGAGCACGGGGTGTTTATTCTTCGCCTGACGCGGATAACCTTTTGGGTCCAGTAATCCTTAGGAGATCAGTCCGCGGCTGCGCCGCCACCCTATCCCTTCCATCCCCTTCATCCCTGTTAAAACCCTGCCTTACTTTTCCTCGAATTCCAGCCACCGGACGAGACACGGCCAGAGGGTGCACCAGGTGACGATGATGGCCGGGTTCTGGGCTTCGAAGTCCACGTAGCTGTGCATCATCGTGAGCGCGAGGCCCAGCGCGAGGATCCAGAGCGGCGGATGGCGCCAGACGCCATTTTTGATCAGCTGGAAGGCCCAGAAGCCCAGCATGCCGATCAGCGGCAGCAGGCCCAGGATGCCCAGTTCCGCCGAGAATTCGGCGTAGTCGTTGTGGGCGTGACGCCAAAAGAGTCGGATCACCCCGTTGTTGCTGCCCGTGATGAGCGGGTACCTCACCTGATAGGCAGGGAAGAGGAAGCGGAAGGAGCCGAGACCGTGGCCCAGCCACGGGGCATCGCCTGCCATCTGCCAAGTGGCTTTGGCAGCGACTTCGCGCATTTCGATGGAGCCAATACGATCCTGCGCGAACAGCTCCTGGGCCTTGTCCCAGGCCTCGCCGAGTCGCAGGGCGTTCGCTCCGATGAAGACAAAGGCGAGCAGGATGGCGAGGAGCGAGATGGTGACGATCGGGTTGTTCCCGGCCGAGTGGCCGCGAACCATGCGGATAACAAAGGCGACTCCGAGGAAAATCAGGTAACCGAGCAGGAGGAAGGTTGCGGCGCGGGAGTAGGAGATCAGTTCAGTCGCGCCAAGGACGATCGCGAGGAATAGGAACACCCCCGCCGGAGTCGACTTGAGCATGCGGCGCTCGGTCCGCTCGAAGTGGTAGGTGCCCAGCGCCGCGGCGACTGCAATCATGAGGTTGAAGTACTCGCCTGCGTGATTCTTGTAGATGAAAGGCCCGACGAAGTAGCCGACTCCCGGATTCCAGAAACCGAACATGAGCCCGTTGCCGGCGATGCGTTGGACGATGGCAAAGCAGGCGATGAGGGCCGCGTCGATGACCAGGATCGTCAACAGCAGCACGGCGCTGCGACGCCGGGTGAGGCCGACCCAGGCGGCGCAAACGGTCAGAAAGGCGGCGAGGTAGGCGATGACTGAGATAAGGGGCGGAATCTGGGACCACGGCACTCCCGCGATGCCATGGGGCAACGCGTGGTTGTAGGGCATGGCCTGCATCCACCAGGACTGTCCGGGCCCGTGCATGAAGTGCCAGGCGGGGTTGAGCATCTGGACGCCCACGTAGCCGAAGAAGACCAACCCGAGCCAGAAGACGGGAAAACGCAGGAGCTTGGGCCACATCAACAGCCGGAAGGCATCGGTGCGGTGGGCTTCGGCCTCGTAGTGACGGGGAAGGAGTGCGAGGACAAAGGCAGCCAGCGCGAAACCGAGGCTGACGTATTGAGCCCAGGTTAATTCGCCGCCGACGGCCCAGGGGAGGAAGATGAGTTGGGCGGCGATGACCCAGATCAGCTGCTGCTCGCGCCGGTGCAGGGGCGTCGTGCGCGAATGTGCGCGAAGCCGCTCAAGCGGCTGCTGGCGGCGCAAATACTCCGAATGAGGAACGTCGTCTGGTGAATCCACAGGGCGCAGACGTTGAGCGGCGTTTGCAGTAAGCGCAAGTCGGACGGTCGGAGGGAACCGGTGGAAACGCTGGAATTTGGAATGCCAGGATGAGGTTTTATTTTGGAGTGCGAAGTCTCGACTTCGCCATTGCTGCGCCGTTGGAGTGCGGCGCTTGGCGGTCACCGCAGTCCAAGGCGTTGGATCGGTGGTCGCAGGTCGCTGCTGGGAAGCTTCCTTTCAGCCTACAGCCTTATCCCCATCCCCTCCATCTGCCAAAAGCCCTCAGCCCTCCTGTTCAAACGTGTTCGTTTTTCGATTTAACGAAAAACTCGACCGGCTCCGCCATTCGCTGCAAATCTGTCGATACCCCCATGAAATCGTCCCTGATCGTCACCTCTCTCGCCGCGGTCTCCGCGCTGTCGGCCGGTCAATTGAAGCGCCTTCCCGACGGCGTGCTGCTCGACCTCGGCAGTCAGCACCTGAAGGTCGCAGTGTACGCGGACAACATCATCCGCGTCACCGCGTCCGCCGCGCCCGACGCTTCCGTGCGTCCCAGCATCGACGCACTCCCGGCCGCCCAGCCGACACCGGCCTGGTCGCTCAAGTCCCAGGGGGACGCCGCCACGCTCTCGACCGCCGCGTTGAAGGTCCGCATCGACAGCGCCACCGGCCGCCTCACCTTCCTCGACGCCACCGGCCGCGAGGTGCTCGCCGAGCGCCCTGGCGTCCAACGCCTTGTGCCCGCCAAGGTCCAGGGTGAACAGACCTTCCACGTCCAGCAACAATGGGAGCCCCACGCAGACGAGGCCTTCTACGGACTCGGTCAGCAGCAGAAGGGGCTTGTCGACATCAAGGGCTACGATCTCGACCTGTGGCAGCACAACACGAACATCGCCATCCCCTTTCTCGTCTCCAGCCGCGGCTACGGTATCCTTTGGGACAATACCTCCGAAACCCGCTGGGGCGACACCCGCCCGTTCGTGCCCATCCCGCCCGCCGACCTGGTCGACGCCGACGGCAGGGCCGGCGCGCTGACGGGCACCTATTTCGAGGGCGCCGCGTTCAACAAATCCGTGTCCGTGCGCCGCGACGCGGCGTTCGACTTCAACATCCGAGGAAAGGGCCCCGACGCCAACGCACGGATCAATCCAGCCCTTCCGGCCGGCGAGTTGAGCGTGCGCTGGGACGGCTCGATCGTCGCAAAAGAGGGAGGCGATTACCAATTCACCTCGTACTTCGACGGCGACTTCAAACTGTGGATCGACGGGAAGCTGCTGATGAACCACTACCGCCAGGAGTGGCTGCCAGGTTCGGAACTCGCGAAGGTGCATTTTGACGCGGGCACGCGTCACTCCATTCGGATGGAATGGGTCAAGGACCAACGCTCCACGACCGTGCGGGTGCTTTGGAAGACGCCCTCCAAGACACATGACACCTCGCTGTGGTCGGAAGTCGGCGACGGCGTGGACTACTATTTCGTGTATGGCCCGAGCCTCGACAAGGTGGTGGCCGGTTACCGGACCGTGACGGGCCGCGCGGCGCTCATGCCGCAGTGGGCCTTCGGCCTGTGGCAGTCGCGCGAACGCTACGAAACCGCCCAGCAGAGCCTCGATGTCATCGACGAGTTTCGGAAGCGCGGCATCCCCTTCGACAACATTGTCCAGGACTGGCAGTATTGGCGGAAGGACACGTGGGGCTCGCACGAGTTTGACCGCACGCGCTTCCCTCATCCCACGGAGTGGATCAAGGAGATCCACGCGCGCCACGCCCATCTGATGATTTCAGTCTGGGGCAAGTTTTATCCGGGCACGAAGAATTTCGACGAGATGCAGGAGCACGGCTTCCTCTTACAGAAGAACCTCGAGGAAGGAGCCAAGGACTTCCTTGGCTATCCCTTCACGTTTTTCGACGCCTACAACCCGGCGGCGCGGAAACTGTTCTGGAGTCAGATGAACACGCACCTCTTCTCGAAGGGAGTGGACGCCTGGTGGATGGACGCCTCGGAACCCGACCTCACGGCCCAGCCGGACCTCGAGCTCCAGAAGACGCATATCAGCCCGAATTTCATGGGCACGGGCTCGCGCATGCTCCTGGGCTATCCGCTCATGATCGCTGAGGCGGTGTATGACGGACAGCGCTCGGTGAAGCCGGACCAGCGTGTATTCAATCTGACGCGCTCGGGATTCCTCGGACAGCAGCGCTATGCGGCGGCGAGTTGGTCGGGGGACATCACGTCGACCTGGACCGCGATGAAGAAACAGATTGCCGCGGGCCTCGGCTTCTCGATCTCGGGCGTACCGTATTGGACGATGGACATCGGCGGTTTTTCGGTGCCGGAGCGCTTCATAGCGAACGACGGCAAGGAGACGAACGTCGACGAGTGGCGGGAGATGAACACCCGCTGGTTTGAGTTTGGCACCTTCGTGCCGCTGCTGCGTGTGCATGGACAGAAGCCTAGGCGAGAGATGTGGTATTTTGGCGCTCCGGGCACGCCTGCCTACGATGCGATGCTGAACTTCGACCGCATCCGGTATCGCATGCTGCCCTACATCTATTCGCTTGCAGGGGCGGCGACACAGGACGGCGGTGTGATCATGCGTCCGCTGGTGATGGACTTCCCGGAGGACCGCGTGGCGCGTTCGTTGACGGACCAATACCTTTTTGGGCCCGAGCTGCTCGTGAATCCGGTGACCGAGTACAAGGCGCGTTCGCGCGAGGTGTACCTGCCGGCGGCTGCGGGCGGGTGGTATGATTTCTGGACGGGCGAAGCCCTTGGGGGCGGCAAGACCATCGACGCACCGGCGCCGTATGGGCGGATCCCGCTGATGGTCAGGGCGGGATCGATCCTGCCGCTTGGGCCGGAGCTGCAGTACACCGGAGAAAAGCCGGCGAATCCGATCACGCTCATGGTGTATGCGGGAACGGACGGTCATTTCTCGCTCTACGAGGATGACGGCCTGACCTACGGCTATGAAAAGGGCGCCTTTGCGCGGATTCCGTTCGAATGGAACGAAGCGACGCAGACGCTGACGATCGGCGCGCGTGCGGGTAGATTCCCGGGCATGCTGGAGACGCGGCGCTTTGACGTGATTTTGGTGAAGCCTGGCAAGGCAGTGCCGTTCAGCTTCGACCCCAAGACCGACCGTACCGTGGAGTACACGGGCCAGCCGGTGGAGGTGAGGTTCTGAGGGGTTGATTCACAGGGATGAAGGGGATGGAAGGGATGGGGCGTGCCGCTGACCGATGTGGAGTGCGGTGGGCCGACACCGTGCCGCTTCGCTGGAATTTAGGAGCTAGAATTTAGGAGTTAGGAGATAGGACAACTCGCGCCCCGGAGATTTCGGATCCCGAAACCCCGGTGCGGGCGGCCGGGCCCGCCTGTCCACCGGGCTTCGTCCGCTTTCGCGGGACTATGCCCGGTTGCTTTCGGATTCCGAAAGCAAAGGCGGCGCCAGGTCGCCGCACTCCACATCGAGCAGCCGGCCGCCAGACTGGGAACGAATCCCTCCCCCTCCCGCTTCTTCCAGCTCAGTTCAGCGCCTTCTTGATCAACTGCTCGGTGGTGGCCGCCGCTCCGAGAGCGAGAGCGGCGCGGCGGATGGCCTGGTCGGCATCAGCCGCCTTGTAACCTAGCGCCCCCAGCGCGGCCACGGCGTCGGCCACGCGGGTGTCGACGGCCGCTCCGGCGCTCGTCTCCGCCCCCGCCGCTTCCGTGAGCGCTCCCGCGAGGCCCGTTCCGCCCAGCTTGCCCTTCAATTCCACCACCATCCGCTCGGCGGTCTTCTTCCCAATGCCGGGACACTTCGAGAGCATCGCGATGTCGCCGATGCGTATCGCATTTTCCAGCACAGGCAGCGAGAGCTTGCTCATGATCGTGATGGCGACCTTGGGGCCCACGCCCGTCACGTGATCGATCAGC
>JAJXVO010000164.1 GCA_021782105.1 bacterium
TGAACACCCGGTCGTAGAGCCCTCCATGCAAGCAGAAGTTGTGGACCGAATACAACACGTAGCCCTCGTCGTCGTACATCATGTACGTCGACATCAGCAGCCGGAGCGCAGTCAGGGCGAGCAGGCCGCCGAGCGCGGCGACGAGGCCCCAGCCCAGCCAGGGAGAGAGCCGCTGCGGCGACGCCTTCGGAGTCTTCAAGGCGTCGCCACCTTCGCGCCGCCGCAGGGATACCAGCAGGCTCAGCAGCAACAGGGCGCACGCGGCCACGATCAGCCTCTGGAACGGGCGGGCGTGATCGCCCAGGAACAAGAGATTCCGATCCTCCTTCCACAGCAGGTTCACGTTCGCGATCAGGTTGAGTCCCGCCGAATACGCGACGTCGGAAGCGGCTGAGCGCGGCGAAGGGGCGAGGGCGAAGGACTGGATTAGAAACTGGAGGCCGACTCCCAAGACGAAATCCGCGAAGAACAGTCCCGCGATGAGGCGGCGCAGCAGCGAAGGGAGCTCGTCGAAGCCCGCCGCCACGGCGGCCAGCCCGATGAGGGCCAGGGGTTGAAGGCAGATGTGCGCGAGGCCCCACTCGTCGGGCGGACTGTGAACGGCGATTCCGACGATGGTCGCAGTGATCAAGGTGACCGACCAGAACACGCGTCTGGGTGAGCTGAGCCGTTCGCGCCGCGTGAGCAGCCAGGCTAGGGCGGCCAGGCCGGCGCTGCCGCAAAGGAACAGGACGTTTACCTGATAAAGGTTGAAAAACTGGTCCCGCAGCAGGCCCAGCGCGTTATGCTGGCTGATGAGCCCCTTGTCGAAGGTGCGGAAAAAATGTGGGACGACGCTGTGGTACAGGTTTTCGAGAATGGTGGATACCTGCGCCATGGCGCCGTGCGACGTTGTGCCGGCAATGGCGGTATTGCTGTCGAGCGTCTCCTTCCACCCAAAGTGGCTGGCGGACCAGCTCAGGTTGGCGAAGATCAGTCCGCCGCAGAGCACGCCGGTGGTGAGGTAATCGCGCCAGAAAGCGCGGGTTTTCCATTCGGCCCGCCGGTGCAAAGTCAGGGCCGCGAGCGCCGCGACTATCCAGGGTCCGATCGAGTAATGGACGAGAAAACCGATGGCCATCATCAGCCAACCGATGCGGAAACGCCAGGGGCGCTCGTCGGGCTCGTCGCGGGGCGCTATGAGTGCCAGCCCCAGCAGGGCGAAGAAGGCGGCGGGGAGCTTCGTCCAGGGGAAGGTGACGTTTTCCATCCATACCGGGCTGATGAGAAACAGCACGGTGAGCAGGAGTGCAGTCCGGGGCCTGCTGCCCTTCGTGTCGAAGCGCCAGGCGAGCCCGAGCGCAGGCAGGAAGGCGAGCGAGCTGAGCAGCGTGGCAAAGACCTGATAGTGGGCGATGCTCGTTCCTCCGACGCATTCGAAGGCGGCGACGATGAGATTGCCGACCGGAGGGCGGGACGGGAGCGGATAGGCGCCGAGGAAGAGCGTGTCGGTGGGCCAGCCCTTCACGAAGAACAGGGCACGATCGTAATGCTCGACCCAGTCGACGGCCCAACCTCCGCCGGAGTAACTGATGACGAGCGCCTGGGCGAGCAAGCCGCCCGCGGCGACGGCCAGCCACGTCAGCAGTGCGATGCGAAGCTCAGGGTCGCGCGAGAACGCGTGGATGGTCCTGCGGTGAAAAACGAGGCTCGACACCGCGACCGCCGGGAGAGCCCACAGCAGTTCCCTCGGAAGATTCGCGGCATAGACGCCGAACATAGCCAGCGCGCAGATCAGCAGCGAGCAGGCCAGCCCCGTGGAGAGCCGGAGCGCGGGCTCCCAGTTGGGAAGGCGGGCGACGGTTGGAAGGGCGAGTCCAAGCGTCACTCCGAAGAATAGGGCGAGGTCGAAGACCAGGGGCATGGGTTGGAGAGCGGGGCCCCAACTTGTGGGGAAAACATGGATTCGACAATCCTGGTCAGGGTAAAATCGCTGCGAACCGGAGCCGCCGGGCGATCCCTTGGAGACCGGGATCAGGCCTTCGTGAGGGCGCGTTCGCGCTCTACGATGGTAGGGTGGGAGTAGTGAAAGCCGCTGTACAGCGGATGCGGCGTGAGGTTGCTGAGGTTGCGCTGGGCGAGCTTTCGGAGCGCGCTGATCAGCGGTGCCGCCGATCCCATCGCCTTCCGGGCGAAGGCGTCGGCCTCGTATTCGTGCCTGCGGGACAGGAAATTGCCGAGGGGCGTGAACCAGTAGGTGACGAGTCCGCCGAGCAGGCCGACGAGCAGGAAGGCGGGGGCGAGTTCGCCCGAGGGGAAGCCGAAGGCGGGATTGAACCACGTCGACCTGGCCAGGCAGGCGATGGCCGCGAACGCGGCGAACTGCATGCCCGCTGCGGCTGCGAGCATCTTGGGAATGTGCCCGCAGCGATAGTGGCCGATTTCGTGCGCCAGCACGGCCTCGAGCTCCTCCGTGGACAACTGCTGCATGAGGGTGTCGAACAGCACGATCCGCCTGAAGCGGCCGAAGCCGGTAAAGTAGGCGTTCGAGTGTCCCGAGCGCTTTGAGCCGTCGATCACCTCGATTGCCCGGGCGCGGAATTCCGTACGGTCTGCGAGCGCCAGCAGCCGCGTGCGCAGCTCTCCCTCAGGCAGCGGCGTGAGCTTGTTGAACAGCGGCAGGATGAGCTTCGGGTAAAGCACCATCATCGCGAGCTGGAACCCGAAGAGCAGGGCGAAGCCCCACAGCCACCACGCGGCCCCGACCCAGCGCACCAGCGAGAGCAGCAGCCAGAGCAGCGGGAAGCCGATTGCGAGCATCAGGACGAAGCCCTTGAGCTTGTCGCTCACCCACAGGCCGGACGTGCTCTTGTTGAATCCGAAGCGGTGCTCCAGACGAAAGTGCTCGTACCAGTCGAAGGGCATGCCGGGCAGGGCCAGGAGCGTGGCGGCGACGACGATGAACAGGGCTCCGGGCCAGGTCGCCGCGGGGGACAGCCCCCCGATGCGGGCGTTGAGCCAGGGCAGGATGCCGCTGAACACGAAGGCGGCGAGGATGGCCGCGTCGAACACCTCCGTCGTCATCCCGAAGCGTAGCCGGGCCCGCGTGTAGGCGACGGATTTCGGGTAGGCGGCGGGATCGATGATCGCGGCGACCGCCGCAGGTGGCTGCCCGACGTGTCGGTCGAGTTCGCGGCGGTTGAGCAGGGCGAGCAGCAATTCTCCCGCGAGGCGGGCGCCCAGCAGGGCGGCGACGATCCAGAGAACGGGGGACATGGGGTCCAGCCAAACCGGGGCTCGGCGCTTTGTCACGAACTCTGAGCGTCGGGGTGTCCGGCGCTCAGCGATACAGGGCGGTCACCGGCGTTGCCGTGAGCACGTTGTATTGGCGCATCGCGAGGCGCCACCACTCGGCGAGCGACTCGCCCGGCAGCCGCCAGAGCTCCTCGTGCAGCCAGATCATCGACTCCGCGTCCAACAGCAGCGCCATCTTCTCCTTGGCCGTGAGGATCGACGGACCCTCGCGGAGGAGTTTTTCCCGCAGCTGGATGAACCAATCGCGCGCCTCCTCGCTCGGATTGCTCCGGCGCAGCAGGGCCACGTGCATGGCGTTGATGTACGGGTCGAGCACCGCCTGGAGCAGGCCGTAGTCGTTGCGCAGCGGTTCGATGGGCTGAAGATGCTTGTAGCACGCCGCGAGGTTCTGCTCGAGCCGGCGCAGTTCGTAGCAGGGCTGGGTCTCCTCCGGTGTAAGAAACAATCCGATACGCCTGGCCCGCTGGCCGAAGCCCGACTTGCTCAGGAAGATCGAGATCGGGATCGAGAGCACCAGCCCCGCCAGCACAGGGCTCATCCACCAGAAGAAGTCCCGGGCGAGGATGAACGTCGACGCACCCCAGATCAGACCGAACAGCGTCATCGGCCCGTGCGTGATGATCGCCTCGCGCCAGTCGGTGCCGTCGTCGGTGGCGTTGCGCTGCTGGGTGACCCAGGACACGCCCTGCCCGAGCAGGGTGAATATCACGAACTTCGAGTTGAAGAACATGTTGATCGGCGCGAGGATCGCCGACACGACAGTCTCCAGCAGCGCGCTCAGCGCGAGGCGCGTCCGCCCCCCGAATCGCTCCGCCTCCTCGGAATCGCCGAGCGTGGCGATCAGCCCCACCAGCTTCGGCAAAAACAGCATCAGCATCGTCAGCACGAACAAAAACAGGGCCTGCGGTATGTGGATGTAGGCGCCGAAGACCGAGGTGTAATCCTGGGGCCTCGCCGGGAAACCTCCGCGCGAGGCGACTGCGAACATCCTCACCGTGCTCATGATCAGGAACAACAGCCACAGGGGCGACGAGACGTAGGCCATCACGCCCATCAACAGGTGAAAGCGGTTGGCGGGCTTGAATCCGCGGGCGGTCAGCAGCCAGGTGTGCTGGAGGTTGCCCTGACACCAGCGGCGGTCGCGCTTTGCGCTGTCGATGAGCGTCGGGGGGCCCTCCTCGTAGCTCGTTTCGATCTCGGGCACCAGCCACACGGCCCAGCCCGCCTTGCGCATGAGGGCCGCCTCCACGAAGTCGTGCGAGAGAATGCGCCCGCCGAACGGTTCGCTGCCGGGAAGATCGGGCAGCGCGCAGTGATCTATGAAGGGTTGCACGCGGATGATGGCATTGTGGCCCCAGTAGTTGCCGTCGTGCTGCTGCCAGAAATTGAGCCCGGCCAGGAAGAGCGGACTGTACAGGCTGTTCGCGAAGGACTGCAGCCGCGCGTAGAGCGTCTCGCCGCGCACGATGCGCGGAGCCGTCTGGAGGATGCCCACGTTCGAATTGGCCTCCATCATCGCGACCATCTGCACGAGGGCGCGGCCGGTCATGATCGAGTCCGCGTCGAGCACGACCATGTAGCGGTAATTGCGTCCCCAGCGACGGAGAAAATCGGCCACGTTGCCGGCCTTCTTGTTGATCGACTGCCTCCGCTTCCGATAAAAAATCTTCTCGAATCCCTGCACCTGCTTGCACAACTCCACCCAGGCGAGTTCCTCCTGGATCCACTGGTTCGGCTGGTTGGAATCGCTCAGGATGAAGAAATCGAAGTGCTCGAGCTTTCCGGTTTCCTGCACCGAGCGGAAGATCACGCGCAGTCCCTCGAAGACGCGGCTGACGTCCTCATTGAAGACGGGCAGGATGATGGCGGTGCTTGCGAGAGGCTGGTCCTTGGACCAGTCGACGCTGCGGATGATGCGGTTTTTGTCGCCGCCACGGTTGATCACGTAGAACCCGAACATCGCCGTGCAGAAACCGATCGCGATGTGGGTGAACAGGATGATGAAGAGGATGAAGATCGTGAACTCGACGCCCGTGATGCCGTGGCGCCACAGCAGGTCGGCCATCACCCAGGTCGCCAGGCTTGTGAGCACGAACACGCTCGAGAAAAACACGAACCGACGGCGGTTGAGCGCGCGCGGGTCCATTTTGATCGTGTTGAAAAGGGGGGGCATGGCCGGAGGGCGGATGCGCGGGGATCAGCGCGTGAGGTAGAAGATCGTCGCGAGGGCGGCCAGGAACACGGCCCACAGCGAGAGCATGCGCAGAAAGGGATACCGTTCGAAGCGTTCCAGCGTCTCGCCGGCGGCTTCGCTCAAAAGGCCGAGATCGATGGGGCGCGGGACCATGTTGGAGACCGCCAGGTCAGGGCCCGCGCGGATGGAACTTTCGTGCATTGCCCGCGCGAAATCCTCCGGGATGTTGGCGTGGTCGAGAAACGCATAGGGCCAGCGTTTGAGTCCGTCGCACAACAGGAGGGCCACGCGTCCGTCGATCGCGATGCGTTCGTGGGCCCGGTCGGCGTCGCCGAGCACGAGTGCGAACCAGGCGTCCATCTCCCGCTCGGTCTCCTCCGCGGCCAGGCGCGTGGGATCCAATGACGGATCCTGCGCGTGGCGCCTCGAGGCTTTTTCGAGGATGCGCTGGATCAGCCGGCTTTGATGGATGCCGTTGTGGATCCTGTGGGCGCGGAGATAGTCCTCAACCCGGACGTAGGCTGCATTCCACTGTTCAAGCGTTCCCGTGGTGGGACGGAACGCATTCAGGGGTTCCAGCGGTAGCTCCATGTCTCGGTGAGGACGTGCGGCGGCTTCTCCAGGAAGCACCGCAATTCGACCGGTCGTCCGCTGCCATCGGGCCGCAGCGCAAAGGCGACCCGCCACGAGCCGTTGTAGTGGTTTTTCTGAACCGTCTGGTTCATGAGCGTGGCGCCCGGACCCACCGATATGACAGCTTTGATGGCAGGATCATCCGGCTGGTTGTGCAGGTAGGGTCCGTCAAAATCGACCAGGAAGCGCTCGAGGTTGACCTCGTGGGTCATGGAGCGGCCCTTTCGCGTGGCGATCGTGTAGCCGGCGGGGGGATTGATGCCCTTGAGAAACCAGTGGAGCCGGTATTCGAACTCGATGGGTTCGCCGGGGGCCGGAAGAACCTCGGGCTGCCAGAACGCGACGATGTTGTCGTTGGTCTCGTCGGGGGTCGGAATCTCGACCAGCCGCACACAGCCCTTGCCCCAGTCTCCGATGGGTTCGACCCAGGCGCTCGGGCGCATGTTGTAGTTGGCCTCGAGGTCCTCGTAACTCGAGAAATGACGGTCGCGCTGGAGGAGTCCGAAGCCCTTCGGATTCTGATCGGCGAAGCTCGCGGTGGCGACGCTCTTCGGGTTGGTGAGCGGCCGCCACAGCCACTCGCCGCCGCCGTGCGCGATCATAAGCCCGTCGGAGTCGTGCACCTCGGGGCGAAAATCGTCGAAACGGCAGCCCGAGTTCTCGCCGTGCCAGTACATGCTGGTGAGCGGCGCGATGCCGAGCACCTTCACGGGCTTGCGCAGGAACAGCGTGCACTTGATGCGCATCACCGTGTCGTCCCCGGGTTTGATGTCGAAACGGTAGGCTCCTGCGACGCTTGGTCCATTGAGCAGCGCGTAGACAGTGATCTCCTTGGCGTCGAGCGAGGGACGCCGTATCCAAAAATCGGTGAAGGTCGGGAACTCCTCCCCGTCTGCGTCCACGGTGTCCACGGCGATTCCCCGGGCGGACAGCCCGTACACCGCGCGGGTGCACAGGGCGCGGAAATAGCTGGCCCCCTGGAACACGGCCAGCTCGTCCATACGGTCCGGACTGTTGAGCGCGCACAGGATCTTGAACCCCGAGTAACCCATGTCCGAGGGGATCTTTCCTTCGAGCTTGGTTTTCCCGTAGTCGAAGAAATCGCGGTCGAACGGAATCGGGTAGGACCGGTCTCCCCGAAGCTCGTTGAGCTGGACCGTCTTGTCGTAAATGAAGCCGGGATGGAAGAACTGGAGCTGGAAGGGCAGCCCTTCGCGAAGCCACCAGGCGCGGTCGGACTTGAAGCGGATCTCCCGGTGCTGGTCGTACGTGAATTTCGGTGCGAGCAGCCAGGCGGGCACGCGTGTGGCGGGCTCCTCGTAGGGGCTCGCCGCCAGCACCTTGGCGCGGTAGCGCAACACCTCGTAGTCGACCAGGTTGTCGGCCGCCTTGACGGCGCTTTGCGCGACGAAGGCCAACAGGCCGATGAAGACCAGAAATTTTCGTGAGACGTGCACGGTTCGTGGTTCGCTTGGATGTGCGCCGTACGGCGGTAGGGATGAGTGCGCATCCTTTCGATTAAACCCGATTTTACAAAACAAAAGGGGAGTCCGGCCCCTCCTCCCGGCGCATCCAGAAGCCGGCTACGCCACCGGCGGGGCGCTCACAGGAAATAGGCGCGTTGCTTGTCGGAGATCGGCATCCCGGCCCGCTCCATCACTTTCAGAAGATCCTCCCAGGCGGCGCGCTTGGCCTTGCGCTCGGACAGCTTCGATTCGGCCTCCTTGCGCAGCAGATAGCTCGGGTGGTAGCTGACCATCAGCGGTATCCCCTGAAGATCGTGCCAGCGTCCACGCACCTCGCCGAGCGTCTTGAACGCAGCCTTGCCCAGCAGGCCCCGCGTGGCCGTGGCTCCGAGCGCCACGACGATGCGCGGCTGCACGATCGCAAGCTGGGCGCGCAGATAGGGGAGGCAGTACGCCATCTCCTCCTCAGTCGGCTCGCGATTGCCGCGCTGTTCGGCGCCAGGCGCCGTCGGCAGCGGAGGGCGCCAGTTCATGATGTTTCCGATGTAGACGGTTTCCCGTGAAAGCCCCATGGCGCCAATCATCCGGGTCAGAAGCTGGCCGGCCGGCCCCACAAAGGGTTCCCCACGCAGCTCCTCTTCGGCGCCCGGGGCCTCGCCCACGAAGAAGATCGCGGCCTCCAGGCTGCCGACGCCCAGGACCACCTTCTTCCCGGGCCGGACGTTTTCCAGGCAGACCCGGTCGTGGAGGACCACGTCGTTCAGCCAGGCCCAGCGCGCGGCCTTGTCGCCTTCGGGAAGGCGGACCTCTGGCGGAGGAGGCAGTCGAAGGGGCGCCGCTTCGGGTTCGGCTTTGGCCGCTCGCGGTTTCGCGGAGGGCTCGGGCAGCACGAGCGGGGGCTCTTCCACGGAGCGCCCCGCCTGGATCGGGGAGGGCGCCGCGGGCACGGCAACTGTGGACGTGGGAGCCGCCACGCGGACTGTCCCACCACCCTGAGCGCGAACCCGGGCCGCCACCACCCTGCGAAGCGACGCCATCGCGTCGTCGGACACGGCCACCGTCTTTACGCCGGCGGCCTTCAGCCGTGTGAGCTCACCGACCAGGGTCTCGACGATCTTGCGCATGGTCGCGTTGGGCGTCGGTCAGGATCGAAGCGAGAGCAGCTTCTCCACGTACTTGCCCAGCATGTCGAACTCGAGGTTGACGTGGTCGCCCGCGCGGCGGGTGTGAAGGTTGGTGACCTCCATCGTGTGGGGGATCAGCCAGACCGCGAAGGCGTCGCCGTCGACCTCCGCGACCGTCAGTGAAATGCCGTCGATCGCGATGCTGCCCTTGTGGATCAAATAGCGTCCGCCG
>JAJXVO010000165.1 GCA_021782105.1 bacterium
CGGTGCCATCGACGGCCTTCTTCTCGAAAATGCCCCCCTTGACGACGATCTTCTGGGAATCCTTGAAGAAGTCCTTGAGGATCTTGGCGACGCCAGTCGGGTTGGTGCCGCCGGTGATGATGGCGGTCTGGCCCTTGAGCCACTGGTCGACCTCGGGCAGACCGAGGGACTGGGCAGCGACGCGCAGGGAGCTGTTCTTGACGACGTGGAATTCGGCGCCTTCGGACGTCAGCTTGTTGCGCAGCTTGGCGACATTCTCGACGGTGGCCTTCTCGTAGTTGGCGAGAAAGACGTAGTCGGACTTCTTGAGGTGGCCCTCAACTTCCGCGATCAGATATTTCTTCTCTTCTCTCATGGCGTGGGGCCTCGGTTAGAATTTGTTGTACTCGGTGGACGCGACGCGCACACCGGGCGACATCGTGCTCGAGAGCACGCAGGTCTTGATATACTGACCCTTGAAGGAGGCCGGCTTGGCCTTGCCGATGGCCTCGAGGACCGCCTGGGCGTTTTCGAGGATCTGGTTCGCAGTGAACGAGAGCTTGCCTATGCCGACTCCGATGTTGGCGGCCTTGTCCATCTTGAATTCAACGCGGCCCGCCTTCACGGCCTTGATGCCGGAGGCGATGTCGTCGGTGACGGTGCCAGACTTCGGGTTGGGCATGAGGCCCTTGGGTCCGAGGACGCGGGCGATCGTACGGACGGTCTTCATGGCTTCGGTCGTCGCGATCGCGACATCGAAGTCGAGCCAGCCCTCGTTGATCTTCTGCATCATGTCCTGGAGACCGGCATGATCCGCGCCGGCATCGAGAGCGGCTTTCGGATTGTCGGTGAAGACGAGGACGCGAACCTTCTTGCCAGAGCCATTGGGCAGCGGCGTGGTTCCGCGAACCATCTGGTCGCCCTGGGCAGGGTCGACGCCGAGGCGGAAGGACAACTCGACGGTTTCGTCAAACTTGGCCTTGGGCAGTTTGGCGAGGACCTCGACGGCGTCCTTCAGCGCATATTCTTTTGAGAAATCCGCTGCCGTGAGGGCATTGCGGTAACGTTTGCTTTGTTTAACCATTGTGGACTCCTTGCGGTGCAAGCGCCTTGGAAAAAGGCTCCCGCGGTGAGTGGATCGTTGTGAAGAAGGGAGACTGTCCGGCGGGCGAAGCGATTCGCATGGCGGTCAGCCATCCCAAAGGGTGCGTTGGGTTAATCGATGACGTCGATGCCCATGTTGCGGGCGGTGCCGGCGATGACCTTGATGCCCGCCTCGGGGGTCTTGGCGTTCATGTCGGCCTTCTTGAGGTTATAGATCTCAAGAAGCTGCTTCTTGGTTACCTTGCCCACTTTGTCCTGGTTGGGCTTGCCGGAGCCGCTGGCGATGTTGGCGGCCTTCTTGAGGAGGACCGACGCCGGAGGCGACTTGAGGATGAAGGTGAAGCTCTTGTCAGAGTAGACCGTGATGACGACCGGGAGGATCATTCCATTTTGATCCTTCGTCTTGGCGTTAAACTCCTTACAGAACGCCATGATGTTGACGCCCTGGGCGCCCAGCGCGGGGCCGACGGGAGGAGCGGGATTGGCCGCGCCAGCGGGAAGCTGAAGCCGGATATAACCTTGGATCTTCTTAGCCATGGTGATGAATGTGGCGGGTGGTTAGTAACGAGTGTTGGATATGTGGCGAACGTCGGCGGTGACAAAGAGGGCGTCGCGTCACTCGGTGATGCGTTGTACCTGCCAGTATTCGAGTTCGACCGGGGTGAACCGGCCAAAAATTGAGACGGAAATCTTGAGCTTGCCGCGGTCTGGATCGATCTCGTCGATGCGGCCGGTGAGGTTGGCAAATGCGCCGTCGGTGATCTTGACCTCTTCGCCGACGGTGTACTGGACCTTCGGCACTTCCTTGCCGTTGGCGGCCTCGATGCGGGCCTTGATCTCGTCGATTTCGGACTGGCGAAGCGGGGCTGGATTATCGCCGCCCACAAAGCCGATCACCCCCGAAGTCTCCTTCACGAAGTACCACGGTTTGTTGATGATCTTCGAATCCTCGCCATAGAGGCGCATCTGGATGAAGACGTAGCCCGGATAAAGCTTGCGGACCTTGGTGCTCTTCTTGCCCGCCTTGACCTCGGACACGACCTCGGTCGGCAGGAGGATCTCAAAGATGAAGTCGTCGAGCTCCTCGGCGGTCCGGAACTTTTCGATATAGGTCTTCACCTTGTTCTCCTGGCCGGAGAGCGTGTGAAGTGCGAACCATTGGGCGCCGGCGGGGGCTGTGGTCTGAACGGTGGACATGGGGAGGGGCCGGGCCTGTGATTAGCTGAACAGACGCGTCACCAAGTCGACGACCTGGTAGAGCGCGAAGTCGCTGATGCTGGTGAAAACACCGAGGATGACCGCAGCCACGATAACCACGATGACGGAATCGCGGAGTTCTGTCCGAGTGGGCCAGGACGCCTTGTGCAATTCGCCGTAGGTTTCGGTCGCGAAGATACGGATGCTGCGGAACGGGTTTTTCATGGACTGGGGAAGTGGCAGGCGCAGAGGGACTCGAACCCCCAACCAACGGTTTTGGAGACCGCTACTCTACCAATTGAGCTATACGCCTGTGGATGAATTTTAGACGACGCAGCCGAGGCCCCAAAAAAGGAGGCCTCGGCAGGTAGTCTCAAACCTTTGATAAAACGTTACTTGTCGAGAATGTCGACAATACGGCCGGCACCAATCGTACGACCACCCTCGCGGATGGCGAAACGCTGGGTCTTTTCCATGGCGATCGGAACGATGAGCTCGATCTCAACCTGGGTGTTGTCACCCGGCATGATCATCTCAACGCCCTGGGCGAGCTTGAGGATGCCCGTGACGTCCGTCGTACGGAAGTAGAACTGGGGACGGTAGCCGTTGAAGAACGGCGTGTGGCGGCCACCCTCTTCCTTGGTGAGGACGTAGATCTCGCACTTGGCCTGGCGGTGGGGCGTGACCGACTTCGGGGCGGCGACGACCTGGCCGCGCTCGATGCCTTCCTTTTCAACACCGCGGAGGAGGAGACCGACGTTGTCGCCGGCCTGACCCTGGTCGAGCATCTTGCGGAACATCTCGACGCCCGTGATGACGGTCGTGGAGGTATCCTTCAGACCGACGATTTCCATCGTGTCGCCGACTTTGCAGATGCCGCGCTCGATACGACCCGTGGCAACGGTGCCGCGACCGGTGATCGAGAAGACGTCCTCGACGGACATCAGGAAGGGCTTGTCGATTTCGCGGGCCGGCTCCGGGATCTCGGAGTCGATGGCGTTCATCAGCTCGCCGATGGCGGCGACACCCTCGGGCTTGCCCTCGAGAGCGGCCGTGGCGGAACCGCGGATGATCTTGGCGTTGTCGCCGTCAAATTGATACTTGCTGAGCAGCTCGCGGATTTCCATTTCCACGAGATCGAGCAGCTCCTTGTCGTCGATCAGGTCGACCTTGTTGAGAAACACGACGATCTTCGGAACGCCAACCTGGCGGGCGAGCAGGATGTGCTCACGCGTCTGGGGCATCGGGCCGTCAGCGGCGGAGACCACGAGGATGGCGCCGTCCATCTGGGCCGCGCCGGTGATCATGTTCTTGACGAAGTCGGCGTGTCCCGGGCAGTCGACGTGCGCATAGTGGCGCTTGTCGCTCTCGTACTCCACGTGGGCCACCGCGATCGTGACGATCTTGGTCGCGTCGCGGAGGGTGCCGCCCTTGGCGATGTCGGCGTAGGACTTGAATTCAGCCAAGCCCTTGTCCGATTGCACCTTCAGGATGGCGGTGGTGAGGGTGGTTTTGCCGTGATCAACGTGGCCAATCGTGCCGACGTTGACGTGCGGTTTCTTGCGTTCGAATGTACCTTTAGCCATGTGGTTTGGAGACGTTTATGTTGAGATGAGAGGGATTTCAACCGACTGTAAAATGGAGCCCAGGATCGGATTTGAACCGACGACCTCGTCCTTACCAAGGACGTGCTCTGCCGACTGAGCTACCTGGGCACTATCTGAGTGGGTCAAAAAACAGAAAAAGAGCGACGACCGTGGAGGCCGGAGTTTTGTCCGTCAACTGCAAACTTGGAATTTCTGTTATCCGACCGTGGAATGGGCAGATAACCAAGTTTTGACGCGTTCGTCCAGCCTTTGAATGGCGTGTCCTGCAAATGCCGGGCCTGGTGCAGCCTGCGCTTACTTCAGAAGGTGCGGTTGCGAAGCGCACGGAGCGCGGTCGGAAAGTCAGGGACCCAGGGTCAGTTCATATAATCCCTTGGCCAAGCGACCCTTCTGGGCAATGAGCGGCCATTCGTCGATGATCGTCGCCTGAAGCAGGCGATCGACCGTCTCCACTCCGGAGCTCTTCACGAGGGAAGGTTGCCCAATCGGGCCGGCGGCATCGGCTTCCAGGAGAAACTCGGCAGGCTGCCACACGACATCCTGGGGGAGGGCCAGTCCCTGCAAGGGCAGCGAAAGCACCTTCCGGCCGTCGGCGCCGGCCACGACCTCCAGTTCGGCCGAACGCGCAACGAACACAGCCGGCGCAAGGTTAGTGCGTCCGAACCCCACGAAAGGCCGATCCCAGGGGCTTAGGGCCAGCTCGTCGGCAGGCGTGGCGGGGACGGTGACCGGCGGGGGCAGGAGCAAGGGGATCGAGCCGTCGCCGAACTGGAGTTTGGCGGGAAACCGGCGAAAGGAGTCTCCGGGCTGACGAAGGGATTCCTCGGGGCGGACATCCTGCGATGCGTTCCACTTGGTCGGGAGAAACAGTGGCGTGGGATCGTGCAGGAATGCCTCCTCGCGCAGGAGCGGGTCGCCCGACGGCCGGTCAAGCTGAGTCAAGCCGACCGTGGCCGGCGGGGGGCCTGGTGGCTCCGGTGCGGCGATCTTCGGCAGCCGCAGGCTGAGCGCAAACAGCAGCACGAGCAGCCCCGCCGAGGAATACAGGGCGATGGCGATCCGCTGCGAGCCGGGTTGCGAGGCGTGCACGGGCATCGGAAGAAAACGGGGCTCTGCGTCAGCGCGGCGCCTCGGCCGCCCAAACGACGCGCGAAAAACCGGCCTCCTCGGCGGCGTTGTAAACCCGGGTGAGGTCTTCCATCGACACGTCGCTGCTCGCTCGCACCAGCAGGACCGGTTGTTTCGACGTCGACGCCTCCCGTTTTAGCCAGCTCTTGAGCTGAACCAGACTCAACTGGCCCGAATCGGTGAAGATCAGCCCACCCGCCTTCAAGCTGATGACCTGAGTCGTCGCCGACGCCCCAAGCCCCGAGACGGCTGCGGTGGGAAGGCGAAAGTCGGTGCCAAGGCCCGGCGCAAGTACGAAGCGGGACCCGAACAGAAAGAAAAACAGCACGATCAGGCCGCCATTCACGAAAAACAGCCAGTCCCAGTCGCGGGCCGGGGCGGCGACCCGGCTTGAGAGCTCGAGCGGGCGGGAAATCACGACCGTTCATCCTCCCCGCGTGCGTCCGACGCCCGGTATTCGATCACAAGATACTGCATGATCTCGTTGCCCGCCCATTCGATGTCGCGGACGATCGCGCGCACGCGGCTGGCAAGGAAGTGGTGGGCCAGCCGTGCGGGGATCGCAAGCATGAGGCTGCCGGCCGTGCTGAGCAGGGCCATCCACATGCCGCGCGCCAGAACGCTCGCCGTGGCGTAGTCGTGCTCGAATGCCGCAAAGGTCGTGATGAAGCCCAGGATCGTGCCCAGCAAACCGACCAACGGGGCGATCTGCGCGATGGCCGCGATGGACCCCAGGCGGCGGTCGAGGGAGGGAATTTCCACGATGGCCGCCTCCTGGACGGCGAACCGCAGGCGCGCCTCGTCCTCATGGGCGTGAAGCAGGGCCGCCTTGACGACGGCGGCCACCGGGCCGGGCGTCTCCTCGCAGACCGTGAGGGCCTCGACGATCCGTCGCTTGGCGAGGATGTTCTTGATGCCATCGACGAAGGCCTTGGCGGAGATCTGTCCGCGGTGGAGGAACAGCGTGCGCTCAATGAAGAACACGAGCGCCGTGGCCCCCAGGACGAGCAGCACCCACATCATAGGGCCGCCTCGGGACATGACGTTGAAACTAAGGAAGGACATGGTCGGAAAAGGGAGGGGGACTCAGGACTTGGGTGCGCCGGAGACCTGGGGAAGTTGGGCAAGCTTGGCGCGAGCGAGTTCGACGGAGGGCGCGGTGAGCTTGGACTGGATCACGAGCGTGAGGGCGCGGCGGGCCTCGTCGGGTTTGCCCTGGCGGTCGAGCAGATCGGCCAGGTCGAAGAGGGTGCGCACCATCCAGGAGCGGCCCCGGGCCCCGAGCGAAGCGGCCCGCTGCGGGTCGACGAGAAAGGCGCCCACCACATCCTGCCACCAGACCTCCGTAGCGCGGCGGAGGTCGCCGCGACGCCGGTAGGCCGCGCCAAGCTTGTAGCCGGCCTCCACCCGCATGTCCGGGCTGGCATCCGGCCGGGACACGAGTCCCTCGTACAGTTCCAACGCACGGTCCGCATGCTCCGGATTGGCGCTCGCCTGGGCTGCGTGGCAGTCGGCCAGCGCCATGCGGGCGGCCAGGATGTCGCGATGCTGCGGATAGTTCCGGATCAGGTACTCGTACGCGCGCTCGGCGAGGTCGAACTCGTTGAGTTTCCTGAGAAGGTCCCCCTGTTTGAGACGCGCGTAAAAAACCAGATCACTCGTGGGGTAGCGGCTCACCAACTGCTCGATGAGGCGGTTGGCCTCCTGATAACTCGCGTCCTGCCCACGCTGCTCCGCGAGCAACGCCGCGCGGTAGAGCGCATAGGGGGCGTAGGGGCTGTCCTTGTAGTCGTCGGCAAGCTGGACAAGCCGCTGCTGGGCGTCGACGGAACGGTCCTTCGAGAGAAAATAATCGGCCTCCGTGATGATGGAGTAGACGGCCGCGTCGCTGTGCGGGAAATCGGCCCGGAGCTTCTTGAGGGCGGCCAGCGCGATCTCGGGCTGATTGAGCGCGAAGTCGGCCTCGGCCGCGATGAGGGCGGCCGAACTTGCGATGGTTGTCTTGAGGTCGGGGGCGATGGACTCAAGGCCGGCAGCCAGGCTGGTCGCCAGCCGCAAGGCTTCGGCGGGCTGTCCGGCGTCGAGCGAGAGTCGTGCCCGCAGCCAGGACATACGGGCGCGCAGGGCGGCGTCCTGAGGCAGCGGAGCGCCGGGGGCCAGGAGGGCGGCCACGCGGGCCAGTGCGTCGGGCTGGCGTCCCGCTGCCTGCAGCGAGCGGGCGAGGTTCCACTCGGCCTGCCAGCGATCGTCGATGTCGAAAGAGGGAGTGCGCGCAAAGCCGTCGAGCAGCGTCCGCGCCCGGTCGAGCCGGCCCGCGTCGATCTCGGACTCGACCTGCTGGAACATGATCTGGCCGGGGGCGACGTCCGGCGGCAACTCGCGGAGCGCGGCGGCGTAGGCATCGGCGGCGCTGCGGTAGTCGCCGGCGCGATACCAGGCCTCGGCCACCACGACTCCCAGCTGGGAGCGCGAGGGTCCGGGCGGAAGCACGGCCCGCGCACGTTCCGCGTAGTCGGCGGCGGTGCGGTAGCGGCGCTGCTCCCAGGTGGCGTTGGTCAGCACCCCCAGCGCATGCGCTCGCAGTTGCGAGCCCGGGAAACGGTCGAGCAGCGCGCGCGCGTCGTCCTCCGCCTGTGCATAATCCTTGGCGAGGAGCGCAGCTTCGGCGCGGGCAAGGAGGAGATATTCGAGGATTGGATGGGGCGGCTGGGCGGCAATCATGCGGTCGAGCCGGGAGCGAAATTCATCCGCGGCCACCGAACGGGTCGAGGCTTCGGCCAGGAGCATGAGCGCGATCCGCTGGCGAGCCACGTCGTGGCCGTCCTCGACCAGTCGGAAGAGCGCGTCGCGTCCGGCGGAGCCCTGGGCCGCCCCGTCGATGAGTCCGAGCAGGAGGCGGACCTCGTCGATCTCGCTCTGCTCGACCCGGGGCAGCGACTGGAGGAGCCGTTGAAGCTGCGTGACGGCCTCGGATTTGTGGCCGGTGGCGTACAGGCCGATGGCGTATTGTTTCACGGCTCCGTAGCCGACCTTCTGGCCCTGAAAACGTTCGGCGTTGGCGCGGAGGGCGTCGAGATTGACCTCGCCGCGGCGGAGAAATGCCTGCTCGCGGGCGAGATCAAAGCGGACGCGCGCGAGTTCGGTCGTGGCATGCGCAATTGCCTGAGAATAGAAGTCGCGGCTCTTGTCGAAATTGTTGGCGGCGTCCGCCAGCATGCCCTGGAGAAAATACCACCAGCCCTTGTCCTGGGCTGAAAGCTGATCGACGCGGACAGACGCGATGGCCTGCCGGGCCGCGTCAAAACGCCGGGCGTTGGCGGCGATCAGACCGGCCCTCAGCTTCCACGCGGGGCCGCGAACACCGGTCTCGGAATCGAGCACACGCTGGGCCTCGTCGAGACGTCCGTCCTCCATCAGCGCTGTGGCGCAGGACAGGCGGAGCGAGGAGCGATCGCCGTCGAAGCCGGAGTCCGGGGCGAGCAGACGCAGGTAAAGGTCGGAAGCCACCGAGGGCAGCCCCATCGCCAGCGCGCGGTCCGCAGCGGTTTCGGTGGCCAGAAGGTCGCCGGGCGGATGCGCAGCTCGGACGTCCGCAGCCGGACCGCTCAGCGGGGCGGGCGGAAAAAGTGGGGTCTCCGCGGCGACGAGCGGCGAACAGACGGCGAGCAGACAAGCGAAAAAACGCGGGCGCATGAAGGCGAAGCGGCAGGTTGGGTTGTTACAGGGTAACAATCAACCGAGATGTCGGAATGCCGCGCGCCGGACGGCCCCGGAAACGAACGAACGGCTTTGTGCTTCACTCGTCCCGGCCGACTGACAAGGTGTCTGCTCCCTTCCCCAAAATGAAAGCCAAGCTCGCCGCCCAGTTTCAGACAATCTTCGGACGCCAGCCCGACGCGATCACGCACG
>JAJXVO010000166.1 GCA_021782105.1 bacterium
ACCATGACGGCATGCAGTCCGCCGAGATGCTTGCCGAGATTTCCGCCATCGCCCGCCAGGCGGGCGAGATCATCATGCGCCACTTCGCCCAGCCGATCCCGACGCAGACGAAGACGAGCCGGATCGACATCGTGACCGCCGCCGACCGCGAGGCCGAGGCCTTCATCGTCGCCGAACTCACCCGCCGCTGGCCGACGCATCATATCGTCGGCGAAGAGGGCGGCGGCCAGGGCGCTCCCGCGGTGACCGCGCCGTATCACTGGTTCGTCGACCCCATCGACGGTACCGTAAATTTCGCGAGCAAGCTGCCGCATTTCTGCACGAGCATCGCGCTCACGACGCCAGACCCAGAGCCGCTCCTCGGCGTCGTCTTCGATCCCACGCGCAACGAATGCTTCACGGCCCTGCGCGGCGCCGGCGCCCGGCTCAACGGCGAGCCCGTCCACGTCACCCAAACCGCCGAGCTGATCGACGCCGTCATCACCAGCGGCTTCCCTTACGACAAGCATCTCAACCCCGACAACAATCTCCGCGAGTGGGGCGCCTTCCTCACAAAGATCCGCGGCGAACGCCGTCTGGGCTCTGCCGCGCTCGATCTTTGCTACGTCGCCGCCGGACGCCTCGACGGGTACTGGGAAAAGGATCTCAAGCCCTACGATGTCATGGCCGGACTGCTCCTGGTCCGAGAAGCCGGCGGTCTCGTGACCGACTATCAGGGCAACCCCCGCCCCGAGCTGCAGGACCGCGGTCGCTATGTCGCCGCCAACCCCCGGCTCCACCCCGAAATGCTCCGCGTACTTCAAAGCGTCGGCTGAGGACGCATGTCAGAGCTTGAACGTTGATACGCGCACTCGATCGAAGGCCGACGCCGCTGCGTCCGATCTGGAGTGCGGCGATCTTCGGCGCCTTCGACGAGGGGTTCCACCCCTCGCCGCGCCCCAGTCAGCGGTCGTTGCGTTGCGCCTCCGCTCCTCCACTCCTCTGCGTCTCCGCGCGAAACCGCTTCGACTGCGGTTTCGGCGTTCATCGATGCGCACAGGACCGGGTTTGCCGCATGCAGCGAACGGGGCTCAGCATTTCCGAAACGTAGCCTCTGCTGTCCTTCCCCGCTTCGCCCCCCAAATTCCCTCCTCCCGATGCCCTCCCCCACGCCCTTCCGCCGCACCCTCCTCCTGGCCGCGCTCGCCCCCGCCGCTATCCTGTTTCCGAATACGGATGGGACCCTGAACGCCCAGTCCGCGTCGCCGACTCGCATAACCGTCAATTTCCATCCCGCCCTTCCAGCGATCCCCTCCACGCCCTTCGTCGTCACCGCCTTCGGCGCCGTCGGCGATGGCTCGACCGACAACACCCGCGCGCTACAGGCCGCCATCGACGCCGCCAGCCGGGCCGGCGGCGGCACCGTCGACATCCCCGCCGGCATCTTCCTCTGCGGTCCCCTCCAGCTCAAGAGCCGGATCGCCCTCCATCTCGATCCCAAAGCCGTCTTCCGCATGCTCTCGCTCGGACGCTACCCCGGCGGCACGGTCAATCCCGAGTCCTTCATCCGCGGCGCCCGCCTGCACGATATCGCCATCACCGGCGGTGGCACCATCGACGGGCAGGGCCAGCCCTGGTGGCCCTACGCCAAAACGAAAGGCGCGCGCCGGCCGCGGATGATCGCCCTCAACTCCTGCGATCGTATCCTCATCGAGCAGGTCACCCTGGAAAACTCGCCCATGTTTCACATCGCGATCAGCGGTCAGTCGCACGACGTCACCGTGCGCGGTGTCACCATCCGCGCCCCCGCCTCGACCGACCCCGTGACGCCCAGCCACAACACCGACGCCTGCGACGTCAGCGCACACCGCGTGCTGGTCGAGGACTGCAACGTCAGCGTCGGCGACGACGACTTCACGACCGGCGGCCACACCTCCGACGTCGTGATTGCCAACTGCACCTACGGCTACGGCCACGGCGTGTCGATCGGCAGCCCCATCCGCGGCGGCGTGTCCAACGTCACCGTCGTCAACTGCACTTTCAACCACACCGAGTGCGGCATCCGCATCAAGTCCGACCGCGATCGCGGCGACATCGTGCAGCACATGCTGTATGAAAACCTCCGCATGACCGACGTCGGCTGCCCGATCCTCATCTACGGCGCCTATATGGCCAAAAACCGCCGTTACCGGGATCTGAACAAGCTCACCCCCGCCATCGCCGCGTCCTACCCCGCCGCGCCTCTCCGCGACACGACGCCCGTGTACCGCGACATCATCTTCCGCAACATCACCGCCACCGTGACGCCGGGCCACCGCGCCGGCCTGATCTGGGGCCTCCCCGAAGCGCCGGCCTCCGACATCGTCCTGGACCACGTCTCCATCACCGCCGATCGGCCGTTCGGAATCTACGACGCGGAAAACGTGAAGCTGATCAACTGCTCGATCCAGACCCCGGACGGCGTTCCCCCGGTCGTCACCGCCCGCGCCACCGCGTCGTTGTCGCCGTGAGCCAGAGGCGAGCCACCGAAGGGTGGCTCGCGGATTCACTCGATGGCACGTCTGCCTCAACCAGTCCCTCGGCCTATCTTGTCGCTTCGGATCGGGCCGTCCCCGGCTCCCTCCATCGCAACCACCGAGGTCGACCGTCTCGTCCCTTGATTCCATTTCGGCCGAGGGGTGGCACTCCGACGGCTGTTTTCAGAAGGCACCAACGCCACGACTCTCGCCCTGCTCCGTGGGGACCGCACTTCGGCAGCGGGCAGCGACCAGGTTGCACGGGCCATTCGTCGACCGGCCTCTCAACCTGCTCCGGCAGCGCGTCTATTGTTAGATCGTCTCCCCCCTTTCGGTGGCAGAGATGAAAGGAAAGACTTGGTCATGACTTTCGTACGAAGGCTTGCGTCATCCTCCGCCCAGATGCGCAACCGCAGCGATTGCAGACCACAAAAATGAAGATTACCGACACGCCTCTCGTCACCCACCTGTATACCGCGGATCCCTCCGCGCACGTCTTTGAGGGAAAGCTCTTCCTCTACCCGTCTCACGATCGGGAAACGACGATCCAGGACAACGATCTGGGCGACCAATACGACATGGTCGACTACCATGTGTTTTCCCTGGAGGACGTCGCTGGCCCCGTGACCGATCATGGCATCGCGCTCGCGTTGGGGGACGTGCCATGGGCAAGCAAGCAGTTTTGGGCGCCGGATGCCGCGTTTAGGGACGGCCGCTATTTTCTTTATCTACCCGCAAGGGACAAAGACGGGATTTTCCGGATCGGCGTTGCCAGCAGCGACCGTCCCGAGGGCCCGTTCAAGGCCGAGCCCGAGCCAATCAAGGGGAGCTACAGCATCGATCCCTGCAGCTTCGTGGACGACGACGGACGCGCCTACCTCTATTTCGGCGGCATTTGGGGCGGTCAGCTCCAAAACTGGCAGACGGGCCGATACAACCCCGAGGGCAAAGAGCCCACGGGAGCGGTTCCCGCAATTTCACCGCGCGTCGCCAAGCTCAGCACCGATATGAAGTCGTTCGCCGAGCCGGTTCGCGAAGTCCAAATTCTCGATGAACACGGCGCCCCGCTGCGGGCCGACGACCACGATCGCCGCTTTTTCGAGGCGGCTTGGATGCACAAGCGCAACGGCATCTATTACTTTTCCTATTCGACCGGCGATACCCACTTTCTGGTCTACGCCAAGTCGCCCAGCCCCCTCGGCCCCTTCACCTACGCAGGGCGCCTGCTCGAGCCTGTGATCGGATGGACCACCCACCACTCGATCGTGGAATATCGGGGCAAATGGTATCTGTTTCATCACGACGCATCCCTGTCCGGCGGCCGCAATCATCTGCGCTGCGTCAAGGTCAAGGAAATCGCCTACGACGACGACGGCAATATGCGGGTCCTCCCCTGAGGATTCCCCCGAACGGTGCGGCGCCGCACAACGTATCGGACGCCGCCACCGCAATCACCGAAATTTGGCCTCTCCGGGTCGGCCTCGAGGCCGCGATCCCGGAGTCGCGCCCTACTTCCGGGGCCAATAGAATGCTGTGTAGCCGCCACCGACCACGGTGAGCACCACCCCGCCCCAGAACGTCGCATGGACGTCAGGCAATACGATCGCGGGCGGGTGGGAAAATTGGGAGATGCCCGCGGCCAGACAAAGGATTCCGTAAATCAACAGCAGCACGCCGATGAAGAACCAGATGGGAAGGGTTTTCTTTTCGCTCATGATCGTCAGGCGTCAGGGGTTATAGAGGCGACGGTTTACCAGAACATGACGTTCAGGATCACCAGAAAAACCAGGGCCAGCATGCCCCAGAAGAATGGCCGCTTGTACCAGGGCAGATGCGCGGAACTGGGCATCTCCGTACAGCCGTAGACAAGGCCCTTCAGACGCGCCTCGGGAATCGGCTGGGTCATGTAACTGACGACGACCGTGATTATCACGCAGATGCACCACGACCACAGCGCCTGATACATGTTTTGGGCCATGGGCTGCGCGTACTTGGAAAGCGCGATGATCGACAGCGCCGAGGGATCGATTTTCACCCACACCCACATGCCGACCGACGAAGCCGTGCCGATCAGCAGGCCCCAGAATCCGCCGGCCGCAGTGGCACGCTTCCACAACATGCCGAGCAGAATCGTGCCGAAAAGCGGCGCGACAAAGAAGCTGAACAGCGCCTGGACGTAGTCCATGATGCTGCTGAACTGCATGGCCAGATAGGCCGTGCCGATGCTGACCAACACGCCGATGATCGTGCTCCAGCGTCCCATTTTGAGGTAGTGCTGGTCATCTCCCGCGGCCGCCACTTCGTCGCCGTCGACCGGTCCATTGCCCGCACCACCCCCGACCGTCGCCGTCGCAGCCATCGATGTCTGGCTGCGGAACAACGGACGGATCAGCGGACGGTAAATGTCATAGGTCCACACCGTGGCAAACGCGGTTACGTTGCCGGCCATGCCGGACATGAAGCCGGCGATCAGCGCGGTTACACCCAGGCCCAGCAGGCCTGGGCCCGCATAGCGTACCAGCAACAGCGGCAGGACGTCGTTATAGGTGTACTGACCGGGTTTGGCCACGTCCGCAGACACCAGCGTCATGCCGTGGCGGTTGAACACGCCCAGGCCGATCAGGCCAGGCAAAATCACGATCAGCGGCACCGCCATCTTGAAGAAGGCTCCGATGATCGGCGCCATCTGCGCGGACCGAAGATCCTTGGTGGTGATCACGCGCTGAACAACCAGGAAGTCCGTCGTCCAGTAGCCGAACGAAATGACGAATCCCAGGCCGAAGACGATGCCCACCCACTGGATGCCCATCGGGTTGTCCTGGAAGTTGCCCAGCGTGCTCCACATGTGCAGATAGGTGCCTCCATGCGTCACATTTTGAATGATGCGGTCCTTCAGCCCCGTCCAGCCGCCGCATTCGGTCAGCCCAACGATCGGAATCACCAAAGCGCCGAGCCAGATCAGAAAGAATTGCAGCACCTCGTTGAAGATCGCCGAGGTCAGGCCGCCGAGGCCCACGTACACCGCCACCGTGATCGACGACACCCAGATCGAAAAGTGAAGGTTCCAGCCGAGCACCACCTGCATCACCGCTGCCATGGCGTACATGTTGATGCCCGACATGAGCACCGTCATGAACGCGAAGCACACCCCGCCCAGCGCGCGGGTCGACTCCCCGTAGCGCAGCTTGAGATATCCCGGCACCGAATGGGTACGCGAAATGTAGTAAAACGGCATCATCACCAGACCGAGGAACACCATCGCAGGGATCGCCCCGATCCAGTACCAGTGCGCCGCAAGAATGCCGTACTCATACGCGCTCGCCGCCCACCCCATCAGCTCCAGCGCCCCAAGGTTCGCCGCCAGGAAGCTCAGACCCGCCACCCAGGCCGTCATGCTCCGGCCGGCCAGGAAGAAGTCCTCCCCTGTGCTCGTCCGGCCCTTCAGGTACCAGCCGATACCAAGCACGGCCAGAAAGTAGATGACGATCATGGATATATCCAAGCCCGACATCTTGATGAGTGACGTTTCCGCAAGGAACACAGAGAGGGTAGTGTGCATGGGGGTAATCTGAAGTTAGAGGGATAAATTTAGGGCGTCAAATGGGCCTTCGGCATAACTCCAATTACAGTAACGTAATGCCGAGTACAGAATACTTTTGTGGCGCCGGCGGAGGGGCGAGGTGGTTGAAACATGGATACCGACCGTTCAGCGGCAGGACGCTTCCCGGTGTCGCTCCCAACCTCGACCCTGTTGCCCATCATGATGCAGGTGGTAGCATCCCCTCGGCTCATTCGCCGAGATAGCCGCCCTTGGAGGCGTTGCTCACGAGGCGACGGTAGCGGGCCAGCCAGCCGGACAGCTCTCGTTTCACCGGCTGCCATGAGGCACGTCGCGCTTCCAGCTCCGCTTTGTCGACGAGGATGTCCATGCGGCGCCCGGGGAAGTCTATGCGCACCCGGTCCCCCTCGCGCAGCAGGCCGATAGGGCCGCCCTCGGCCGCCTCGGGCGAGACATGGCCGATGCAGGCACCCGCGGTGCCGCCACTGAAGCGCCCGTCAGTGACAAGCGTCACCTTGTCGCCAAGACCCATGCCGACGATGTAGCTCGTGGGCGAAAGCATCTCCTGCATGCCGGGGCCGCCGCGCGGCCCTTCGTTGCGGATGATGACGACGTCGCCCGCCTTCGCGCGGCCTGCGAGAATGCCCGCACAGGCTTCGTCCTGGCTTTCGAAGATAACGCAGGGGCCCTCGAAGACGAAACCCGGGCCACAGTAGGCCTTGAAGGCGTCGCTGATGCCCGCGGTCTTCACGACGGAGCCCGCAGGGGCGAGGTCGCCGTAGAGGATGGAGAGGCCGCCGTCGGCCGTATAGGCGCGGTCCGCGCTGCGAATACAGTGATTCGCGTCGAAGCGGAAGGACGGGTCGTGCGGCATCAGGCCAGCGGGTTTGGCCGAGGCCACGGCAGCGGGATCATGGTCGTGCGCGGCGCGCGCAATCGTGCCGCCGGCGTGTAGGCGCGACACTCGCAGCAGGCACAGCCGCTGCTTGGCGCCGGATTTCTCGTACTTCCAGACCACCAGGGCGGGTGTGCCGCGCACCTCGGCGAGCTCTGCGCGGACAAGGCCACGGAACTCCGCAAACTTCGGGGCGAGGCCGGCGGCGATCTCCGCGGCGCCTCGCCAGGTCACGGTCGCTTCGACCCCAAGTTCGCCCTTGGTTCCGAAGAGCGCGCCGCAGTTCTCGGCGTCGCCCGCGTTGAAGGCGGCCGCGAAACGCCACAAGGCAATCGCGCGATCGTCGGCCGGGTGGAACAGCATCGGCTTGGGCAGGAGGTTGCCGCTCGCAGTACGGGCGGCATGGCCCAGCCGGTCGGAGGGATCGACCACGATCGCGGAGCATCCCGAGATGCGGGTGATGCGGGCCTCGGCCGAACAGGTCGGTGAACGCAGGTCCCAGGTATCGATGTTCTCACCGATCGTCTTCCCAGTGACCGTGCGGCAGGAAAGAGTAAGCGCGCCGAGGCGCTTGAGCTCGCCAAGGATCGTGTGAATGCCACCGGCGCGGTGCACATCCTGGATGTGGTAATCCGACGACGGCGAGACCTTGCACAGGCAGGGCACGCGGCGGGAGATGGCGTCGATGCGGGCGATGTCGTACTCGATGCCCGCCTCGCGTGCGATCGCGAGCGTGTGCAGCACCGTGTTCGTCGAGCCACCCATGGCGACGTCGAGCGCGAGCGCGTTGTCGAAGGCCTCGAGGGTGGCGATGTCGCGCGGCTTCAGGTCGGCCTTCACGAGCTCGATGATCTGGGTCGCGGCTCGGCGGTAGAGCTGTTCGCGCTCCTTGGAGACGGCAAGGATCGTGCCGTTGCCCGGCAGGGCGAGCCCAAGCGCCTCGCAAAGGCAGTTCATCGAGTTGGCCGTGAACATGCCCGAGCAGGAGCCGCAGGTCGGGCAGGCGCTCTGCTCCATCTTCAACAGCTCCTCGGCCTTGATGGAGCCGGTCTGGAGCGCGCCCACGCCCTTGAAGACCGTGATGAGGTCGTTCTTGGCGGTGGCGGGGCGAAGGTGCGCGGGCAGCTCGCTCGCGGCGTCGGTCGCGGCGATGCCTGCGGCCATCGGACCTCCCGACACAAAGACGGTGGGAACATTGACGCGCATCGCGGCCATCATCATGCCCGGCACGATCTTGTCGCAGTTGGGAATGCAGACCATGCCGTCGAAGCAATGGGCGCGTAACATCGTCTCGACACTGTCGGCGATCAGTTCCCGCGACGGCAGCGAGTACTTCATGCCCGAGTGGCCCATGGCAATGCCGTCGTCGACGCCGATCGTGTTAAACACGAAGGGCACGCCGCCCGCCTCGCGGACCAGGCGCTTCACGAGCTGACCGATCTCGTTGAGGTGGGCATGACCGGGAATGCAGTCGATGTAGCTGTTGCAGATCGCGATGAACGGCTTGTCGAAGTCGGCATCGGACTCGATCGCTCCCGTGGCGCGGAGGAGACTGCGGTGAGGGGCTCGTTCGTGACCTTTCTTGATGATGTCGGAAAGCATGGGATGAAAGCGGCACACTAGAGTCGCCCGGCCGGCCTTCTGCCAGTCAATATCGCATCCCGGGCCAGCCGACCAAGCGGTCAAGATCGGGATCGAGTCCGGCTCAGCTGGGCCCCCCTCCCCTCGATGCACGCTGGGCGCTCGGTCGTACCCGAAGTCTTCAAGGTGCCCCTCCTCCAGCCGCTTTCGTTGCCTGTCCCTTCAAAACCTCCCAAATGGAAACACCGCCCGTAAGTGCGGCGGACCTCGCCGGCCCGTTATGGACTGCGGAGCCTCGGCTCCGCCTTTCGACGGGACGACTCGACGTCCCGCCTTCT
>JAJXVO010000004.1 GCA_021782105.1 bacterium
TGAAGCCAACGAAATCGTGAATCTCGGAATGTCTGCCTGTCCCTGTTGGCGCTGCTACCGGACCTTTCCGGATTTGTTTTTGAGTACAACGTGGGAGACCAGAGCGCGGGCGAGATATGTGCGCAGAAGCCAATGCCAGCCTGGAACGGGGTCTGCAGGCGCAGGCTCACGGAGGCTCCGATAGGGTGGAGCGGCTCGTCGTGACGGCTGAAATTCAATGTGAATAGGTCGCCGTGTTTTTCGATTCCGATGCGGATGGACGCGCAAGAACGCGCTCCAGGCATGGGATCGATTTGCTGGAATTGTGTGGATGGCGCGTTTCTTGACGCCACGGCCCATTAGCCGAATGGCTCCTGCTGCGTCAACCTTCGCCACGACCTCCGGAGAACCGTCATCAAGATCACTGCGAATCGCCAGCACGACCATCCGGTGCGGATCGGACGCAGGATCGTCCGGGAACGTCACGTTGGCTGCGAGCGAGACGTCGCCGGACATCGATTTGGAGATGAAACGGAATTCGTCGCGGATGGATCCGAAGTCGCAGCCTTCGGACTCGATGGTGTAGTGCCCGTGAGCAGGATCGTAGCTGGCGCTTCCCCGGAGGAGCGGGAATGCCAATGTCCGATTGAATCTCGAAACATCCTATCGGAGCAGCGAATGTCTCTGTGAATGTGTGGACGCTCGGCGGAATTGGAGGCGGTGGTTGGCCGATGCTCCACGGGAGATTCTAGGCGGGCAGATAAAGCCGCGGATAGGATCGCGAGGGTAAAACGAACGCTAGATCGACCGTAAAATAGACACTGATGCTTGTGCGCGGCATGGCTGGTGAGATCTGCCACGAAAGCAGGTGTGACGACGCGGACAAGGGAAAGGCGATGACTCCGTCACGATTTACGGGCGGAGCAGGAAGCCAAATTTCCTCGGGACCGCAGTCCGCTTCGGGCTCAGTGCACGTGGACCTCGACAATGGCAGAGAGGCCGAGACGGAGGCGGTGGCCGAGGCGCCGGACCTCGGTGGGGTCGAGGTCGATTTTGACCGGCACGCGCTGGACGATCTTGTTGAAGTTTCCGGTCGCGTTGTCGGGAGGAAGCAGGGCGAACTCGGCGCCGCTCGCGGGCGAAATGCTGTCGACTTTTCCGTGGAGAGTGACGCCCGGGATGGCGTCGATGGTGAGATCGACCTCCTGGCCGCGGTGCATGCTCGCGATCTTGGTTTCCTTGAAGTTTGCGACCACCCACACCTCGGGTTCGGCGAGGGAGAGAAGGGTCTGTCCCGCCTCGACGGTATTGCCGACCTCGATGTGCTTGTTGCCGATGCGGCCGTCGGCGGGGGCGGTGATCGTGGTGAACGAGTACTGGCGCTCGGCGTTGTTGACCGCGGCCTGGGCCGCGGCGAGCCCGGCTTCGGCCACCTGGGCCTGGGCGCGTGCCGAGTTGTAGTTGGCGATGGATGACGTGATCGCGGCTTTGGCGGCGTCGAGGTAGGCGGCGGCGGCTTCGGTGCCAGCGTGGTAGGTGTCGAGCGTGGCCTTGGCCTTGTCGACGTCGGCCTGTGTGGCGGCACCGCCGTTGTTGAACATCTGCATCTCGCGCTTGTAGGAGGTCCGAGCGAGGATGAACTGGGCGGCGGCCATTTTGCCCATGGCGGCCGACTGGGCCAGCTTGGCGTGTGTTTCGGCGAGCTGGGCCTGTGCGAGACGTGCGGCGGAGTCTGCCTGGAGCTTCTGGGCGCGCGCTTCGGCGTACGCGGCGTGAGCGCGATCGACGGCGATCCGATACGTCACGGGATCGATGCGGGCGAGCACCTGGCCCTTCTTGACGGCCTGATTGTCGTCGACGAGCACCTGGACGACCTGGCCGCCGATCTGGGCGGAGATCTGGTGCAGGTGTCCGGCGGTGTAGGCGTCGTCGGTTTCGGCGTAATGGTAGGCGTGGATCGCGAAGTGCCCCAGCCAGATCAGGCCGGCGAAGGCTGCGAGGCCGACGATGGTGCGCAAGACGATTGCACCGCGGGCCTTGGGTGGAGCCTTGGTGACGGGCGTGGCGTTATCGGAATTCATAGCGGAGAAGATTGGCGGATTGGGACGGGCGGAGTTTGGCTAGTGGGCTGCGGCAGCGGCGGCGCGGTTGCGGCCCCTGCCCAGAAGCAGGAGGAGCGGCAGGGTGAGGATGAATGCGAGAGCGACGTAATAGAACACGTCGGCGAAGGAGAGCAGCGTGGCCTGGCTGTCGACGATCCTGTCGAGCAGGGAGAGGGCCTGCATGTGGGCGGTGACGCTATCTGAACCCGCGTGATGGAACAGGGCCTGGTAGATATGGAGCCTGGCCTGTGTGGCGTATCCGGAATCCGTGACGTGCTCCACGAGCACGGCGCGGTGCACGGCGATGCGGTGGGCGAGGACGGTGGTGATCAGGGCGATGCCGATGCTGCTGCCCATCTGGCGGGTGAGGTTGTAGAAACCCGAGCCGGGAGCCACGTCGTCCTTGGGAAGGCTGCCGAGCGTGGCGAGGGTCAGTGGTAGGAACATGAATACGGTGCCGATGCCGCGCAGGATGAGGGGGAAGAAGAGCGAGGAGGTGCCGGTGTTGGGATTGATGTGAGCGAGGAGCAGGCCGGTGACGACAGTGATGACCGCGCCGATGGCTATGAGCAGGCGTGCGTCGACGCGGCCGGCGATCCGGCTGACGAAGATCATGGTGATGGCCGAGGCGAGGGCGCCGGGCATGAGCAGGAAGCCGCTTTGGGTGGCGTCGAACAGGAGATAATTTTGGACGAAGATGGGGACGGCGAACATGATCCCGTAAAGGCCCATGCCGAGGACGAGCGAGTAGAGGCTCCCTGCGGCGAGCGATCGGTGCCTCAGGACGCGGAGGTCGACGGCGGGATGTTCGACGGTGAGTTCGCGCCAGATGAAGAGAAGGGTGCCGATGGCGGCTGTCGCGGCCATCGTGCAGATGAAGCGCGAACTGAACCAATCGTCCTGTTGACCTTCCTCGAGAAAGGTCTGGAAGCAGCCTAGGCCGAGGGCGAGCAGGCCGATGCCGAGCCAGTCGACGGCGGTGTTGATGATATCCTCCTGGCGGTCTCGCGGCAGGAACAGATAGGTCATCACGATGGCCAGTGCGCCCATTGGAAGGTTGATGAAAAAGATCCAGCGCCAGCCGAAGTTATCGGTGAGGTAGCCGCCGATGACTGGGCCGAAGGCGGGGCCGGCGATGATGCCGATGCCAAACATTCCCTGGGCGGCGGGCTGTTCGGAGGGAGCGAAACTCTCGTAGAGAATGGACTGGGCCTTGGCGAGGAGGCCGCCGCCGGCGAGCCCTTGGAGGACGCGGGCGACGATGAGCATGGAGAGGCTGGTGGCGAACCCGCACATCATCGAGGCGACCGTGAAACCCACCAACGAGAAGAGGAGGTAGTTCTTGCGTCCGAAGCGGTCGCCGAGCCAGGCGGACAGTGGAATGATGACCACGTTGGCGCAGGCGTAGCCGGTGGAGACCCAGCCGACTTCGGAGAGCGTGGCGCCGAGGTTGCCCTGCATGTCGGGCATCGCGACGTTGACGATGCTCACGTCGATGATTTCGAGGATGGCGGCGAGGGCGACGGTGATGGCGATAACCCACTTGAGCTTGTCCTTCGACGCGAGGCGCGCGGCGAAGGGGAAGAGGAGCTTGGGGTCGGAGCCGTAGAGGGCGTGGCGCTGGTCGCTCATCGACGCTCGCCTCTCCTCTCCACGCCGTAGAGGAATAGCTCGACCGCGGCGGCGAAGGAATCTTCCGCGGAATAGTCGGGCCGTGCGTGGGGTGCGGAGCGGCGGAGGACGTCGGTGAATAACATACCCTTGAGATGGTCGGCGACGATCTCCGTGGGGACGGAGCGTCGGATCTGGCCGGCGGCGCGGGCGTTTTCGAGGCGTGCGACGAGGGCCTCCTTGAGCGGTCGGAACAGGCAGCGGAAGACTTCGCGCTCGTGGCGGACGTGGTGATGCTGGACTTCGCCGATCAGGGTGCGGACGAGGGCGAGGTTGTCGCGGAGCCTGGAGGAGTAGATCTCGATATAGGCCGCGAGGTCGGCCGCGAGGTCGTCGGTGCAGGGGATGGCCGGGGGCTCAGGGGCGTGGCCGGGCAGGACGCGATCGACGACCTCGGCGAGGAGCTTGTCCTTGGAGCCGAAGTGCCGGAAGAGAGTGACCTCGTTGACGCGGGCCTCGCGGGCGATGGCCCGCGTGGTGGCTCCGGAAAGCCCGTCGCGGGCGAACACGCGGGCGGCCGCCTCGAGGAGGCGTTGGCGGGCGGGAGCTCGTTCGGACGTGGCCATGAATGCAAGTGGTTGCTTACACGGAACCGAAGGGCCGAAAAAATGCAAGTCCCGGCAATGCGCAGCGTGTGTATCCCAATGATGGATGCCGAAATAGAGGCAAAACTTACCGGCGTTCGGGCCAGGCGGAGCCCGCCGCGCCGCCGCTCCGGCGGGTCCGGCCACCGGGAAAGACTCAGGCCGCAGGAATCGCGGCGCATGGCATGGAGCCTGCTCTAGAGTAACACGAATTGGAAAAATCGTAGCACTCATCCTTCCCATGAAATTCACTGGACACCTCTTCGCGGGCCGCGCACTTCGCGGTCTGCTGCTCGCGGTTCTTGCAACGGTCTCGCTGTCGGCGGCCCCCCTTAAGATCGCCTTCAGCGACTGGCCCGGCTGGACGGCCTTTGAAATCGCCAACCAGAAGGGCTGGTTCAAACAGGCGGGCATCGACGTCAACCTCCTGTGGTTCGAATACATGCCGTCGATCGACGCCTTCACCGCCGGCAAGGTGGACGGCGTGATGGTCACCAATGGCGACGGCCTGGTGACTGCGGCGAACGGAGCTAAGAACGTGGCGATCATGCTCACGGACTACTCCAACGGCAACGACATGATCGTTGCCAAGCCCGGCATTGAATCCGTCAAAGACCTGAAAGGGAAAAAAATCGGCGTGGAGCTGACTTTGGTCGAGCACCTGATGCTGCTCAACGCGCTCAAGCAGAATGGCATGTCCGAGAGCGACGTGCAGCTGGTCAACACGCCCACGAGCCAGACGCCGCAGGTGCTGGCGTCGGGTCAGGTCGATGCGATTGCGGCGTGGTATCCCAATTCCGGACAGGCGCTCAAGTCCCTGGCGGGATCCAAGGCCATCTACACGAGCGCCAACGCACCGGGACTGATTTATGACTGCGTGGTTGTTTCGCCGCAGAGCCTGGCGGAGCATCGCGAGGAGTGGAAGAAGTTCGTTTCCGTGTGGGATCGCATCGTGGCTTATCTTGCGGATCCGAAGACTCGTGCGGATGGCATTCGCATCATGGCGGCGCGGGCCGGGGTGGATGCGAAGGAATATGCCGCGGCGATGAAGGGCACGCGCCTGCTCACGCTTGCGGAGGGGCTGAAGGTTATGGACAGCAAGTCGACGGGACTTGATTCCCTGTCCGGATCGAGTGCGACGGCCGATGCGTTCAACGTGAAGAACGGCGTGTACAAGACGCCGCAGGACATTCCGTCCTCCTTCGACGCGTCGCTGGTGGACGAGGTTGTTCACGGCAAGTAAACGCGTTTCCCGTGCGAGACCTGTTTGCCATACGCAAGGAGCTTCCGCCCGCCTGGAATCGGATTCTGGGCGTGGCGGCCTTTGCTCTGCCGCTGCTGGCGTGGTGCGTGGTGAGCTACGTGCCTGCGGTGTGGCATCCGCTCGTGAAGATCGACAAACCGGGCGGGGTTAGCTGGTTCTCGCCGGGCCTGTTGGTCGACAAACCGGTTTTTCGAGAGGAATCGGCGCGTGCAGTGGCGGCGGGTCGCGCGCGGCCCACGGGCGAACCCGCGAACCCGATCTTTCTACCGGCTCCCGACAAGGTGGCGCGTGCGCTCTACACGGCCTTCACCACGCCGCCGCGCCTGCAGGGAGAACAGTGGCTGTACCAGAGCCTCTGGGAGAGCATCAAGACGATCATCTACGGCTTCGCGATCTCCTCGGCGATTGGAGTGCCTCTGGGGGTGCTGTGCGGGTCCTATGCGTTCTGGTCGCGTCTGACGGAGCCCTTTGTCGACTTTGTGCGCTACATGCCGGCGCCCGCGTTCGGGGCGTTGTCGGTCGCGGTGCTCGGGATCTACGACGCGCCCAAGGTGGCGATCATCGTGATTGGCACGCTCTTTCAGCAGATCCTCGTCGTATCCAACACCGTGCGCAAGGTGGACCCTGCGCTGCTGGAGGCCGCCCAGACGCTGGGGGCCTCGCGCCGCAGCCTGCTCCTGCATGTCATCGTACCCTGGAGCCTCCCCGATCTTTACAACGACATGCGCATCCTGCTCGGCTGGGCCTGGACCTACCTGATCGTGGCGGAGGTGATCGGGGTGAGCAGCGGGATCACGTTTTTCATCAATCAGCAGGCGAAGTACCGCATGTTCGAGAACGTGTACGCCGCCATTCTCATCATCGGCTTCATCGGATTGGGGACCGACCAGGTATTGGGATTTTTGGGACGCCGGATCTTCCCCTGGAAAAATCCCCGCCCGAGCCGTTTTCGCCGCTTCATGCTGGAGCTCTTCACCACTGCGCGGACCATCGACGCCTCCCCGTCGGAGCCAAGTGAACGATCCGCCGCCTGACCATGGACACCACTTTCTTCATGCCGCCCTCGTATCTGGACCAGTCTGAAGCCGTGGCAGAGCGTTTCCGCCGGCTGCGTGCGCGCCCCGTCGTCATGGACGTGCGTTCGCTCGGGAAGGTGTTTCCGACGACTGGCGGGCAGACGGTCGCGCTGCACGACGTGAGCTTCCAGGTGCATCGGCGGGAATTCATGTGTGTGATCGGGGCCTCCGGTTGTGGAAAATCGACGCTGGTGCGGATCCTTGCCGGGCTGGAGGTGCCGACTTCCGGCAGTGTGCTGGTGGATGGCGCGGAGGTGCGCGGCCCCGGGGCGGATCGCGGCATGGTGTTCCAGGGGTATACGCTATTCCCGTGGCTCACGGTGAAGAAGAACGTGATGTTCGGGCCGATGCAGCGCGGGCTCAGCGAGTCGGCCGCGGACGTCGAGGCGAGGCAGTGGCTCGCGCTGGTTGGGCTTGAGGCCTTTGCCGACCACTTCCCCGTGCAGTTGTCAGGTGGAATGAAACAGCGTGTGGCGATCGCGCGCGCGCTGGCCAACAATCCCAGGATCCTGCTGATGGACGAGCCCTTTGGCGCTCTTGACGCCCAGACTCGGGCCCAGATGCAGCACTACCTGCTTCAGATTTGGAAGAACGTCGATGTCACGATCGTGTTCATAACCCACGACCTCGACGAGGCGATCTACCTGGCCGACCGCATCCTCGTGCTCAAGGCGCACCCGGGCGAAGTGCGTGAGATGATCGAGGTGCCTGTGCCGCGGCCCCGGCTGCCCTCGCAGTTTGGAGGGACCGAGTTTGGCGCGGTGAGGTCGCGGCTCGAGGAGCTGATTCACCCGAAATCCGAGGCGATGCTCGACGAGCTGCCGATGATCCGGCTGGCGCAGGCGGGGGACGATGTCGAATGAACCCGGCGAACGCATCCACGAGCCCGATACCAGGGTAAACTCCTTGTTCTTCATTCCCTTCGTTGCCTCTACTTCAATTGAACCTCCAAATTTAGGATGAACCGCGTGCCCGAACAAGTGGCCGTCGAGACTGAAAGCTCCGAATTGGTTTCCGTTCCCGAAGGTTTTCGTGGTGATTTCCAACCCGACATGAGCGCAAAAAAGACTGCGGTCCGCTTTTCCGTCTCCGTTCCCTCCGACCTGCTCGACGAGCTCGATGCTCTGGTGGAACGCCGGGGTTTCAAGAGCCGCTCCCAGGCAATCGCCGAGATGGCCCGCGAGCGCCTGCTCGAGGCGCACGAAGAGCAGGGGACGGGCAGCATGGCCGGGACGATCAGCCTGGTCTACGACCACCGAAAGCGGAATCTCCAGGGGGCCCTGGCTGCGATCCAGCACCGGTACTACCTCTACGTCGTGTCGTCGCTGCACGTGCACCTCGAGCATCACAATTATCTGGAGGTCCTGCTTGTGCAGGGGCCCGTCGAGACGTTGCGCAAGTTGTCCGACGAGCTGATCGCCACCAAGGGTGTGAAGACCGGACGCCTGCACCTCACGGCGACCGCCATGCCCCAGTTGATGTAGCAGGGTAGGGCGGACCGCCGCGTATTTTTTCGCCGGTCGGCGCCGGGTTGGCACGAAACCCGCTCACCGAAGTATTACGAAACGACACAATCGTATTACTCAAATGTCCGAAGAACCCGTCTATTTCAGAACGCTCACCCACGCGGGCATGTGGTCCGCGGTGCTCTCGCGGGGGAAGTCGCTCCGCCTTGTTGATCTCGAGGGTGGGGCCAACGTGGGCATGCTGCTGTACCATGCCGACCTGCTGTCGGAGCGCTACAACATGCCCGACACGCTGAAGGGGCAGCATATTTTCCATTTGCGGGCGCCCTATTGCCTGCACTCGGACATGGGTCGGCTGCTCGCGTCGATCACGGGCGACACGGTGGGCTGGCACGACACGGTCTGCGGTGCCTCCGACGCGGCCCTGGTGGCGGAAAAACGCGGCATAAAAACCTACCAGCAGGTTCACGATGACTTTCACCGCAACGGAAGGGACTGCTTCCTGATCGAACTAGGCAAATGGGGACTGGGAAAGCGGGATCTCGTGCCGAACGTGAACTGGTTCAGCAAGGTCGTCGCCGACGACGAAGGGTGGCTCACCTTCGTGAGGGGGCATTCGAAGGCCGGGGACCACGTCGAGCTGCGCTTCGAACTGGACACGCTGGTGGTGCTCAACACCTGCCAGCATCCGCTCGATCCCGATCCGGCGTATCGTTCGCGCCCGGTGCGCCTGGAGGTGAGGGAGGCGGCGGCGCCGGGCGCCGGGGATCCGAGCCTGGCGGTCCGGCCCGAGAACCTGCGCGCCTTCGAGAACAACGAAACCTATCGCATCCTGCGCGCACCCGTCCGCGCCAACGCCTGAAACGTTATGACTTCCAGCACGCTCGATCCCGCCAAGGCCCTGTCGCGCCACGTGATTCCCGCCGGCGACCCGTGGTCCGGCGTCCTCCGCAGAGGGCAGACGCTGCGGATCGTGGACCTCGAGGGTAACCAGTCGGCCGATACGCTTTTTTACGATGCGCACGACCCGGAGAACCGCTACAGCGCCGCCGACACGGTGCGCCGCCAGGGGGCGCTCTACCTGTCGACGGGCACGCGGCTCATCTCGAATCTGGGCGACGTGCTGCTGACCATCACGGCCGACACCTGCGGGCGGCACGACACGATCGGCGGGGCCTGCTCGCGCGAGAGCAACACCATGCGCTACGGCCACGACCGCGAGCACATGCACGCCTGCCGCGAGAGCTTCCTGCGAGGGGCGCAGGAGTGCGGCTGCGCGCTGGGCAAGCGCGACATCGCCTGCAACATCAACTTCTTCATGAACGTGCCCGTCACGCCCGACGGCCGCCTGAACTTCGCGGACGGCGTGTCGGGGCCTGGCAAATACGTGGAGCTGCGCGCGGAGCGCGACGTGATCTGCCTGATCTCGAACTGCCCGCAGCTGAACAATCCCTGCAACGCCTACAACCCGACTCCGATCGAGGTGATCGTGTGGAGTCCCGCCGGCAGCCGCCCCTATCGCATCGCGTAACGCACCATGTTCGACAAGGTCCTCATAGCCAACCGCGGCGCCATTGCGTGCCGCATCGCACGCACGCTGCGCCGCCTGGGCATCCGCTCGGTGGCGGTCTACTCCGAGGCCGACGCGGGCTCGCTGCACGTGGAGCAGGCCGACGAATCGGTTTTGATCGGACCGGCGCCCGCGGCGCAGAGCTACCTGCAGGCCGGGAGGATCATTGCGGCCGCGAAGGAATGCGGGGCGCAGGCGATCCATCCCGGCTACGGATTCCTGAGCGAGAATGCCGGATTTGCCGAGGCTTGCGCCGAGGCGGGGATCGTCTTCGTCGGTCCCAAGGCGGACCAGATGAGGCGCTTCGGCCTGAAACACACGGCGCGCGCGATCGCGGCGGCCGAGGGCGTGCCGCTGCTGCCGGGCACGCCTCTGCTCGAGTCCCTGGGACAGGCCGCCGCAGGGGCGGAGCGTATCGGATTTCCGGTGATGCTGAAGAGCACTGCGGGCGGAGGCGGCATAGGGATGCAGATCGTTCGCCGGCCCGGGGAGCTTGCGGCGGCCTTCGCGACTGTCGACCGCCTCAGCCGGGCAAATTTCAAGGAGAGCGGCCTCTATCTTGAGAAATACGTCGAGCGGGCCCGGCACATCGAGGTGCAGATCTTCGGTGACGGGCGCGGCAATGTGGTGGCGGTGGGAGAGCGCGAGTGCTCCGTGCAGCGGCGAAACCAGAAGATCATTGAAGAAACGCCCGCGCCCCGCCTGACCGATGCGGTCCGCGCGAGCCTGTTCGAGGCGGCCGAGCGGCTGGGCCGCGCGGTGGCGTACGAGTCGGCGGGCACCGTCGAATTCGTATTCGACGACACCACGGGCGATTTCTATTTCCTGGAGGTCAACACCCGGCTCCAGGTGGAGCATGGAGTGACCGAGGAGGTCACGGGCCTCGATCTGGTGGAGTGGATGGTGCGCCAGGCAGCGGGTGAGCTCGACCTGTCGGGCTGGACGCGCTGCTCGCGGGGGGCCTCGATCCAGGTTCGTCTCTACTCCGAGGATCCGGGTCGCGATTTTCAGCCGTCCACCGGCGTGCTCACGGAGTGTGTGTTTCCGCCTTCGGCCCGTGTGGAGACCTGGGTTGGCCGCGGCAGCGAGGTGAGCCCGTATTACGACCCGATGATCGCGAAGATCATCGTGAAGGGGGCGGATCGGGCCGAGGCGCTCGCGCGGCTCGCCGACGCGCTGGCCGACACGCGAGTGGAGGGGGTGGAGACCAACCTGCGCTATCTGCGGCAGATCGTCGCCTCGGAGGGCTTTCGCGCGGGGCGCGTCACCACGCGTTTCCTCGAGTCGCTGCCGTATCGCAGCGATTCGATCGAGGTGCTGGAAGGCGGCACGCAGACGACGGTGCAGGACTTTCCGGGCCGCCTGGGGTATTGGGACGTGGGTGTGCCGCCGTCGGGTCCGATGGATCCGCTGTCGTTTCGACTGGGCAACGTCCTGGTGGGCAACCCTCCCTCGTGCTCAGGCCTGGAGTTGACGCTTTCGGGGCCGACGCTGCGGTTCAACGTGGACGCGGTGATCGCGTTGACCGGCGCTGGAATGACCGCACAGCTCGATGGAATCGCGATTCCCTTCTGGCGGGCGGTCAGGGTGAAGCGCGGCGCGGTGCTGAAGCTCGGCGGGATTGAAGGCGCAGGCATGCGCACCTACCTGAGCGTGCGGCACGGGTTCGACGTCCCGGACTACCTGGGCAGCAAGAGCACGTTCACGCTCGGGCTGTTTGGCGGGCATGCGGGTCGTGCGTTGAGGGCCGGGGATGTGCTGCACGTGAACCCGGGGCCGGTTTTTGGCGATGCCGAGAACGGCGCGCTGCGAAGGCTGTCGGCGGGGCTCGTTCCCGAGTACGGGCGCGAATGGACGGTTGCAGTCTTGTACGGGCCGCACGGTGCGCCCGATTTCTTTGAGCCGGCCGACATCGGGGATCTCTTCCAGTCGGCCTACGAGGTGCATTTCAATTCGGCGCGCACGGGAGTCCGGCTGATCGGACCCAAGCCGCGATGGGCGCGCACCGACGGGGGCGAGGCGGGGCTGCATCCGTCGAACATTCACGACAACGCCTACGCGATTGGCGCGATCGATTTCACCGGCGACATGCCGATCATCCTGGGGCCCGACGGGCCTAGCCTGGGTGGCTTCGTCTGCCCGGCGACGGTGGCCGCGTGCGATCTGTGGAAAATCGGCCAGCTGCGGCCGGGCGACAGGGTGCGATTCGCGGCGATCACGGCGGCCGAGGCCCGCGAGCGCCAGGTGGTGCAGGAGGCGGAGGTGGAGCTGCTCCGCGCGGTGCGCCGGCCCGCGGCGAAGCAGGGAACGCGGAGTCCGGGACCGAGCGAGCCTGCGGTGCTGCACCGGACGCCCTCGCGCTCCGGCAATCCGGGCGTCTGCTACCGCCGCGCCGGTGATCGGTACCTGTTGGTCGAATACGGTGAATTGACCCTGGACCTGGCGCTGCGCTTCCGGGTGCACGCGCTGATGACCTGGCTTCAGGAGAACCACACGCCCGGCGTGCTGGACCTGACGCCCGGGATCCGCTCGCTCCAGGTCCACTACGACAGTCGCGTGCTTCCACTGGAGCGGCTGATGGAGACGCTCATCGAGGCGGAGTCCGTGCTGCCCGCGATCGACGACATCGAGGTGCCCACGCGCATCGTGCATCTGCCACTCTCCTGGGAGGACGAGTCGACGCTGCTCGCCATCCGCAAGTACATGCAGACCGTGCGCAAGGACGCGCCCTGGTGTCCGAGCAACATCGAATTCATCCGCCGCATCAACGGCCTGGACAGCGTCGACGAGGTGAAGCGCATCGCGTTTGACGCGCGCTATCTGGTGCTTGGGCTGGGGGACGTCTACCTGGGGGCGCCTGTCGCCACGCCGGTGGATCCGCGGCACCGCCTGGTGACGACGAAGTACAACCCTGCGCGCACGTGGACGCCGGAGAACGCCGTGGGCATTGGAGGCGCCTACCTGTGCGTCTATGGCATGGAAGGGCCAGGCGGGTATCAGTTCATCGGACGCACGGTGCAGATGTGGAACCGCTGGCGGCAGACCCGGGATTTCACGGACGGCAAGCCCTGGCTCCTGCGATTCTTCGACCAGATCCGCTTCCATGAGGTGTCGGCGAAGGAACTGCTGCGCATGCGCGAGGATTTTCCGCGCGGCCGCTACAGGCTGAAGGTGGAGCACGAGACATTCCGGATGCGCGACTACCAGGCCTTCCTGCGGGAGAACGCGGGATCGATCGACACATTCAAGCGGCGCCAGCAGGACTCGTTTGAGGCGGAACGGCGCAGGTGGGAGGAGTCGGGTCAGCTCAACTTCTCGGCCGAGTCCGAAGCGTCGTCCGCGACCGATGCGGAGGTGCTGCCCGCGGGACATGTGGCGGTGCCGGCGCAGGTGCCGGGCAACGTCTGGAAGATCCTCGTGCAGCCCGGCCAGCGTGTGGAGACCGGCCAGCCGCTGGTCATTCTCGAATCGATGAAAATGGAGATCACCGCATCCGCGACTGCGGCGGGCGAGGTGACCCACGTGCGCTGCGAGGAGGGCCGCCCGGTGCAGGCCGGGGAGCCGCTCGTCGTGCTGAAGCCATGACCGATTTGAAGAAGCGAGGAGCGGGAAGCGGGAATCGAGAAGGAATTCGCCGCTTTGGACGAGGTGCTTCGCCCCTCGCCTTGCATCGGCGGCGTGTTCGGCATCCTGCGACTCCGCACTTGGCGGCGCACACCGGGCTGGACGGCCAGGAGGCGGAACCTCCCTCTTCAGGAAGTCCCGCGCCATGAGCGCACACGCATCATTCCCGCTTCCCGCTCCTCGCTTCTTCCCCATGTCCTCCCTGCCTGAATCCACGTCCAGTTTTGCCGCGCTGCGGAAGACTCTTGAAACGCGCTCCGTCGAGGAGTGTGCCGCCAGCTGGTGCGACCGGCTGGATGCCCGCGGAGCGGATCCGGTGTGGATCTCGCGCCTGCCGCGCGGGGCGGTCCTCGACCGGGCGCGGGCGGTGGATGCGGCGGGGCCGTCCGGCATGGCGCTGCGCGGCCTGCCTTTTGCGATCAAGGACAACATCGACTTTGCGCCGCTGCCGACGACGGCGGCGTGTCCGGAATATGCCTACACTCCGGCGCGCTCGGCGAGGGTGGTCGAGCGGCTCGAGGCGGCGGGCGCGGTGGCGCTTGGCAAGACGAACCTGGACCAGTTTGCGACGGGCCTGGTGGGCGTGAGGTCGCCGTATGGCGTGCCGCGAAATCCCTTTGGAGAGGCGTACATCCCGGGCGGTTCGAGTTCGGGTTCGGCCGTGGCCGTGGCGGCGGGTTTGTGCAGTTTTGCGCTCGGGACGGATACGGCGGGATCGGGCCGCGTGCCGGCGGCGTTCAATGCGCTGGTCGGATTGAAGCCGACGCGCGGCCTGGTGAGCACACTTGGCGTGGTGCCGGCCTGCCGGAGTCTGGATTGCGTCTCGGTTTTCACGCGCGGGGTGGGTGAGGCCGCGGAGGTGTTGCGGGTGGCGGCCGGCTTTGAATCCGAGGACCCGTGGAGCCGCTGTGCCGCCCCCCCGGCAGGGGAGGCCCCGTGGCCGCCGCGTATCGGCGTGCCGCGCACAAGCCAGCTCGAGTTTTTCGGAGACGCGGGAGCCTCGGAGCTTTTTGCCGCGTCTGTCGCCCTTTGGCGCGGACTGGGAGCGACGATCGTCGAAATCGATTATGCGCCCTTTCTGGATACGGCGCGGCTGCTTTACGAGGGGCCCTGGGTCGCGGAACGATATGCGGCGGTCGGGGCGTTTTTGAAGGACCACCCCGGGGCGCTGCTGCCGGTCACGCGCGACATCATCGCCTCGGCGGAGCGGCTGGGTGCCGTGGCGGTGTTTGAGGCTCAGTACCGGCTTTCCGAGCTCCGGCGGCGGTCGGAGAGCGTGTGGGAGAGGGTGGACGCGCTACTGACGCCCACGGCTCCGACGATCTACACGCTTGGCGAGATCGCGTCGGATCCGGTCCGGCTGAACAGCAGGCTTGGCACGTACACCAACCACATGAACCTGCTGGATCTGTGCGCGATCGCGCTGCCTGCGGGGTTTCTACCGAACGGCATGCCCTGGGGAGTGACGCTTTCCGCGCCCGCCTTTCACGACGACCGCCTGCTGACCTGGGCGGCGCGAAGCCTTGGCGAACCGGCGCCGTGCGGGGCCCTCGGGTCGATCCCATCGGGAGCATTCGTGAAGGTGGCGGTCTGTGGCGCACACTTGTCGGGCCTGCCCTTGAACAAACAGCTGCTGGAGCGCGGGGGGCGCCTGGTCCGTACCACGCGCACGGCGCCGGCCTATCGGTTTTATGCCCTGCCCGGCACGGTGCCTCCGAAGCCCGGCTTGGTCCGTGTGGACACGGGTGGATACCGAATCGAAGTCGAAGTCTGGGAGATGCCTGTTTCGAACTATGGAAGCTTTGTCGCCGGGATTCCGGCCCCCCTGGGTATTGGCACCCTCGAACTGGATGACGGCGAGGCCGTTCAGGGATTTGTCTGCGAGGCGGCTGCAGTCGTTGGCGCCAGGGATATTAGCGAGTTGGGTGGCTGGAGGAGTCACCTCAAGCTATTAAACAGGTAGATGTTGGGAATTAGCCGGCGGGATGGGATATGGGCTGGACAGGCCCGGTTGCGGTCGGGAAGGTGAAGGACCTATGGAGGAAGCTTCGGAGCGAACAGAGGGACTCAGCGCGATGAGCGCGAGGATGTTCAAGGTCAGGTTTCCATTCGTCGCCGAATTTCGGCATTACTCCTGGGGCAAATTACGCTCGGACCTAATAGCGGGAGCGACGCTGACGCTGGTTTCGGTGCCGCAATCGATCGGGTTCGCACTGATTCTTGGCTTGCCTCCGATGGCGGTGATCATGGCGGTGGTTGTGGGTGGCTTTGTCAGCGCGCTGTTTTTCTCGTCCCATCATCACGTCTTCGGTCCGACGACGTCGGTGTGTTTGATTGGTGCGGCGACGATTGCAGAGAATTCGAATCTCGGGCTGCATCCGCTTCAGCTTGCCGCGTATCTGGCGATCATGATTGGGGTGACGCAGGCTTTGGCGGGCCTGCTCAACTTCGGCGAAGTGACGAAGTTCATCTCGCGTTCGGTGGTGATCGCGTACACGGCGGGAGTGGGCGTGCAGCTGATCACGTCGCAAGCGCACAACCTGATGGGCTACACGGAGGCGGCCGGGGAGAGTTTTCTTACGGCGTGCGGGCGGGTGTGGGAGGCGGTTCGGCTGGGGAACGTGTCGTTTTGGGCGATTGGGATAGGGCTTCTCACGCTGGTGCTATTTGAAACGCTCCAGCACTTTTTCCCGAAGTGGCCGGAGGCGCTCGTTGGCCTTTCGGTGCTGGGAATCGCAGCGAAGGTGGCGGTGATGTTTCATCCGGCGGTCCCGTTTCTGATGGTGCGCGACGAGGGGGCGCTGATCGCGGCGCTGCCGTCCTTTGCGGGCATGCCGGCCTGGCATCAGCAAATCATCGTGTTGCCGAAACTGGCGAGCGCGGCGGTCGCCATAGCGATCATTGGCATGCTGGAGGCGACGGCGATCACGAAGACCCTGGCGGCGAAAAGCGGCCAGCATCTCGATCCCAACCAGGAATTGCTGGGCATGGGCGCGGGCAATTTGGCGTGCGGGCTTTTTGGCCTGCCCCCGGCGTCGTCATCGTTTGCGCGGTCCGCCGTGAACTATCAGAGTGGTGCGGCGTCCCAGCTCTCGTCGATGCTCAGCAGCGTATGGGTGTTGTTGATCCTGTTTTTCGTCACGCCCGTCTTCAATTTCATCCCCATCGCGGCCCTGGCGGCACACCTGATGCGCGTGGGTTACAAGCTGATCAACCGCGAACAGATCCGGTTTGCCTGCCGGTCGACCCATTCGGATGCGATCGTGTTTGGGGTGACATTGGTCTCCGCGCTTGTCTTCGGATTGGCCCCTGCGATTTACATCGGCATCGGTATTGCGCTGGCGCTGTTCCTGCAGAAATCCAGCACGCCCACGCTTGCGGAGTACACGTTCAACGACGCGGGCAATCTCGCCGAACTCAGCGATGCCAACAAGCGCGCGAATCCGCAGATCTCCATCATCCACGTCGAGGGCGAGCTGTTTTTTGGCGCTGCGGATCTTTTCCAGGACCAGGTGCGCAAGCAGGCGGAGGATCAGAATATCCGGATTTTCATCCTGCGCATGAAGAATGCGCGGCACCTGGACGCGTCGACCGTCATGGCCCTGGAGTATCTCCACGACTATCTGCGGAAGACGGACCGGTACCTGATCATCAGTGGCTGCAATGCGGAGGTCACGCGAGTGCTGCACAACAGCGGGCTTCTCGACAAAATCGGAGCGGACAACATTTTTCCGGCCGAGACGAATCCGACCGTTGCCACGCGGCGGGCGCTCAAGCGTGCGACCCAGCTGCTCGGCCAGAAGGCGGTCGATGTGCGGATTTTCTATGATCGCTCACGCCTGCCCGTCGACGATGCGCCGGCCGGTCCCGGTCCCGACGAGTACGACATCTGAGCCGTTGCGATGCGGCCCGCGCCCGCCCGGATAATTCATCCTAAACGACGCAGTTGTATTTGAACCACCACACAGAGATCTCAGAGAAAACTGGTTCTGGAAGGAAACCCACGCAAAAACCTCAATTGGTTTTGAACCGCCAAGGCACACGATACGGAGAAAGGACTTTTGGGGAAAATCTCGTGTCCAATCCCATCAACCTCCGAAGTGCGCCCTGAGTCCACCATCACCCTGATTTCGGGTTCTGTGTTCTATTGTTTCCGTGGTTCAATTTCGGGTTGGGCGTGCGGTCTGCGGAGGGCGATTCCCTTCACAGCCGGACCTTCAGATCGTCAGCGGAAACAACGCAATTGCGGCCCCTTGATTTGGCCAGGTACAGCGCGCGATCGGCGGAGCCGACGACCTCGAAGGCCTGGTCGCCGTGGGCGGGGTAGGCCGCGACCCCTGCGCTGAGAGTCAGGGGAATGGAGTGATCGCCGTCGCGGACGGAAGTTTGAAAGGGGATTTCATGGAGCAGTGCGCGCAGCCGCTCGGTCGTGACGAGCGCACTGGCGAGATCGGTTTCGATCTGAATGATGGCGAACTCCTCGCCGCCGTAGCGGGCGACGCGGTCGATGCTGCGCACCTGCCCGGCGAGCAGGCTGGCCACATGACGCAGCGCGCCGTCGCCGACCTGATGGCCGAAGGTGTCGTTGACCCGCTTGAATCGGTCGAGGTCGACGATGGTCACGGCGAAGGGGCGGCCGAAACGTGAGGCACGCTGCCATTCCTCGGTGAGAAGGCGGTCGAACTCGCGGCGGTTGAGCAGGCCGGTGACGTCGTCGTGCGTGGCGAGGAGCTGAAGAGCCCGCATGGACTCGCTCATCTTGATGACGTAGCGCAGCGAGCGTTCGAGCGTGCGCGGAGTGATCTCGGTTTTGACGAGATAGTCGAGTGCGCCTGCGTTGATGGCTTCCAGGTCGATGTCTCCGGCGGTCCAGCCGGTGATCAGGATCACGGGAGTGGCGGCGAGTGCGGGGCCAGCCTGGCGGAGCAGGTCGAGCCCACTGCGGTCGCCGAGCTGATAGTCGAGCAGGCACCCTGCGTATTTTCCCGAGGCGAGGGCGTCGAGGCCCGCGGTAAAATTGGAACTCCATTCGAGGTCGAACGATTCCTTGCGGAAGTCCGCCAACATGTCGGCGAGAAACCGATACTGGGCCTCGTCGTCGTCGATCAGGAGAATTTTCCTGCGCCGGGAGCCGGCCGCGGAATTCAGGGGAGGGGGGAATTCGGAATTCAAGATGTCCCCCGAGGTCGGAGTGAACTCAGTAGCCCTGTTGCTGCAGGGTGCGGCTGAGTTCTCGCATGAAGGCTTGGGCGTCCTCCTGATTGGGACGATAGCCGGGCTTGCTGATCTCGGTGAAGCCGGGGCGCCCGTACTGGTCGACGATCCATTTCCCGGTGACGCCGTCGCTGAAGGTGACGGTGCCGCTGGCGAGCGCGCTGGGGATGAGGGTGACCTTGTCGACGTTGACGACGACGCCGGAGGCTCCTGCGGGAGTGAGGTCTTCCGGTAAGGTCTCGTCGGGGGCATCCTCCTCGGGCGCGAAGGTTTCCTCGGGTTCGTCGGAGCCTAGGCCGACCTTTTCCTTCATCTTCTCAATAAACCCCTTTTTTTCGCCGCGTTGGGCGGTCTGGCCGCGGTCGGGGGCCTTGGTGACGTCCGCCGGATTGGCGGCTGGCTTCGGGTCTTTGAGTTCGAGATTCAAATCGTCCACCAGGAAGCGGACATCCATGTAGGTCAGCGAGACCTTGAACTGCTCGTTCAGCTTTTGCTGGATGGCGGAGAGCGAGTCTCCATTGGCCACCCATTGGGCGACGGCTTTCTTTTGATCGGGAGAGAGTTCCATGGCGTAGAGCGAGGCTGTGGCTATTGCGCCAGACGAGCACGGGCAAGCGCAAAGCGCCCGGGGAGCAGAAGGGGGCTGCAGGAAAAGGCCGGACGGGGCGGGGCCTCAGCGCGAAAGCTGGGCCCTGAGGTAGTCGATGGTGCCCTTTGTGGAGGTATCCTGCTCCATCATGTTGTCCACGGACTTGCAGGCGTGGATGACGGTGCCGTGATCGCGGCCACCGAAGGCGTCGCCAATCTCCTGGAGGGAATGCTTGGTGAGTTGGCGGGTGAGGTACATGGCGATTTGGCGCGGGATGGCGATATTGGCCGGCCGGCGTTTGCTCGTCATGTCGCTGTGCCGGATCTGGAAGTGATCGGCGACGCGCTTTTGGATGGTCTCGATGGTGAGAAGATTCTGAGCCTGCTCCATGAGGACATCCTGAAGCAGCATTTCCGCCGCGGGGAGGTCCACCGGTTTGCTGGTGAGGGCGGAGTAGGAGGCGATCTTGATCAGTGCGCCTTCGAGGCGGCGGACGTTCTTGGAGATGTTCTGAGCGATGAACTGAAGGACGGGTGCGGGGATCTCGAACTTCAGGTTGGCGGCCTTCGTGCGCAGGATGGCCACGCGGGTTTCGTAATCGGGCGGCTGGATATCGGCGGGCAGGCCCCATTCGAAACGTGAGACGAGACGGGACTCGAGTTTCTGGATCTCGCTGGCGCGGCGGTCGCTTGAGAGGACGACTTGTTTGCCCTGCTCAAACAGATCGTTGAAGGTGTGGAAGAACTCTTCCTGGATGCGCTCCTTGCCTGCGAGGAACTGCACGTCGTCGATGAGCAGCACATCGACGTGCCGGTAGCGCTGACGGAAACGTGTGAGGCTGTTTTCCTGGAGGGCCTGGATGAACTCGTTGGTGAACTTTTCGGTCGAGAGATAAGCCACCTTGGCCTCCGGATTGTTGCGGAGGATGGCGTGGCCGATGGCGTGCATCAGGTGGGTCTTGCCCAGACCGGAGTCGCCGTAGATGAACAGGGGATTGTAGGCCTGGGCGGGGGACTGGGCGACGGCCAGGGCGGCCGCATGGGCCATCTGGTTGTTGCTGCCGACGACGAAGGTGTCGAAAGTGTTCCGCGGGTTGAGATTGCCCGAGATGACACCCCTGTCTTCGCCGCGCATCGTGCGGCGTCCGTTGCTGGTGCGGACACGGGCGGCGCTGGAGGCGCTGTCGAGGCCCACCTTGGACTCGGGGAAACGCTCCATCCCGTGGGAGCGCCCGTTGCCTGGGCTGGATTCGATCTTCTTGAGGGTGACGTTCACCAGGCGTCCTGCCGTGAGCCGCAGGCGCTGGGTGATGAGATCCAGGTAGTTGTCGTGAATCCAGATCGCGGCAAAGTCGTTGGGGACGCCCAGCGAAATATGGTCCTCGGTGGTGGCGAGGCAGACCATGGGTTCGAACCACATTTGAAATACGTCTTCAGGGAAAAGACCCTTGAAGTCGCATTTCACGGTTTCCCAAAGACTGGGCGACAGAGACAGTGCGGACATGGCAGAATGTTAAATTTATTCACAATTGCACCCGAGGTCGGGCCATCTCTACGCGCACTGCCTTTTGCTTCAGACGAAACACCGGCTAAAAATGGGGATCGAACCGTCGGAGGGGCGGGGGATGAAGGTTGGAATGATAAGAGACTGACGGTCAATTATTAACGTAGTACTGGCCCGGTGTGGATCGACGAAGCGGAAGCGGGGCGTGAGAAAGAACGAATCGAGGGCTGGCTTGGCAAGAAAGGCCGGGGAGTAACGGCGAACCGAAACGGCATTTCAAGGTCAACTTTCTGACAAGTTATTCACCGCGCCGCGAGCGTTGTTTTTTTGGCTTGCGGAGGCCGTTGTAGTGGTGCCGACACGTACGCGATTTGCGGTCAATACGTAGGTCGATCCGGGTGCTTCACTCTGGGATTTGAGGACAGGAGCCGAGGGTGTCTGTGGCGAAATGGATACAGCCGTGTTACGAATGTGTTTCGACGGGTTTGGGCTCGGTCCATTTGCCGTGCTCGCGAATGAGGTTCATGAGGCGGGCATCGGCCTCGTCCTGGGGGATGTTGTACTGGACGCAATTCTTTCCCACGTAGAGATTTATCTTTCCAGGGGCTCCCCCAACGTATCCAAAATCGGCATCGGCCATTTCGCCGGGTCCGTTGACGATGCAGCCCATGATGGCGATCTTCACTCCCTTGAGGTGGCCGGTCATGGTGCGGATGCGCTGTGTGGTTGTCTGGAGGTCGAAGAGGGTGCGCCCACAGGAGGGGCAGGCGACGTATTCGGTCTTGGAAATGCGGGCGCCGGCGCCTTGCAGGACGTTGTAGCCCAGCTTCAAGGCGATGACGGGATCGGGTTCGGTCTCGATGCTCAGCAGGTCGCCGAGGCCGTCGCAGAGCAGTCCGCCGGCCAGGAGGCTGGCCTCGAGCAGCTGGGAGAGAAACGCCGTTCCCTGAGCGACCTGGTTGGCGGCCGTGCAGCGGATCCACAGGGGAAGGGGGAGGTTGAGGCGGCGAAGTTCCTCGGCGAGGAGGCGGTAGGCGCCGAGGGCGTGGGCGGCACTGTGCGTGGAGCCCGCGCGGAAGTCGGAGATAGTCGCCAGGAGGCTTTCCGAGCCCACGGCGCGAAGCGTTTCGCCGAGGGCGGCACAGTCGGCGGGGCTCAGGTCGAGCGCGAGAAGGAGGTCCTGTGACCTGACCTCGCGGACCAGGGAGGCGAGGCGGGCGTCCTCGCCGGCCAGGAAGCGGGCGGCGACGATCGAACCGGAGGGAAGGCCGAGCCGCGCGAGCGAGGCGGGCGCGAAACCTGCCTCGAGATCGACGACGAGCGCGGCACCCCGGGGGGCCTCGGGTGCGTGCGCGGCGGCGGGGTGCCCGCGCAGCAGCACGGCCTCCGCCGGGGTGTCCGCCAGGGAGGGAGCCTCGAGCGCGCGCACGGCGGCGACGGTGTCTCCACGATCGGGATACGGAAGCGGGGCGATGACGCGCGGAGGCTCTTCGCCGCCCACGACGGTGCGTCCGAGGCGCACCGTTCCGGCTGCCCGCCGTTCGAAGCGGAACGGGTCCAGGCGGTCGGCGGGCGCGGCGACCTGTGGAGCCGGCAGACGCCAGGCGGCCTCTGCCTTGGCGGCGAGGGCCTGGGCCACGGGAATCTCGTACACGGAGTCCTCGGTGAGCGAGACGCGGATCGTGTCGCCGATCCCGTCCATGAGCAGGGAGCCGATGCCGATGGCGCCTTTGATGCGGCCGTCTTCGCCGTCGCCGGCTTCGGTGACGCCGAGGTGCAGCGGGTAGGCGCGGTGGGCGGCGTCCATGCGCGAGACGAGCAGGCGGTAGGCCTGGATCATGACCTTCGGGTTGCTCGACTTCATCGACAGGACGATGTCGTGGAAGCCGTGGAACTCGCAGATGCGGACGAACTCGAGGGCGCTCTCGACCATGCCCAGCGGCGAGTCGCCGTAGCGGTTCATGATGCGGTCGGAGAGAGAGCCGTGATTGGTGCCGATGCGAAGGGCGCGGCCGAGGGCCTTGGCGCGCAGTACGAGCGGGGAGAACGCCTCGTGCAGACGCTCCAGCTCGCGGTCGTAGTCGGCATCGTTGTAATCGCGCACGGCAAATTTCTTTTTGTCGGCGTAGTTGCCCGGGTTCACGCGCACCTTTTCGACGTGCTCGACGGCCTCCATGGCGGCCTGGGGAAGGAAATGGATGTCGGCCACGAGCGGGATCTGCGGAAAGCCGGCGGCGGAGAGACGCGCGCGAATGTCGCGAAGGCATTTTGCGGCCGGCACGTTGGGGGCGGTCACCCGCACGATTTCGCAGCCGACCTCGGCGAGGGCCACGGCCTGGCGGACGGTGGCGTCGACGTCTTGGGTGTCGCTGGTGGTCATCGACTGGATTCGGATCGGGTTGGACGCGCCGACCTTCACGGAGCCGACGGCGACCTCGGTGGAGCGGCGGCGAAGGGTGGCGAAGCGGGAGGAGCAGTACGACATGGCGGCAGGAAGATAGCAGGGAAGGAGGGCAAATCGAATCGGATGTCTATCGAAAACGGGACCTGCGAAGCCGCGGGCCGGCGGGGGTGAGCCTGTGCAAGGGTCTGGAGGCGAGGCACTGACGCCTTCCGCAATCTTTTGCTTGCAGGGCGGTGGGGGAATCGCTCTTTTCTCCACTCCTTTTTAATGCCCAGGTGGTGGAATTGGTAGACACGCAGGTCTCAGAAGCCTGTGCTTAACCGCATGGGGGTTCGAGTCCCCCCTTGGGCACCACGTCTTCGCTCTCCGCGAAGCAAGATTGAAGACTGCCACGCCGAAGCGCCGCGACTCGTCACTCCGTAGCCTCGGCGCAGCCGGAAAAACGGAAAGACGGGAGTCAATTGAGTCATGCCTACAATACCTGGGAAACTCAGGGGCCGACGATTCAGCTCGATTAGGGTAATAATAATTCGACACGTTCGCTTCAAAAACGGTGCTGTGACCTGGTGAACGTGTTCAGTTACGTTTACATGCTCCAGTCGGCACGCGACCCCGAGGCGCACTACGTGGGATTGTCAGATGATCTCCGGACGCGCGTGTCCGATCACAACTCGGGTCGGGTGTTACACACCTCGAAGCTCCGGCCCTGGCGAATCAAAACGGCCGTCGCTTTCACTGACAGGACACGCGCCGCAGAATTCGAACGCTACCTCAAGTCGGCGTCGGGACGCGCGTTTGCCGGAAAGCATTTCTGACGGCGCTGCCGAAGCGGGTGACGGCATAATAAGCCGGCCCGCTCTCCCCTCCAGCTTCACTCTTGACGCAGCGGTCAGACCGCCGCTTGTTGTTCATGGCAACCGCTTTTCGATCACCAGTGGGATGTCCCATCCCGACGAAAAGACGGGCTGCGGATCGAGCCGATGCCGCGGCCGCACCCCAGTGCGCCTGACCTTTCACCCGCGCAATAGCCCCATGAACACCAAATGCCTCAAGCCGATGCTTGGAACCGTATTGGCCACCACCCTGCTTGGCGGATGCTCCAATACCAAGGAGTCTTTCGGGCCGCAGTTGCTGACGAAGGAAGACATCATCTCGCTCTACAACGTGCCTGTTGAGCAGCACCCGTTTCAAAAGTGGGAGTGGTCGTTCGCACGCGAGCAGTACATCCGCTTCGTCGTCGAGCGGGCCGAGCCGGGATCGAACCGTTGGCAGATCGTTGATTCGATCCCGTACAATCTTCCGCTGACGACAGCGGTCATCATCTTTCGTCTGGATGACCAGCCGATGAACGCGGGCCGGGCGCCGGCGTGGATGCTGAACCTGCGGCTCGGGGGCTCTGACGGCATTCGGGTCGGTTGGTCTGGTTCCGAACTTCCCCTGCCTTTGCCGCACGAGCATTGGACGATGTTTACGCGTTCAAAGGATCCTGCTCGCCTTTGCGTGATCGAAACCAAGGGATGCCGGGTTCGGTTTTGCGTGGAGAAGGCCGACACGCGTTTCCCGATGAAGTTGGGGCCCTGGCCTGCGAATGCCGCCCTGTGAGATCCGGACGGAGCCAGATGGGCCACTGATTCTCGACCATCGGTCGCAATGGGGCGAGTCCAAGCGCGCGGCTCGCCCACTCAGGCGTGGTGGCGCTGCAAATATCGCCCAAGCGTAGAATCGGCCCTGATAGGCGGTGCATCCGTTGATGCGGCCATTTTGGGCCTAACTCAGCGGGTGGGCTGCGGAGCCTGCCATCACGCGGATCATCAGGCGGGGGCCTTTTCCATCCGGACGCATCACTGCGAGCCCGACGATGCCGGCGCTATTGAACAAGGGAACGCGCGGCTGCGTCAGCGCCAGTTTGCACAGAAGCGTGGGTTTCCCGTACACGCTCAGGCGGAGGCCAAGGGAATACACGTTCATATCGGGCGGCAGTCCCCAGCCCGACGGAGGCAGGCGATCGAAGGGGGGGAGCAGTTCGAACGAAACGTTGCTGATATTTCCACCATGGGCGACGAGCTGCCACCAGGGTACATCCAGGATCTTGAAGAGCAGTTCCCGCATGCCCGGCGTCTGGTTCACGATCTGGAAGAAAGCCATCATTGCGGGGATGAACCCCGCGTACGCCCTGGATTCGGCGTCCGTGATTTCGAGCGCTGCGGTCGCCGCACGGTCCCTGGCGACCTGGTCGCGCGGGAACGGGTTGGAACTGACGCTGAGCGTGAAGTGCAGGCCCTTCAGCCTGGGGTCGCTCCCGGAATCGTGGGAAATTCTCGAAAAGAGCGCCGCGGTGCGCTCGAGCCCGAGGCGAAGAAATTCGGGATTCACCAGGGCTCCGGACCAAATGGCCTTCGGAGAGGCCCCTCCCCGCTTCGGGGAGTAGGGGCCGAACACGTGGATCAACACGGCGGTCGGCGGAGCGGGGCCGAACCGGGCGCTGTATCCTGTATTGAGGTACATCGTGAACCCGGGCGAGCGCATGAGCCGCTCCTTGGGCTTGAGGTCCTGAAGGGAGAGTACCACCGCCCATTGGCGCGGCTTCCCGGCATCAAGCTCCTGCACGAGGATGGTGAGCGTGTCTCCCTTGAGCGGAACGGCGTCGGCCGGAGCCAACGCGACGTCCCTGGTCGCGACGGAATCGCGGGCGAGGACCGAACGGATGTCGGGCAGCCAGCGCAGGGGGACGAATTCCGGGAGGACGGGGGCGCCCGCGGGTGCGACGGCGGCCGTGCAGGCCGTGGCGAGCAGGGCAAGCACCCACAGCCAGCCGCCCCATCGCGAACTCCGCAACGCCAGCGCTCGGATAAGGCGGGATGCTCCCGTCGGGCCGGGAACGGGACTTGAAGGCAAATGCCCCCGGAGGGGCGCATCCCGGGGCGTCATGGCGCGGGGCATGAGGCGACCGAAGGCCCCGGCGGGAGACAGATGCCTCTCGCCGGGTGCCCGAAGTGACTGGCGCCAGTTACTTCTTTTTCGCGGCCAGCTTGGCTTTGGCGGCCTGCTGAGAGGCGATCAGTTGCTGCTTCTTTGCGGCGACCGAATCGGTCTTCGCGTTTTTCTGGGAGGCCAGCTTCTGAGTCGATTTCGGGGATTTGTCGCCCATGACGTGTAGGGATTGAGGTTGGACTGCGGTTGTTGTGTTGAAGCGTATTCAGCGGCCGGTGACGCCCTGGGATCGCAATGCGATCCGGTTGGAGTGCATGGATGTCCCCGAGGACATGCCCTTGAGGGCGAGCATCGGGTTGCATCGCGGGCTCCCCAATGCGGCGTGTGCGGCTGCCATACGTGACTTGTTCCTGCCGGAGTCGCAGGTCCAACGCAAGCCGCACCGCTGGCAAAAAGGCGCAAGGTGCGTCGGAGACCCGGCAGGGAGGGGAAAAGGCGCCGTCCCGGGCTCATCGAACGGCGCCGTTTCTTTCGAAACGGACGGGTTCGTGCTAGGTTTCTGGCATGACCACGCACGCTTCGGCCCTGAATTCCCCCCGCAACCTCGGTTCCACCGGGCCCGCCGTGTTTCCCCTTGCCCTTGGGTGCATGGGCATGTCGGGCATGTACGGGCCGGCGGACGAGGAGGAGAGCATTGCGACGATCCACGAGGCGCTGGAGCGCGGCGTGACGTTGCTCGACACGGGCGATTTCTACGGCAGCGGGCACAACGAGCTGCTGATCGGCCGGGCGCTCAGGGGGCGTTCGCGAGAGGCCTATCGGCTTTCGGTCAAATTCGGCGCCCTGCGCGCGCCCGGCGGGGCTTGGGGTGGCTTCGACGCACGGCCCGCCGCGGTGAAAAACTTCCTGGCATATTCGCTGAACCGCCTGGGGGTCGACTTCATCGACATTTATCGTCCCGCACGGCTGGATCCCGCGGTGCCGATCGAGGATACGATCGGCGCGATCGCGGAGCTCGTGAAGGCGGGGTACGTCCGGCACATCGGCTTGTCGGAGGTCGGACCGGACACGATTCGACGCGCGGCGAAGGTGCATCCCATCGTCGACCTCCAGATCGAGTACTCGCTGATCAGCCGCTCCGCGGAGCGTGCCATCTTTGCTGTGCTCGACGAGCTTGGGATCGCGATGACGGCCTACGGCGTGCTGTCGCGAGGACTGTTGAGCGGCTCGAAGCCGGGTGTTGCGGCTGACATGCGCGCGCACCTTCCGCGGTTTTCCGGCGAGAACGGCGAGAAGAACCGGCGGTCCGTGGAGATATTGACCGAACTCGCGAAGGAGAAGGGCGCGACGCCCTCGCAGCTCGCGATCGCGTGGGTGCTGGCGAAGCGGGGTACGGTGATCCCCGTGATCGGCGCGCGGAAGCGTGCGCAGCTGATCGAATCGCTGGGGGCGCTGAATCTCGCGCTCACGCCCGATGACCTGGCTCGCATCGAGTCGGCCGTGCCTGCGGCTGCCGGCGATCGTTACGCCCCGCAGCAGATGGAGGTGCTCGGCAGCGAACGCGGTTGAGGGCATCGCCGAGGTCCAAGCAGGTCGGAGAGGATGACACGCGCAGACGCGGAGGGAGCAGGCATTTCAGAGTTGATTCGGATTCACAGCAGGGAACGAAGCCCCCGACTTTCCCTTTTTTCCGGATAGCCTTCGCGCCTGCGAGTCTCCGGGTGAACCCAACTTTGGTCTTTGTCTCACGCGGGGACCCTGGGGTGGCAGACGTCTCAGGGTTGTGTTAGCACTGCGGGCATGCGCATTCGAGTCATCGAGGAAGGCGACGTGCCTGCGCTGTTTGCGGTGCGCGTGGTCACGGACGAGAACCGGCGGACACGGGAGGAGCTGACGCGGCAGGGCATCACGGAGGCGAGCGTGTGCGAGCGATTGAGGGGGACCTTTCACGGCTGGCTCGCGGAGGAGGACGGGCGCGTGGTGGGCTTTGCGATCGGCGACCGCGCCACGGGCGAACTCTGGGTCATCGCGGTGCTGCCGGAATTTATAGAACGGGGCATCGGCTCCGAGCTGATGCGACGCGTGGAAGCTTGGCTCGAGGAGAATGGCTGCCTCGAACTCTGGCTGACGACTGACCTTGACCCGCGGCTGCGTGCCTACGCGTTTTACCGGCACCGCGGCTGGGAGGACTGGAAGGAGGAGGGCGGCATGCGCTATATGCGCAAACACGTCGGCGCGCTCGGCGCCGGACGCCAAAGTTGAGGGGGAAGCTTTGGGCCGAACCGACCGATCGCCGACCGCGGACGTCGGGCCTTGGATTTCTGCGGTCCATAATCCGCCTGTCCCCTATTCGGAGCGGGACTGGCGCGGAGGCACGACATCAATTTCCGAGCGATGCTGCGACGATGCTGATAGGGAGTGTTTCTGATCGCGTTTTTGGTGCTCAACGCATTGCCGATTTCAATAGACCGGCCCAGCATTGACCTATTAGTGGATTCGAAATGGAAACCGCGTTCAGTCTTGTCGCGCTGCTTTCGCTCGGCTTCTCCTGACCGCTCTCCCGCCTGCCCAATGAACCGCACCATCCTTTTCTTCCTGGTTGCCCTCGTCCTCGCCTCCGTGGCGTCTCAGCCCATTGAGGCTGCACAGGCGGATCCTGCCCATAATCCCCTTATCTGGGCTGACGTCCCTGACATCGCCATCATCCGTGTAGGAGGAACCTATTACATGAGCAGCACGACGATGCACATGTGCCCGGGCCTCCCGATCATGAAGTCGACGGATTTGGTCAACTGGAGCATGGCCTCCTACGCCTATGAAACCCTCGCCGACACCGAGGCCCTCCGCCTCGAAAACGGCAAAAACGCCTACGGTTACGGCTCCTGGGCCAGCAGCCTGCGTTTCCACAACGGCGTGTTCTATGTTTCGACTTTTTCCGCCACCACTGGACGCACCTACATCTACACCACGCGCGATCCGGAGCGCAGCCCGTGGAAGGAGACGAGTTGTTTCAAGCCCGCGCTGGGTGACCACAGCCTGTTTTTCGACGACGACGGTCGCGTTTACATGGTTCACGGGAGCGGTCGCATCATGCTCACCGAGATGCAACCCGATCTCTCGGGATTCAAGCCCGGCGGCGTGAACAAGGTCATCGTCGAAAATGTCAACGCCGTCTTCGGCACCGACCAGGGCGGGCTCAAGGGCGAGGGCTCGCAGCTTTTCAAGATCAACGGCCGCTACTTCCTTTTCAACATCGCCTCGCCCGGGAGTCGCTGGGCGCGCACCGTCATCATCAGCCGCGCCGACGCAATCACCGGCCCCTACGAAAGTCGCATTGCGCTCGATGACCGCGGTATCGCTCAGGGCGGGCTCATCGACACCCCGGAAGGCAAATGGTATGCCTATCTTTTCAAGGACAACGGCGCCGTCGGTCGCATCCCGTACCTCGTGCCTGTGACTTGGAAGGACGGCTGGCCCATTCTCGGCGATAACGGCAAGGTGCCCATGACGCTCGACATTCCCGCCGGCGGACAGGGGGTCTCCGGTGCCTCCGGCATCGTCGCCTCCGACGAATTCGACCGCCGGCCCGGCGACCCCGAACTGCCCCTCGTCTGGCAATGGAATCACAATCCCGAGCCTCGTAACTGGTCGCTCTCCAAGCGCCCGGGCTACCTGAGCTTCGTCACCAGCCGGATTGTTTCCACTCTGCCCGAGGCCACGAATACCCTCACCCAGCGCACCTTTGGCCCTCGCAGTTCCGCCACCACCAGCATCGACGTGAGCGGCATGAAAGACGGCGACTACGCCGGCCTCGCCGCTTTTCAGAAACGCTATGGGTTTGTTGGCGTAAAGATGAGCGGTGGCGCCAGATCTATCGTCATGGTGAGCGCCGACTCCGACAATCCCGAGGAAATCGCCTCCGTTCCCCTCACTGGCAAAACCGTTCACCTCAAGGTCGAATGCGAATTTCAGCCCGCGCCTGAAGTCGCCCGCTTCTCCTACAGCCTCGACGGCCGCTCCTGGACGCCCATCGGTCGTCCCTCCCGTCTTTCCTACACCGTCCCGCACTTCATGGGCTATCGCTTCGCCCTCTTCTATTATTCGACCAAGACCGCTGGCGGCCGTGTGGATTTTGACTACTTCCGGATCGGGCAGGGGACGGAAGATGGGCCAGGCCAAAAGGGGGCAGTGCGGAATGGCGCTTAGTTAGGTACGGACGATGCGGATAGGTGTGCCGAGGGAGACAGTGCGCGAACCTTAGAATCCCATCAGTTTTAAGTCGATTAATCCGTTTAACATATGTCCCACCGCCACCACGGTGGGACAGGGTGGGCAGGAATACCGCACGCGATCGCGGATGTATTCGATATCCTCGATCGGGAGTTTGCGCATTTCGTCGTTGATCAGCTTCAGCAGCTCCTCGTCGCGCATGTCCTGCGGCGCCATCGCTAGACGTCTTAGAGCGTCTTGGACTCGTGGTGTGAAGCGACGGCGGTTCATGGAACTCGCCCAACAAAGGTCTGCCCCCCAGTCGATGCAAGCTCCGGAAGGCTGACGGGGACGAAGGCTGCGGGGGGACAGGCTGAAAACGAACACCTCGGCGAGCGCGGTGGACGGCGACGTTGGAAGCCCTCGGGCGGGGAAAGGATGGATGCGAATTTTCTCTGGAAGAACCTGGAGACCGCAAACATTAAGGTTTGACCCCTGCTATCGGGCCCAGTTAGGCGCTGGCGGCGTTCGGGGCCGCGCGCGCCGTGGCAAAGCGCCGCAGGGAACGGCGCGCGAAGCTCCGGCGACACCCTGTCAGCCCCGCCTACTTCACACATGAGCCCCTTCACAGCAATTCCCTCGGGCGGAGAACGGGTTCCAAGCCGAGCCTTGGCACCGATCACACGCCAACGGATGAACCGCCGTAGGCTCACGCTGCCCTTCCCGGCGAAGCCTACGGCAGGGACGAATCGTATTTACAAAACATCGGAGAATGTAAATAACTGCCGAGGTTTTGTAATGCCTCCCGTCCTCCAAAAACGCCTGCGGGCCGCCTTTCGCGGCACCACCCTCCTGCGCTCACGCGACCTGACCGCGCAAGGGTTCAACCGTGTCCAAGTGCAGCAAGCGGTGCAAGCCGGCCTCCTCGAACGCGCCGGTCGCGGGCTTTATCGTCCGCCCGGTGCCGACATCACCGAAAAGCACACTCTGGCAGAGGTTGGCAAACAGGTTCCCAACGGCATCGTTTGCCTGCTCTCGGCACTCAACTTTCATCGCCTGACGACACAGAATCCGCACGAGGTCTGGCTGGCCCTCGGCCATAAGAATTGGAGTCCGCGCGGGCATCACGTCGGCCTGCGGATTGTCCGCCTCTCCGGTTCCGCTCTGAATGAGGGCGTCGAAACCCACGCCGTTGAGGGCGTGCCCCTGCGGGTTTACAACCCCGCCAAGACCGTGGCGGACTGTTTCAAATTTCGCCACAAGATCGGTCTCGATGTGGCACTCGAAGCCCTGCGCGAAACGTGGCGTGCGCGTCGCGCAACGATGAAAGATCTGGAGCGCTATGCGCGGGTTGATCGCGTGGCCAAGGTGATGCGCCCCTATTTAGAAAGCCTGACATGAAGCCCGAACCGAAACGGAATCTGCCCGCATCGGTCCGGCAACGGCTGCTTACCTTGAGCCAGCGCCGCAAGGAGCCCTTTGACCTCGTGCTCGTGTGCTATGGCATCGAGCGACTGCTCTACCGCCTTAGTCGTTCGCCCCACGCGGAAAAATTCCTGCTTAAAGGCGCGATGCTCTTCGCCATTTGGTCGGACGGAACCCATCGGCCTACCCGTGACGTGGACCTTCTTGGCTCGGGTCCGCATGAAGACGAGACGTTGAAGGCGATTTTCACAGAGCTGTGCCGCCTCGAAATTGAGCCCGATGGCCTCACCTTCCTGCCGGAGAGTGTGGAGGCTGCGTCGATTCGCGAGGAAGCCGCATATCCCGGCACACGAATTACGCTGGAAGCGCGGTTGGAGAACGCCCGGATTTCCGTGCAGGTGGACATCGGGTTCGGCGATGTTGTCACGCCCGCGCCGGAAGAAGTCGAATTTCCAGCGCTGCTGGATTTTCCCGCCCCGCATCTGCGCGCGTATCCAATCTACACGGTCGTGGCCGAAAAGCTCGAAGCGAGTGTTCGCTTGGGTGAGGCGAACACGCGGATGAAGGACTTTTTCGATCTTTGGTTTCTCAGCCGAAAGTTTCCGTTTGAAGGCGAACTACTGAAGGACGCAATAACCCGAACATTCGCCCGGCGCGAAATGCCCTTGCCGGCGACGATGCCGGTTGCACTCACCCCGGAGTTCGCCGCACTGAAGACCGTCACTTGGGCGACGTTCATCCGCCGCAATGCGCTCGCGCCCGTTGAAATGGCTGCGACATTGGATGTCGTCCGCGCCTTTGCATGGCCCGTGATGGGTGCAGCCGCGAACGGCGTGGCATTTGATGGACACTGGACGCCAGCGAAAGGCTGGCACCCGCCTAAAAAGTGATGAACGCACCGTAGGTATTTCGGTGTCAGCCGAAATTGTGGCGGTGGGGAGCGCTAGTGTAGTGTCCCGTAATTAACTCGGCATAAGGCCTCGTGAGCGCTTGGTGCGGGTGGAGCCCGGTTTGATTTGTTCAAGTCGGTGTCGGGCGCGCTGCACTTTTTCGAGGATGCGCTCGATGCTGGCGGTCCAAACGAAGGGAGTTGGTTGGGCATTCCATGCGTTCAAGAAGTTGGCGATGGCCCGTTGCAATTCGGGCACGCTGCGAAAAACCCCGCGGCGCACGGCCTTCTGCTCGACCTGACTGCCGAGATGACAACTTTGGCTCGGCCCTTCGGCTTGGCCGCGCGGTGATACCCAGTGTGTTTTGGCGGATACGAGAGTTGGCGAGGCAGTCGTTTTTCTACAAACGCTCGAAGCTTCGACAGCTTCTCATGGCCAAGCCCGGCGAAGAGGGTGCGAGCGTCGAGCTGCAATTCCTTGAATACCCTTCGGGCCTTTTTCGCCGTAACTACGGCAAGCAGGCGCTCCAGAAATTCGATCAACGTGCGCTCCTCCATTCGTCCTTCGATGGCCGACCTCTGGAGGTCTTCAAGGTAGGCTGGCAGAATCTGGGCGAGAATCGCGACGTGCCGGGCGTCCTGTCGTCCCGTTTGGGCAATGTCGGCGACATTGGCGATCTTCGCCTGCAAGAGAGCAATCGGGCCGGGGACCTGGACGTGGGTTTCGCCCACCGCGAGGGTGTAAACGGGTTCGCGCAGTTCCTCATTGCTGACGCCATGCACGTAGCGGAGCACTTCGATGAGAAGCGGAAGGCCGTTGTGATCCTTTGCAATGACCACCCCAATCTCATTGGTCGGGGGCTTGACCGGAAAGAATTGCGGCTTGGTGCCGGCCAGTTTGCCAAGGGCCTCCAAAGTCTCCCGGTCGCCGAGCACGTCCACGTTCCGCGAAACGAACGGCGCCAGTGCGGCCGTCCGTGTTTCGTAATACATGGCCCACAAGTTCACGGCCTGGCCGCCCACGAGAAGGACCGGCTCTTTTGTTGCCAGAAGGAGAGCGAAATCCTCGGGCGGACGTGGCTCGGCGTCAGACGGTAGCGGTGGCATGGGCGAGATCGAAGTTGACCATCCGGACGGCCCGCCGCGGTGAAGCGATGGAATTGCGCTGCTGAATCGCCTGCGGACTGGCCAGCGCCAAGTCGAGAAGCACCTGGTCAAACTCGCGCTGCGCCCGTTTGAAACGCGCCACCTGCGCGGCGGTTTTGAACTGCACCGGCATCCGTGGAGCCTTCTGCCAAACGGTCTGCCGCAGTCGCTCGACTTGAGTCGGGTTGCCCGCCCGTTTCTTGACCAGTTCCCGGGTAGCCTGACGCAGCAACGCCATCACGGTCGTGTCTTCGCGACGGGCGATTTCTGCGAGTGCAGCCAATACTGCCTCGTGCTCGGCGAGACTCTGGCGACGCTTGGACTTTGAGAGTTGGTTAGGCATGGCCTAAAGGTTGAAACAACCTTATTCATCCCGGTGTGACCGGCAAGCTTAACCGTCGGCTTAGCAGGGCTTCCCGGCTACGGCCGGCCGAAGGGGCCGCCGAGCCAGCGGCGAACGCCGGTCACGGCAAACCTCAAGGTGGCCGGCGTGGGCGGGCATGAAAAAGGGGCCCGCACCTGGCCGGGCCCCTGGGGATGATTTTGGTATTCGGAGGACCCTTACGAATCCTTGCCGTCGTGGCCGCTGTCGTGCGCCTTCTTGTCGTCGCCACTTTGGCCGGACTTGCCGCCGTCCTTCCCTTCGTCGTCCTGGCCGTGCTTCACGAACACGGGGACGGCGGTCGCGGTGCCGACATTTCCATTCGTGTCGGTCGCGGTCACGGTGAGCAGGAAGGATGTGGCCCGGATGTGGAGCACGTGGTCGTCGCTGTCGACGCGCTGCGCGCCAGACCGGGTGAGCTTCAGCTTCACAATCTGGCCGTTCGTCACGGCGACGCCGTTCAGGGTCGCCTGCGCGGAGCCCTTGATGCCGAACAGGTCCGTGGCGGAGAAGGCCACCTTGAAGAGCTGGGCGGATTCGTCGTCGCCGCCGGCCCGCAGGGGCGTGAGGCTTGCGGTGACGGTCGGCGGGGTCGTGTCGACGACCGTCACCGTGAATGAGCCCTTGGCCACGTTGCCCGCGGCATCGGTTGCGGTGACGTTCACCGTCGTGACTCCGAGCGGGAACGTGGAACCGGGAGCGACGCTGTAGGCGATCACCGGAGATGCGGTCACGAGATCCGTGGCCGTGGCGGAGAAGGTGACCACGGCGCCCGATGCGCTGGTGGCCTCGGCGGAGAGGTTCGCCGGAACGGTCAGCGTGGGAGGCGTGGTATCCACGACACTCACGAGCAGGGTCTGCGTGGCCGTGTTGCCCGCGGCGTCGGTGGCGGACAGCGAGACCGAAGAGATCCCAAGCGGGAAGGTGCTGCCCGACGCCGGCGTGGCGACGACCGGCACCGTGCTGCTGATGGCATCGTTGGCGGTCGCGGTGAAGGTGACGGCCGCCCCCGCCGCGCTGGTTGCCTCGGCCGTGACGGTCGAGGGCGCGGTGATCACCGGCGGCGTGGTGTCGACCACGTTGATCGTGAGCGTGCCCGTGCCTGTGCCGCCGTCGTTGGTCGCCGAGAGGCCAATCGTGAGCGCGCCGACCGAAATGGGCAGCGTGCCCGAGATCGTGTTACCGCTCAGGCTGAGGCCCGCGGGGAGCCCCGAGGCCGCATAACTCGTCGGCGAATTGCTCGCCGAGATCGTGTAGCTGAACGACGAGCCATAGCCGCCGCTGACGGTGTCACTCGTGACCACGGGAGCCGGCATCGGGTAGATCTTCAGGTTCGAGAAGACCGAGCCAACGTTGGTGTTGCCGAAGAACACGCAGGTATTCGAGCTGGTCAGACCGAGGCCGGGATACGCGGAGAGGTTGTAGGTGACGCTGCCGCCACCCACGATCGACATCGTGAGGCTGTCGCCGAGACGCACGATGCGCAGCGTGATGGTGGAGCCGCTGGAGTAGGTGCCGATCTGGTTGATCGCCTGGTACCCGCTGCTCGGATCGGCACTCGTGGTGCGGACATCGGCCTGGATGCCCGAGTAGCCCTGGAAGTTGTTATGAACCCGGAAGTAGAAGGCATTCGAGGGCTCATTGTCGTAGCCCGAGTCGGGGTTTCCCTGGCCCAAGCCGAAGAAGAGGAGATCGGACGACGGGAGCGTGACAGTGATTTCAGCGACGAAATTGGTCAGGGTAAGATAAGCGCTCTGGCCGGTCGTCACCATCGGGCGGTCCGTCGCGTTGCCACTTTGCGTACGCGCGAGACCGGAGGCGGTGTAACCATACTTGCCGCTCGGGATGGGAGCGAGGTTGGGGCTACTGGGGCCGGTCAGGGGGTCCGAGAACAGGAGCTGCATCGCAGCGTTGACCGTGACGGAGCCGGCGCCCGCGCTTCCGTTCACGCCGTAGGGGCCGTAACCGACGATGTATTCGTTGACGTTCGCGAACGTGAGGGCGGACGAGCCCGCGCCAACGGCCTTGAAGGTCACCGTGGCCACAGTGACTGCGGAGCCGGAGACGTTGCCTCCCTGCCCAGCAAATTCAAAGGTGCCGTTGGTGTTGTCGAACCCGGTCGTGTGCCCGGAGATGGCCGTGGTCCACGGCGATCCGGCGGCCGCGCTGACCGAGACGACCTGCAGCATCGAGGGGTCGAATCGACCGAGCGCGTCGATGCCGTTGGCTGTATAGCCGCCGGAGGGCACGGTCATAACAACGTTTACGCTGAACGTGTTACCCTGATCAACCGATTGGGAGGCAGGGCTGAAGGTGGTGGCCGCAAAGGGGTTTGCGACGGCACGGTTGGGGATGGCCAGTGCGGCAACTGCGAGGAACGCAGGCAGCGCCCAGCGAGTGAGGCGACGAATTAGAGTCGGTTCTTGAGTGTGCATGGGAAAGACAACGAAGCGAGTTGAAGCGGGCTCGGGGATGAGCGGAGTGCTAACCTAGCAAAGGCATGTCAATGGATTGGGGCATAGGTACTTAAACAATGAAGACCATGGAGGCTCACGTTCGCGCACAACGCTCCAACCCAATTCGCCGGACGATCAGGCAGTCATAGGAGGGGTTGCCTCCGGAAAAAACGTAAGAGAGACGATACGTTGCGAATGATTAGTAACAACACTAGGCCTGTGTAAGTAAGAATGCTTAATCACTACCAGCTAACAGTAGCACCACGCACATGTTGTTTACCTATAATTAATCCTACTGATGAACCCTCCCACGCGCTAAACCTGCGCTGCGTCTCGGACGCATGATCGAACTTAACCCGACTTCGCCAACTGGAGGATAAAAAAGGCGCAAGTCATGGATGCTCCGTCCGAGGATGGCAAAAGTCGGGCCCGCATCGATAGGGAGGCTGCTGGTTGAGCGCGGATGCGCGGCGGAGGCTGGGCCGGAAAGGACAAGCGGAGTCGGGCGATCTCGAGGGGTCAAACCTGGATATTTGCGGTCGGCGTATGATGCACTGTGGCGTCACTGAAGGGGATCAGCGCTCTCCCTCAACCGCCTCTCTGCGTGCCCTTCGTGTCCGTGGTTTAACTACAGATCGTAGTGACACGACACTGTGTGCAACGGCTTCCCTGGCTCTGAGACGGTGCGCAGCGAGGGGACCTCGGTTTTACACCGGTCGGTGGCGTGGGGGCAGCGGGGGTGAAAGGGGCAGCCGGGGGGCGGGTTGATCGGGGAGGGAAGGTCGCCCTGGATGACTGTGCGTTTGCGGGCGCGGCGCGGGTCGGGCTCGGGAATCGCCGCGATGAGGGCGCGCGTGTACGGGTGGCACGGATTCGCGTACAACTCGTCGGCGTCCGCGAGCTCCACGATGCGTCCGAGGTACATCACGGCGATGCGGTCGGAGATGTGTTTCACGACCGCGAGATTGTGCGCGATGAAGAGGTAGGAGAGGCCCAGGTCGCGCTGCAGGTCGAGCAGGAGGTTGAGGATCTGGCTTTGGATCGAGACGTCGAGGGCCGACACCGGCTCGTCGCAAATGACCAGGCGCGGGTTGAGTGCGATCGCGCGGGCGATGCCGATGCGTTGGCGCTGGCCACCGGAGAATTCGAAGGGGTAGCGCCGGGCTGCGTCCCTGGGCAGCCCGACCTTGGCGAGCAGCTCCTCGACCCGCTGCTGGCGTTCCGCCGCGGAACCGAGGTTGTGAATGATGAGGGGCTCCTCGACCAGGGCGCCGACGGTGTGGCGCGCGTTCAGCGATTCCACCGGATCCTGAAACACCATCTGTAGGTGGCGGCGGATAGGCTTCAGCTGGCTCCGGGAGAGCGGGGCCAGATCGGCGCCCTCGAACAGCACCTGGCCCGCGGTCGGGCGGATCAGGCGCGCGATCGTCTTGCCCAGGGTCGATTTGCCGCAGCCGGATTCGCCGACCAAGCCGAGCGTCTCGCCGGGAAGGAGCTGGAAGCTGACGCCGTCGACGGCCTTGCAGCTGGCGACGGCGCGCATGAACACGCCGCCCTTCACGGGGAAGTGGGTGCGCAGGTCGCGCACTTCGAGCAGGGGTGTCGGTTGGTCTGACATCAGGAAGCGGAGAAGGCGGGCAATTCGCGCCAGCGCAGGCAACTGACGTCGTGGCCGGGGCCGACGGATTCGAGCGGGGGGACGGCCTCGGAGCAGCGAGGCTGCGCATGGGGGCATCGGTTGGCGAAGCGGCAGCCGGCGGGCATGTCGCGCAGGCCGGGCACGAGACCCTCGATCGTGTTCAGGCGCGTCTTGCGGTGACCCGTCAGACGCGGGATCGAGGCCAGCAGGCCGCGGGTGTAGGGATGGGTCGGGTGTTCGAAGATGTCGGCGACGGCGCCCTGTTCGGCCACGCGGCCCGCGTACATCACGATCACGTCGTCGCAGGTCTCGGCGATCACGCCGAGATCATGGGTGATGAGGATCACGGCCATGCCCATTTCCTTTTGGAGGTCCTGGATCAGGGTGAGAATCTGAGCCTGGATCGTCACGTCGAGGGCGGTGGTGGGCTCGTCGGCGATCAGGAGGGCGGGGCGGCAGGCGAGGGCCATTGCGATGACGACGCGCTGGCGCATGCCGCCGGAGAGCTGGTGGGGATATTCGCCAATCCGGACTTCAGGGGAGGGGATGCCGACCTTGGCGAGGATGTCGACCGAGCGCTTCAGAGCGTCGGCCTTGGTGGTCTTGCCGTGGAGCAGCAGCACCTCCGAGAGTTGTTTGCCGATCGGCATGACCGGATTGAGGGCGCTCATCGGCTCCTGGAACACCATGCCGATCTGGGCGCCGCGCACGGCGTGCATCTGCTCGAGTGGGAGGGCCAGCAGGTCGCGGCCCTGAAAGACGATCCTGCCCTCCAGCACGCGGCCCATCGGCTGGGGCAGCAGGCGCATGAGCGAGAGGGCGGTGACGCTCTTGCCGCAGCCGGATTCGCCGACGATGCCGAGCGTGCGGCCCGGCGTGACTTCGAAGCTGATGCGGTCGACGGCGCGCACGAGGCCGTCGTCGGTCTCGAAGCCGACGGCGAGGTCCTGGACGCTGAGGAGGGGATCGCTCATGGAGGGCGCGGGCACGGTCAGTCGTCCTTCTTCTTCCATTGGTCGTAGACCTTGATGACGGGCGGGAAGGTCTTTCCGGCCGAGCGTGCGGAGAGGGTCTCCTTTTTCATCTGCGGATCGATCCAGTCCAGGCCATATTGGCCGGCGTACTGGCTGAAGCGGACATTGAAATCCTTCGGCCAGCGGATCCAGCGCCAGGTGCCGACGCGGTAGAACGGTATCTTGAAACCGGGTACAAAGGATGCGTCGTGATGGACCATCAGCTCGAGCTTCCTCGCCAGCATGCGGATCTCGTCCATGGACGTGGCGTGATCGTAGGCGTCGATCAGCTTGTCCATGGCCGGGATGTCGGTGTTCGTGAGATTATTGGTCTGGGCCTTGTGGGCGTTGACCGAGTCGAAGGTCTCCCAGTAACGCGGGTAGGGCTCGACCGCGACGTTGAAGGCGACGAAGGCGATCTGATGGTGCTTTTCCATCATCTTCTTCCAGGCGGTGGTCTCGTCGAGCATCTCGATGTTGAACTCGAGGCCCGCCTTGGCGGCCTGCTGCTTGAGGATCGTCAGCACGTCCTTGAGCGGGGCGTCGCCGCAGGTGATCGTGAACGAGAGGCGCTGGCCCTGTGCGTTCACGAGGATTCCGTCGGGACCGCGGCGGGTGAAACCTGCCTTGGCGAAATACTCCAGGGCCTTGGGGATCGAGAAGGGACGGGCGTGGATGCCCGGGAAGGGGACCTGCGCGAAGCCGTCGGCGGAGGTCTGCATCCGCACGTAGTCGCCGTGGAAGTACTGCTTGTCGACCAGATCGAAGTCGGTGGCGTAGTTGATGCCGACGCGGATGTCGCGGTTGTTGAGCAGCGGCATGGCTTCGTTGAGGTAGAGGCCGTAGCTCGGGCAGGGAATCTCGTTGTAAAAGGTGATCTTGTGAATGTAGCCGTCCTGCACCAGCGGGTCCGAGTCGGGCAGCTTCTCGTACCAGTACTGCGGTTGCGTGAGACTG
>JAJXVO010000167.1 GCA_021782105.1 bacterium
AAATCCGGTGCTCGTGCGCGAGATGCTCGAAGCGGGCGCCCATGGATTTGTCGAGAAGACGGCGGGGCTCTTTGAATTCAAGAAGGGGCTGGAGACGGTCGCAAACGGCGGCACCTATTTCGGCCCGGCCGTGGCCGCGCTGCTGCGCAACGTCGTCGCCAACCCGAGTGCGAGCAACACGCCGGACTTTCTGACGGATCGCGAGCGAGAGATTCTCCAGCTGGTGGCGGAGAGCAACAGCACGAAGGACATCGCCAACAAACTGGGAATCAGTGTGAAGACGGTCGATAACCATCGCACCAATCTCATGCGCAAGTTGAATTTGCACGATGTGGCGAGCCTCACTCGGTATGCTCTGGAGATCGGGCTCGTGGAGCCCAAGAAAGCCACGTGAGCGATGTTCGCCTCACGATGGCTGCCCCGAAAGCACCCGTTTATGGCTCTCTATCGAGAGCATCCATTAAAACCTTGCCGCGCACCGGTACTTATCCAATAACCGCGATCTTGTTCATCCCTTTTCCATGAAAATTGCCGCGAAGCCGTTTTCCCTCGCTCTCATTTCCGCCGTTGTCGTTCTGGCCGGCTGCACCAAAAAGCCTCTGCGTCCTACTCCGGACCAGACCATGATGGGCCCCGGCTCCACCGGTCCGGCAGCTGCCGACATGGGTGTGCAGCCGCAGAATGTGAACATCAATCCGGACGCCCCAGCGCTCACTCAGCGCTCGGATGTCATGGAGGATGAATTTACGATTCGCGGGCTGCTGAAGCCGGTCTATTTCAGTTTCGATCGCTCGGCGATCAAATCGTCCGAGCGTCCCAAGCTCGAGGCTGCGGCCCAGTATCTGAAGGATCATCCGCAGCATCGCCTGTTGCTCGAAGGCCATTGCGACTGGCGCGGCACCGCCGAGTACAACATGGGCCTTGGCGAGCGTCGTGCGGAAGCGGCCAAGCAGTGGCTGACCGGCCACGGCGTGGATGCATCGCGGCTTGAGACCTCCTCCAAGGGCAGCCTTGAGGCGATCAAGAATGGCACCGAAGACCAGATGGCGAAGGATCGCCGGGTCGAGATCATCATTCTCAAGAAGCCTGGTGCGGGAGCCGCTGCGGCTGCGGCGGACGCCTCTGCTGGCGCTGCTCAAGCGCCCGCTCCCGACGCGACTGCCCAGTAAGCGGAGACGCTGCCCCTGGCAGACACTTTGAACCCCGGACTGAACGGTCCGGGGTTTTTTTATGCCGGCGAGCCGGCGTCAAATCCATGCCGTGCGGCGCGAGTGTGGCAACCGTCAGACGACGGCGGGATAACTCCCGAGCCACTTTACGAGCGGGCAGAAGCGTTTCAGTTCGGCGAGGGCGGCCTTCATCTCGGGGTCGTCGAAGTGACCGGTGACATCGATAAAGAAGTAATAATCCCAGGGGCGTTTCTTGCTGGGGCGGGATTCAACTTTGGTGAGATTGATTCCGCGCTCGGCGAGGGGCATGAGCATCTTGAGGAGAGCGCCCGAGTGGGAGGCGGCGTCGTCGCCCAGGGAAATGAGGAAGCTCGACATGTCGCGACGGCCTCCGACCGGGCCTGCGGGTTTTTTCCCGAGGACGAAGAAGCGGGTCGTGTTGTCGGCCTTGTCCTGGATGTTTTTTGCGAGGATGGGCACATCGTGCAGCTGGGCTGCGAGTTCGGCGGCGACAGCGGCGGCACCCTTCTCCTCCTTTGCGATCTGGACCGCGCGGGAGGTGCTCGGGGCGTCGATGAGCTGCGCGTGGGGCACATGCCGGGCGAGCCAGTTGCGGCACTGCGCGAGCGACTGATCCTTCGAATAGACCTTGGTGATCTCCTCGATCGGCGAGGCTGATATGAAGGCGTAGGTGATCTCGGTGTAGAATTGAGCGACGATCTTGAGATCGCTTTCGACGAAATGATCGAGCGTCTCGCGGACGCTGCCCTCGGTGGAATTTTCGATCGGGATGACAGCGTTGTCGGCCTCGCCTTTTTCGACAGCGGTGAATATGTCTCCGATGCTTGGCATCGGTCGGTAATCGACGCTGGCGCCGAACTTTCTCATCGCAGCGATGTGGGAATTGGTGGCCTCGGGTCCGAGGTAGGCGATGAGCAGCGGCTTCTCGAGTGCGATGGCGGCCGACATGATCTCCCGGTAGATTGCCTGCAGGGCCTCGTTTTTGATCGGGCCGTTGTTGAGGCCGGCGACCTTGCGAAGCACCGCGTCCTCGCGTTCGGGAACGTAGATTTCTCCTCCCTTGGAGCGCTTGACCTTGCCGATCTCGGCAGCGAGCGCGAGGCGCTCGTTGAGAAGATCCACGATCCTGTGATCGAGGACATCGATCTTTTCGCGAAGCGGAGTGAGATCCATGGAGGGGGAATGGCTCAGGGGACGGCGGGAGGCGGCTCCGGTTGAGCCAGCGGGGACTCGACCGAGGACTCGCGGGAATGCTCGACGGAGACCTCGTCGAAATTGGGGGACGACCCCTCCCCCACTTCGAGTGGCAGACCCATCTCGACATCCGTGGGGGTGTGAGCGTCGGTGGACTTCTGGAGCCAGTCGTCGATCTGGCGGTTGGAAAGGACGTCCGAGGCGGGAAGCTCATCGAGCGAGCGCACGCCGACGAACTCGAGGAACTTGTCGGTGGTGCCGTACTGGAGTGGGCGTCCGGGAAGATCGGCTCGGCCGACGATGTAAATCAGTTCGCGTTCGAGGAGCTTGTTGACGCCAGCCTCAGCGGACACACCGCGGATGTTTTCGATTTCCGTGCGGGTGACGGGCTGGCGGTAGGCGATCACCGCCATGGTCTCAAGGGCGGACTGGGAGAGGCGCACGGGGGGCGGTTCGTTGCGGAGGACGCGGACCCATTTGGCGAAACGGGGTTCGGTCACCAGTTGGTACCCACTGCCGCCCTCGACGAGCCGGAGGCCCAAGTCGAAGATCCTGAGTTCTTCCGCAATTTGATCCATGGCTTCGCGGATCTGGGAGGCGGTGACGAGAGAGGGGACCTCCTGATATAGCTCCGAGTCCTCGGGTGCGAGCGCCAGCGGGTCGGACTCGGGGGTGGCGGCCTCCTGGAGCGCGGGAATGGAAACACCCTCGGGCACGGCGGGCGCGGGGGCCTCGGCTCCTGGGACCTCGACTGGCGTGACGGAGCCGGAGTCGTCGTCTTCGGTCACGGGCGAGGTGGCCTGCTCGTGGAAGCGGGTGAACGCGGCCTGGACGTCCTTCACCGACAGCGGGCGGCTCGACGAGAACAGGAGGGCACGGAGAACTTTCTTGAGGTTGAACGCCATGAAAACCTGGGCGAGTGAAAGGGGTGGGCGGGAGGCGAAGCAACCAAGAAAACGTAAACCGCTCCCACACAAATGGCGTCGAGGATGATGCTTGCCCGAGCGCACGGCGTTTGGTTGCCTCCGCCTCTCCCGAACATGAGCTCCAAATCCTCGCCAGACAGCATTCGTCAGCACTCAGCGGTCATCCACGACGGTCCCGACCGCGCTCCGAATCGGTCCATGCTCAGGGCGGTAGGATTCCAGGACGCCGATTTCAAGAAGCCGGTCGTTGGTGTGGCATCGACCTGGAGCATGCTCACGCCCTGCAACATGCACATCGACGAACTGGCCCGCCGCGCGAGTTCGGGAGTCGACGAGGCGGGCGGCAAATCGATCATCTTCGGCACGATCACGGTGGCCGACGGCATCGCGATGGGCACGCCCGGCATGCGCTACTCCCTGGTCTCGCGCGAGGTCATTGCGGACTCCATCGAGACGGTACTGGGAGCCGAGGGCTTCGACGGCCTGGTGGCGATTGGTGGCTGCGACAAGAACATGCCCGGCTGCCTGATCGCAATGGCGCGCCTGAACCGACCCTCGGTCTTCGTCTACGGCGGCACGATTCTTCCCGGCATCCATCCCGAGACCAAGAAGGAATGCGACATCGTCACGGTCTTCGAGGCGGTGGGAGCCAACGCCGCCGGCGCGCTCGATGAAAAGGGTCTGAAGACGATCGAGGCCTGCTCGATTCCAGGCGAGGGTTCCTGCGGCGGCATGTACACGGCGAACACGATGGCCTCGGCGATCGAGGCGCTCGGCATGAGCCTGCCCGACAGCTCGGCCCAACTCGCGGTGGGCAAGGAGAAGAAGGAAGACTGCGTCCGCGCGGGCGCGGCGGTCGTGAACCTGCTCCAGAAGGGGATCAAGCCCCGCGACATCATGACGCGAAAGGCGTTCGAGAATGCGATCACTGTGGTCATCGCCCTCGGCGGCTCGACGAATGCGGTGATGCACCTGATGGCGATGGCGCACGCCGCGAAGGTGAAGCTTTCGCTCGGCGATTTCACCCGCATCGGCAAGCGCGTGCCGGTGCTGGGCGACCTCAAACCCTCCGGCAAATACACGATGTCGCACCTCGTGCGCATCGGCGGACTGCAGCCGCTCATGCGGATGCTGCTCGACGCCGGCCTGCTCCATGGCGACGTGATGACGGTCACCGGCAAGACGCTGGCCCAGAATCTCGTGGGCGTTAAGCCGTATTCGGCCGACCAGGACGTAATCCGTCCGCTTGACAACCCGATCAAGGCCGACAGCCACTTGCGCATTCTCTACGGCAACCTGGCCCCCGAGGGCGCGGTTGCGAAGATCACAGGCAAGGAAGGCCTGTCGTTCTCCGGCAAGGCGATCGTGTTCGAGGGCGAGGAGGCCGCGCTCAAGGCGATCCTCCAGGGCAAGGTGAAGGCGGGGCACGTCATCGTGATCCGCAACGAGGGGCCGCGCGGCGGCCCGGGCATGCGCGAGATGCTCGCCCCGACGAGCGCGATCATGGGCAAGGGCCTGGGCAAGGATGTCGCGCTGATCACCGACGGACGTTTTTCCGGCGGCAGCCACGGATTCGTGGTGGGCCACATCACGCCCGAGTCCTTCGATGGCGGGCCGATCGCGCTGATCAAAAACGGCGACCCGATCACGATCGACGCCAAGAAGAACGCGATCACGCTCGATTTGTCCGCCAAGGAGCTGAAGGCACGCGCCAAAGGCTGGAAGCGGAAGACCAATCCGGCCACCGGCGTGCTGGCGAAATACCGCGCGCTCGCGGTCAGCGCATCGCTCGGCGCGTACACCGACGCCGACGATTTCTGAGCCGCTCCGAGCCTCCCCCGCCGTCGGTGCCACCTCGCCCGGCAGCCGCGAAGGCCCCCTTTTTCAACCCTCGATCAATCACCGTTCATGTCCTGGACACGCTTCAAAGAATACAACTTCCCAAACAACGCACTCGGAGTCTCGCTGGATCTGAGCCGGATGCCGTTCCCCGACGGCACGCTGGAGCAGATGGCGGTGCCGATGCAAAAATGTTTCGCCGAGATGTCGGCGCTCGAGAAGGGCGCGATCGCCAATCCCGATGAGAACCGCATGGTCGGCCACTACTGGCTGCGCGCGGCGCATCTCGCCCCGACGGCCGAGTTGAGCAAGGAGATCACGGAGACCCTCGAGGCGATCAAGTCCTTTGCCGCCAGGATCCATTCCGGTGCGGTCAAGGGGCCGCGCGGCGTATTCAAGCATCTGCTTGTCGTAGGCATTGGCGGATCCGCGCTCGGACCGCAGCTGGTCAACCAGGCGCTGGCACGTCCGGGCAAGGACAAGCTGGCGGTGCACTTTTTCGACAACACGGATCCGGACGGCATGGACTACGTGCTGGGGCAGATTGGATCCGGGCTGGCGGACACGCTGGTTGTGGTGATCTCGAAATCGGGCGGCACGGTGGAGACGCGCAACGGCATGCTCGAGGCTGCGGCGGCGTTCAAGGCGGCGGGGCTCGACCCTGCGAAACAGTTTGTCGCGGTGACCGGCGCCGGCTCCAAGCTGGAGCAGGTGGCGATCAGGGAAGGCTGGCTCGCGCGCTTCCCGATGTGGGACTGGGTTGGCGGCCGGACCTCCGAACTGTGTGCGGTGGGGCTCCTGCCTGCGGCGCTGCAGGGCATCGACATCGACGCGATGCTCGCAGGGGCGGCGGCGATGGATGCCGTCACACGCGTTCCGAATCTCAAGGACAACCCGGCGGCGCTTCTCAGTGCGACCTGGTACTGGGCGACCGATGGCCGCGGCAGCCGCGACATGGTGGTGCTCCCGTACAAGGATCGCCTGCTCCTAATGTCGCGCTACCTCCAGCAGCTCATCATGGAGTCGCTAGGCAAGGAGCTCGATCTCCAGGGGCGTCCGGTCAACCAGGGCATTGCCGTTTACGGCAACAAAGGATCGACCGACCAGCACGCCTACGTGCAGCAGTTGCGCGAGGGGGTGAACAATTTCTTCGTCACGTTCATCGAGGTCCTTCGCGACCGCGAGGGACCGAGCATGGAGGTTGAGAGCGGCATCACCTCGGGCGACTATCTTCAGGGATTCATGCTTGGGACGCGCGATGCGCTGAGCGAAAAGAACCGCCATTCGGTGACGATCACGGTGCCCGATTGCTCGGCGCGCACCGTGGGCATGCTGATTGCGCTGTTCGAGCGCGCAGTGGGCTTTTACGCGACACTGGTGGGCATCAACGCCTATCACCAGCCGGGGGTGGAAGCCGGCAAGAAGGCGGCGACCGGCGTGATTGCGCTGAAGCTGAAGGTCGTTGACGCGCTGAAGACCGCGAAGGGAGCGGCGTTGACTGCGGAGGCGCTGGCCGCGAAGGCCGGAGCGGCCGACAAAGCGGAACTCGTGTACAAGATCGTCGAGCATCTGGCGGCGAATGCCGGATCCGGCGTGGTCAAGACGGCCCAGGAACCGTGGTGGAATTCCACTTACACGATGCGCTGAGCGCGCAGGATTCCAGCGAGGCCCGGTTTCGACCGGGCCTTTTTTTTAAAGGAAGCGAGGAGCGGGAAGCGGGAATGATTTCAGCTACGTCGGGCTGGCCTGGAAGATTCGAACGTGCAGCGCGCCCCATCCATTGCGGGGGATCGCGCCGAGTTGCCTCTGTGTCTGTGGTTCAAATACAACCACGTTGTTCAGGTTCATTCCTCCGGAAAACGAAAAAGCCCGTCCGGCGAACCGGGCGGGCTTTGAAAGCTGAGAACGTTCAGCGCGGGCTCACTTCTTCTTCGCGGCCTTCGCGGCGTTCAGGTCGGCCACGGCCGCCTGGGCGGCGGCGAGGCGCGCCACCGGCACGCGGAACGGAGAGCAGCTCACGTAGGTGAGGCCGAGCTTGTGGCAGAACTTGACCGAGTCCGGATCGCCGCCGTGCTCGCCGCAGATGCCGAGTTTGATGTCGGGACGGGACTTGCGGCCCTTCTCGATGGCAATCTGCATGAGCTGGCCCACGCCGGTCTGGTCGACCGAGGCGAAGGGGTTCTTCTTGAAGACCTCGGCCTCGATGTAGGGCGTGAGGAACGAACCCGAGTCGTCGCGGCTCATGCCGAGGCAGGTCTGGGTGAGGTCGTTGGTGCCGAAGCTGAAGAACTCGGCGGTCTCGGCGATCTGGTCGGCGGTGAGGGCGCCGCGCGGCACTTCGATCATGGTGCCCACCTTGTAGGTGAACTTCACCTTCTTCTCGGACATCACCTTTTGGGCGACGTCGTGGACGATGGCGACCTGCAGATCGAGCTCCTTCTTGAAGCCGACGAGCGGGATCATGATTTCGGGCTGCGCCTTGATACCCTGCTTCTTGGCATCGGCGGCGGCCTCGAAGACTGCGCGGGACTGCATTTCGGTGATCTCGGGGTACTTGATGCCGAGGCGGCAGCCGCGGAAACCGAGCATCGGATTGAACTCATGCAGCTCGTGCACGCGGGCCATGATCTTCTCGACGGGAATGCCGAGCTTCTTGGCGAGGTCGAGCTGCTGCTCCTTGGTGTGGGGCAGGAATTCGTGCAGCGGGGGATCGAGAAAGCGGATCGTGGCGGGGAAGCCATTCAGCTCCTTGAAGATTCCGAAGAAGTCGCTGCGTTGATACGGAAGCAGCTTGGACAGGGCGTCCTTTCGGATTTCAACCGTGTCGGCGAGGATCATCTCGCGCATGGCGTCGATGCGATCGCCCTCGAAGAACATGTGTTCCGTGCGGGTGAGGCCGATGCCTGTGGCGCCGAAGGCGACAGCGTTACGCGCCTGCTCGGGGGTGTCGGCGTTGGTGCGGACCTGGAGTCGGGTGACCTTGGAGCACCAGGTCATGAGCTGCACGTAATTCTGGTAGGTGCGGCTCTTCTTGGCCTCGGCGTTGCCGTGGATGAGGCCCTGGATGACCTCGGAGGGGGCGGTCTTGACCATGCCGGCGTAGACGGTGCCGGCGGTGCCGTCGATCGAGAGGTAATCGCCTTCGTTGAAGACCTTGCCGTCGACCTCGAGGGTGCGCTTGTCGTAATCGATGGAGAGGCAGCTGACGCCGCAGACGCAGACCTTACCCATCTGGCGGGCGACGAGGGCGGCGTGGGAGGAGACACCACCGCGGGCGGTGAGGATGCCTTCGGCGGCGATCATGCCGCGAAGATCCTCGGGGGAGGTCTCGATGCGGAGCAGGAGAACCTTTTCGCCCTTGGCGTGCGCCTCAACGGCGCGGTCGGCGTTGAAATAGATCTTGCCGCAGGCGGCGCCGGGGCCGGCGGGGAGGCCGGTGGCGATGACCCTGGCGTCCTTGATGGCGGTGCGGTCGAAGATCGGGGCGAGCACCTGGTCGAGCTGTTCGGCGGGCACGCGCGTCACCGCGGTGTTCTGCTCGATGAGCTTCTCC